>NZ_AZVA01000007.1:0-176255 GCF_000513975.1 Paracoccus sp. J55
CGCCGCGACGATGACGACGACCGGCGCCATGCCTCGCGCGGGCGCCGCTGAACCCGGGCGAGAGGGGGCCGCAAGGCCCCCTTTCCGCCCCGTGGGACCGGATCGATGAGCGGGCCGGAGAAGGCGACGGAGAAGGCGCGCGCGCCCGGGCCGGAGACGGAGACGGAAAGGCGGCCGGAGGAGAGCCGCGGCGCCAATCCCTCGCGGCTGCGCGCCGAGATCGACGCCGGCCGGACCGGCGACAAGCTGGGCTTTCCCGACCCGGCGGCGGCGCCGCTGGGCACCGACGACGAGGCGGCGGGCACCCCGGTCAGCCCCGAGCAGCTGCGCCTGGCGCGCCGCGCCGAGCTGGCCCAGGGCGCCCGCGCCCGCCGCAACCCCGGCCCGCGCCTCCTGCCGCAGAGGCTCGCCGTCCTCGCCATCCTGCTGCTGATCATCATCACAGCCATCCTCATCCGCGCAAACAGACAAAACTGAATCACGTCGGACGGGAGAGTCCGGGATACAGCCGCAGCCCTGCAGGACCTGCGGAAGGACAAGACAGCCTCAAGCCGGGCGACGGCGCTGCTGGCCGTCCACCCCGGCCAGGCCTCGCATGAAACAGAGGATCCACCTCGGTGGCCGAGGCGGGCTTCAAGGCGATGATGGCGGGGAGGAGCAGATCGTCACCGGCTGGAAAACCGGCTGCAGGTGGCGGCGGCGCATGTGACGCCCGCGGGAATGCTGGCCGAGAATGCTGGCCAAGCGGCATCGCCGGATGGCCGAGCCGAATTCCGGGCGGTCGGGGGACGGCGACCCCGGCCCGGGCGCTTCGGCCTCGATCCGGCCGCCCTCGGGCGATGAACCGACCGGGTTCGCCATTCGGCCGGGCGGGGCTCAGCCCTCGTCCTCGGGCCGGCCGTCGCGCTTGTGGTGCTGGCTTTCCTGATTTTCCCCCTTGGGAGAAGGGTCGCCATCGTCGTTTTCCAGATCCTGCGGCCTGACCCGCCCTTCGGTTATCTGCCCCTGAGGATGTTTTGCGGCCTCAAGATAGGGGCGGGAATCGAAATCCTTGCCGGCATTGCTGGTATCCACGCGCTTCTCGATAATCTGGCGCTGCTGTTGACGGGTTTTCTTTCCGGTCATTCTTGCCTCCTGGATATTATATCGCTGCGTCACTTGTTTTCGCGGCCGCGCTGCCGGGGATCGACGCCGCCCTGCGGCGTGGTATCGTTCAGCACATCGCCCTCGAAGGTATTTTCGCCGCCGATCTCGGGGTCTTTGCGGTCGACGCCCTTCGAACGGCCGATACCGGGATCGTGCCGCAGATCGGCGTCCGAGGGGTGGCGGGTCTTGGGATGCTTGCTTGCCATGGCTCTTTCCTTTCCTTGCTGAAATGCCTTTTCCGGCAAAGGCGCTAACAACCGGAAAATCGCTGCATTGTTCCAGACACGCCCGTATTCCGGAAACGCCTGTGCCATTTCGCCTTGCAGGGTGCTGACGCAATGGGCAGTCCAGCCAATTTCCGCCAATGGGTTTTTGCTCATGCGTTAATTCCATAAGCGCGTGGGGGCGCCGCTCACAGGCATCAGGAGGTGAGCATGCCACATCAAACGATTCTCGCATCGGCGCTGGTTGCCGGCGTCATGACCGGCGCGGTTTTTGCAGCAGCGTCGGTGATTGCAATGCAGGCGATGGGAGTATGGATCGAACCTGCCGAGCATTAAGAGTCAGCCCCCCGTTTTAAAAGCGGGGGGCTTCCTTCGGCCGGTCCTTGAAACCCCGAAAGGCACTGCCTGCGCGACATGGCCCTTGGCCGGGCTTTTCGTCGACGCCGGAACAAAGCCGCCGCCAGCGGGTTCAGGACCGGCCTTTCTTGCGGGAGACGGGACCATGAACCACCCAGCTTTCAGGCGCGCCGCCGCGATGCGGCCCAGAAGCATGCCGCGGGCCGGCCGGCCATGAGGGTGCTGGTGACAGGCGCGACCGGCCTGATCGGGCAGAGCGTCTGCGCCCGGCTTGCCGCCGACGGCCATGTCGTGCTGGGGGCAAGCCGCAGCGCCCGCCCGCCCGCCTTCGGCGCGGTGTCGCGATGGATCCGGGTGGATTTCGGGCAGGCGGACGATCCCGACCTCTGGCGGCCGCATCTTGAGGGGGTCGAGGCGGTGGTGAATTGCGTCGGCGTGCTGCAGGACAATGCCCGCGAGGACACGACGGCCGCCCATGCCGGCGGTGCGGCGGCGCTGTTTCGCGCCTGCGCGGCGGCCAGCATCCGGCGGGTGGTGCATTTCTCGGCCATCGGGGTGGACCGGCAGCAGGCCTCGGCCTTCTCGGCCAGCAAGCTCGAAGGCGACAGGGCGCTGATGGCGCTGGATCTGGACTGGGTGATCCTGCGGCCCTCGGTGGTGCTGGGCGGCCCGGTCTTCGGCGCCAGCGCGCTGATCCGGGGTCTGGCGGTCCTGCCGGTGCTGCCGGTGATGCCCGAGACCGGCCCCCTGCAGGTGGTGGCGCTGGAGGATGTCGTCGAGACCGTGGCCTTCGTCGTCCAGCCCGACCGGCCGGCACGGCTGGCGCTGGAACTGGCCGGGCCCGAACGGCTGTCCTTTGCCGAGGTGGTGGCGCTGCATCGCGCCTGGCTGGGCTGGCGCCCGGCCCGGGCCCTGGCGCTGCCGCGATGGGCGGCCGGGCTGCTTTACCGGCTGGGTGATCTGGCCGGCAGGCTGGGCTGGCGCCCGCCGCTGCGCAGCACCGCGCGGCGCGAGATCCGCCACGGCGCCGTCGGCGATCCGGGGCCCTGGACGCAGATCACCGGCATCCGGCCCCGCAGCCTGGCCGAGGCGCTGCGCGCACGTCCGGCCTCGGTCCAGGAACGCTGGTTCGCCGGGCTTTACCCCATCAAGCCGGTTCTGTTCGTGGTGCTGGTGCTGTTCTGGACGCTGACGGCGGTGATTTCGCTGACCACCGGCTTCGAGAACGGGCTGGAGCTGATGCATCGCGCCCGGACCGGCGCCTTGGCCGGGCCGGGCGTGGTCGCCGGGGCGCTGGCCGATCTGGCCATCGGGCTGGCCATCGCCTGGCGGCCGACGGCGCGGCGCGGGCTGTGGGCGGCGATCGGGCTGTCCTGTTTCTACATCGTCGCCGGCACGCTGCTGCTGCCCGAGCTGTGGAACGAACCGCTGGGGCCCCTGCTGAAGATCTGGCCGATCCTTTTCGCGCATTTCGTGGCGCTGGCGATCCTGGACGAACGCTGATGCTGTATCTTGGCCTGAAATACCTGCATATCATCGGCGCTTCGGTGCTGCTGGGGACCGGCGCCGGCATCGCCTTCTTCATGCTGCTGGCGCATCGCTCGGGCGACAAGGCGGTGATCGCCGGCGTGGCGCGGATCGTGGTGATCGCGGATTTCCTGTTCACCGCCACCGCCGTGGTGGCGCAGCCGCTGACCGGGCTCGCGCTGGCCTGGCATCTGGGCTACGGGCTGGGCGAGCACTGGATCGTGCTGTCCCTGCTGCTTTATCTGCTGACCGGCGCCTTCTGGCTGCCGGTGGTCTGGATGCAGATGCGGATGCGCGACCTTGCCGTGGCGGCGCTGCGCGAGGGGCAGGCGCTGCCGCCGCGCTATTTCCGGCTGTTCCGGACCTGGTTCGCCTTCGGCTTTCCGGCCTTTGCCGCCGTCCTCGGCATCTTCTGGCTGATGATCGCCCGGCCGGCGCAGCTCTGGTAGGCGGGCGGCGGTTTTCAGGAACATTCCGGCCCGCCCCCGGTTGTCCGCACCCAGCCGCCCGCGGCGGCGCTGACCGTGAACAGGAGGATGACATGGCAGATCGTTGGAGGGACGAAGACCGCAATCGCTGGGACCCGGATTATTCCGAGCGGTCCTATCGCAGCCGCTACGCCCGCGACGACGACAGCGATTATCGCGACCGGGACTATGGCCGGTCGGGGCGCTACGGCGATTATGGGCGCGGCGCCTATGGCACGCCCTACGGCGATTATTCCGGCCGGCCCGGCGGCTATGGCGGCGGCTATGGCGACGATCGCCGCCGCGGCTATGGCCGGGGCGATTACGGCGGCGCCTACGGCACCCATCGCCGGCAGGACCGGGAAGGCGGCTATGGCCGCGACGATCGCGACTGGATGGACCGCGCCGGGGACGAGGTCGCCTCGTGGTTCGGCGACGAGGAGGCCGAGCGCCGCCGCCGCCAGGACGAGCTGCGCGATTACAACGACCGCGGGCGCCGCGGCTATACCCGCGCCGACGACCGCGTGGGCGAAGGCGCGCGCGGCCGGTTCCGCGACGACTGGTAACCCTATCCGCGCCGGGGACCGCCTGATTCCGGCGGTCCCCACCAGCCCGATGTTCTGCCGCAGGGACCATGACAGCGCACGGGTCTGCAGGCGTCCGCCATGGCGCTGCCTGCGGCTTGGCCATGCCGGCCGCGCCGGGGAACATTCCACGCGCTTGCGAGTTGGTTCGGGTCCGGTGGGTTCGGGCGGGCAGATCGTGATCACGGGGGCAGGCCGCGGCTGGTTCCGGGATGCGACCAGTGCGCCCGCAGAAGGGGGGTGAAGGTTGCGCATTCTCGTTGTCGAGGACGATTATTTCCTGGCGGAACAGCTGACGACCGAGATCCTTGAGCTGGGCGATTCCGTCGTGGGTCCATTTGCGGACGTGCATGACGCCATTCTCTGCGACGACCGGATCGAGGCCGCCATCCTCGACGTGAAACTGGGCGACGAGACCTCTTTCTGCATCGCCGATTCCCTGAAGAGCTCCGGCATCCCCTTTCTGTTTCTGACCGGCGGCCATCACGAGCTCGTGCCGCCGCGGTTCCGCGATGCCCGGATCTACAGCAAGCCCAGCCACGCCCGGCCGATGCTGCATGACCTGCATGCCCAACACGACCGCCTGCCCGCCCGGCCTTCGGAATCGATCGAAACCATCGTGGTCGACATGCTGGTGCAGGCGCAGCGGGTGATGCCGGACAGGGCCTCGGCCGAGCGGCTGGTCGAGGCGGCGCTGAAATCCGCCGTCGCGATGACCGAGCGGGGACAGGCCGAGCAGGAGCTGAAAGCGTGGCTTCTGCGGCTGCTCGGGAAGGAATATGCGAAACGGCGCAGGCGTCACCTGAACTGATCCGTTGCCCGCCTTGCGGCGGGGTTCACCCGCCCATGGCCTGCGCGAGCTTTTCCATATCGACCGGCTTGTCCAGCCGCAGGATGCCCGCGAAGCGGTCGGGCAGGGCGGATTGGTCGTAGCCGGTCACGAACACGAACCGCACCCCCCGCTCTATCAGCAGGTCGGCTGCGGGAAAGGCGGCTTCTCCGTGCAGGTTCACGTCAAGAAGCGCGCCGTCCAGCCGCTTTTCGGCTCTGATCAGCGCCATCGCGTCCTGAAGCGTTCCCGCCCACCCGACCACGATGGCGCCGGCCCGTTCCAGTTCACCCCGAAGCTCGGCCGCAAGCAGGAATTCGTCCTCGACCACAAGGATGCGGCGGGCCTTGAGCAGGGGTTCAGTCATGCCGGTCCGGCTCCGTCGTGCTGGCAGAGACCGGGATCGAGATGGTGCAATGCACGCCGTCCGGTCCGAAGCTGTAGGAGGTCCGGGCGCTGAGCTGATAGGGCAGGGCGCGCTCGATCAGTTCGCGGCCCTGGCCGTTGCCATGCGGACCCGCGCCCGAAGGCGGCATCCTGACCCCGCTTTCGCGCCAGTCGATATGCAGCCAGGGCTTGTCCTGCCCGCCCTGCGGCTGAAGCCGCCAGCTTACCGCAAGCCGGCCCGCCGGCTGACCCAGCGCGCCGTATTTGACCGCGTTGGTCGCCAGCTCATGCAGCGCCAGGGCCAGAATCTGCACGGTCGAGGAGCGCAGGCGGACGCCCGGCGGTCCGTGCAGCACCACCCGCCCGGAGGCGCTGCCCATGGCGGAAAGCTCGGTCCGGATCAGGTCGTCGAAGGTCACGCGGTCATGTTCCTCCAGCCGCGACAGCAGGCCCTGGACCCGGGCCAGCGCCGCCAGGCGGTCGTGGAACCGCTCGCGGAAATCGGCCAGGTCGGTGCTGGTGCGCGCGATCTTGTCGGCCATCGAGCGGACCACGCCCATCAGATTGCGGGTCCGGTGCTGCAATTCGGCGACAAGGACCTTCTGCCGCTCCTGCAATTCGCGCAGCTCGTGGATGTCGGTCGAGGTGCCGAGCCATTCGACGATCATGCCGGATTCGTCGCGGACGGGCGTGGCGCGGGTCTGGAACCAGCGGTATTGCCGGGTCGCGGCATGGCGGATGCGGCCCTCCATCTCAAGATGGCCGGTGCGCACGGCGGCGTTCCAGAAATGCATGGCCTTGTCCCGGTCGTCGGGATGCAGCGCGTCCAGCCAGCCCAGCCCGGCGCTGTCCTCGCTGCTCAGGCCGGTATGGTCGGTCCATTGCGGGCTGGACCAGGTCCAGTGCCCGCCGTCGATGGCGCGCCAGACCAGCTGGGGGATCCCCTCCATGAGCGTTTGCAGGCGCAGCCCCGCCTTGTGCAGCTGCGTCAGGTCGTGGCCGATGCCGCCGATCAACGTCACCCGCTCGGCGGTGTTGGTGATCGGAAAGACGGTGCTGCGCAGCCAGCGGGTGGTGCCGTCGTTCTGCCTGCGGATGCGATAGTCGAAGGTGACGTGCCGGCCCAGGCGGGCCTGGCGCATGGCATGGCTGGCCTTGCGCCGGTCCTCGGCCGCGATCATCCTGATCCAGGCGCGGTAATTGTCGCCCGCCTGCGCGGCGTCGCGCCCCAGCCCGTAGATGGTCTCGAAGGCGGGGGTGAGATATTGCCATTGCAGGGTTTTCGCGTCGCGTATCCACAAGATGTCATGCGAGGCCTCTCCGAACCGGCGCAGCCGCTCCTCGCTGGCGCGCAGCCGGTCCTCGGCCTGCACCCGCTCGACCAGATCGGCCGCCAGCCGCACCAGCAGGTCCAGGAAGCGCAACTCGCGCTCGCTGGGCCGGTGCGGCCGGCGCCAATGGGTCGAGAGCATGCCGAGCACCGTGCCGCGATGGGTCCGCAGCGGCGTGGACTGCACGGCGCGCAGCCCCGAGCGGCGATAGGCCCCCACCTCGGCCGGATCGTCGATCAGCGGTTCCAGATCCGCCATCACCACCCTGTCGCCGCTGTGATAGGCCCGTCCGCAGGAACTGGCGCCATCCATGCCGACCCATTCCCAGAACCGGGCGGATTCGGGGTGAAATCCGCGATGGGCCAGCAGTTTCAGCTGGCCGTGTTCATGGTCCAGCACCTGGATGCTGGCGGCATCCGAACGCATCAGCACCGCCGCCGCCTGGACGATGCGGTCATAAAGCGCCTGCGGCGACTTGGCGCCGACCAGATCCCTCACCACGGCGTGCAGCTCCTCCATCGCCTGCAGGTCCTCGGCCAGCTGCGCCTCGTTGCCGCGCAAGGCCGCCTCGGCATACATGCGCGAGATGATGATGGCCGCGGTCTGGGTCAGCGCCGCGGCAAGCTCGCGATCCCGGGCCGTGGGCTCGCGCGGCTCGGCGAAATACATTGCCAGAGCGCCCACGAGCTGCCCCGAGGCGGTCTCGACCGGAAAGAACCAGCAGGCGCGATAGCCGAAGTCGCGCGCCAGCCAGATCCAGGGCCGCCAGCGCGGTTCCCGGGTGACGTCGGGCGTGATGACCGGCTGGCCGCTGGCGAAGGCCAGTCCGCAGGCAAGCGACTCGGGCGAGACCTCGAAGCCGTTCACCCGCTCGGCATAGCCGTCGGTCATGCCGACGACATGGTGCAGCGTCGCGCTTTCAAGATCGGCAAGGTAAAAGGCGCATCGCAGCGCCCCCTTTTCCTGCTCGACCGCCGCCGCGACAAGGATGCCCAGAGAGACGTCCAGCGCCGCGCCGTCCATGGCGGCGCGGAACGCCTCCTTTTGCGCGGCCAGCCAGTTCTGGTTCCGGCGGCGGGTTTCCTCGCTGGCCTGCAGGGCGGCCTCGGCCTGCTTGCGTTCGGTCACGTCCACGAAGACGTTGATCGCCCCCGCCAGCCGGCCGTCATCGTCGTAAAGCGGGTCGATGCTGGCATGGGTGACCAGCCGGGCACCGCCGGGCTGTTCGAGGACGATTTCGAGGTTGCGGGCGCTGCGCCCGTCGCGCAGGGCTTCGGCCATCGGGCTGTCCTCGGGCCGCAGCGGCGCGCCGTCGGCGGTCCACAGCCGGAACGATCCGCAGAACCGCTCGCCGGCATCGTCGAGCCGCGGCGCCCGCCCCCACAGCTCGGCGGCGCGGCGGTTGAAGAAGGTCAGCCGGCCCTCGGCATCGCAGGTGTAGACGGCGGCGGGCATCAGCGAGAGAAGCTTGCTGACGCGCTGCTCGCTCTGGCGCAGGATGATTTGCGCCCCCGCCCGCTCGGCCGCGGCCCGCGCTCTCTCCGCCACCTCGGCGGCCAGCTTCACCTCGGCCGGGGTCCAGTCGCGCGGCGCGCCGTGTTCGAGGACCAGATTGGCCGCCTCCCGGCCGTGCCGGAGCAGCGGGACCACCAGCAGTGCCCGGGTTCCGGTGGCCAGAAAAGCCCGGCGCGCCTCGGCCCCGATGCGGGGATCCTGCGCGATATCGGCCAGCGCGACCGGCTTGCCCTGCCGAAGCCGCTCGCCCATCCGGCCCGCCAGCCGCGCCCCGCCATCGCCCTGCCGGTCATCGCCCTGCCGGCCGGGGGCATCCGGGCGGGCATGTGTCCCGGCGTTGCGCGCATCGTTCGGCGCCGCGACCTCGCGATAGGCGGCGCGATCCGCGCCGAGGCGTTCCGCCAGCAGGCGCGCCGCCGTTTCCTGGATTTCCGCGGCATCCGGAATCGCCGCCAGCGCATCGCTGAGACGGAGCAGGAACGCCTGACGTCCTTCCTTCATGCGCAGCCTTCCCTCCATGTCTGGCGACCCCGCGCGCGGATGCGCGCAAACATGGTTCCTGGACGATCAAGGTCGCGGGAAGCGGATTTCTGACAACGCGCCCGGCATGCATCCGTTCCTTGGCCGCGCGAAAACCCTCTCCCGTCCGATGGAAAGCCGCCCGCCGCGGACAGGAACAGGCGCCGCGCCGCCGAATGCCAGCGGCTAGAACCCTCCGCCGAGAAAGCGGAGATCGGACACGGTATCCACGTCCGCGGCGCTTTCCTCGCCGATCTCCAGCAGGTCCTCGGCCGGCAGGCGGGCGATGAAATCGCGCGCGCCCGCATCGGCCCGGGCGCTTTCCCGCGCGGCCCGATAGGACGAGGCGTAAAGCAGCACCGGCGGCAGGCGGCGCCCGGCCGAGCGGCAGGCGCTGTTCCTGCGCCTGGCCAGCAATTCGCCCAGCAGGCCGGCGGTTATCGCCGGCATGTCGCCCAGGCAGATCAGCGCCCTTTCCGCCGACATCTTTTCCGCAAGCCCGACAGCGGCGCGAAAGGACCGGGCCATCGATTGCAAGGGCGGGACATGCCGGACGACGAATCCGGGCGGCAAGGCGGCCTCGACCTCGTGCGAGGACACGATCGCCGCGACCCTCTGGCAGGCGGAATCCTGCAGCGCGCTTGCCGACCAGTGCACAAGCGGCCTGCCCCGCAAGGGGGCAAGCAATTTGTCGCCGGGGCCGAAGCGGCGGGACGCGCCAGCCGCCAGAAGGATGCCGACCGTGCGGACCGGCCTGTCGAGAACCATGGCTTTGCTGCCTGTTTCGGGACGGTGCGGACCGGCTTCGCTCTGCGACATGGCGTTTCACCGCCCGCGCGGGCGGGCGCGGATTCTGCCGGCTGCGGCAAAGGTGGCCGGCAGGTGAAGCCGGTCCAGCCGGTAGAAATCGGCCAGGCTGTCGGCCAGCAGGCGCAGGGCGGTGTCCGGCCCGATATCGCCCCGGCCGGCGCATTCGGGCGCCAGCGCCGCCTCCAGCCGGGCCAGCCGGGCGCGTTCCAGCGACAGCTCATGCGCCAGCAGCGCCTTGCGCAGGCGGCCCGCCCCGCCGTCGCGGGGCAGGCGTTTCCTGAGGCCGCGCGCCAGCCGCAGATGCAGCCGCGCCGGCCAGGGCACGGCCCGTTCCAGCCGCCCCAGCGCGCCGGGCTCGACGCCGATCCCCCGCGCGGCAAGGAACAGGGCCGCGAGAAGCAGGCAGACATCGCCCTTCTGCCGGTCCTGGAAATGCAGGCATTCCGCCTTGACGCCGGGCTCGGCATAGACGGCGAGCGCGAAGCGCCAGAGCACCCCTTCCCCCGTCGTCCCGGCATTGCGCGCCTGCTGCCGCATCGGTCAGATCTTTCCCGCCAGTCTCATCAGGGCCGCGGCGATCGCCTCGGGTGCCTCCAGCGGGGTAAAATGCCGCAAATCGGGCAGAATCTCCAGCGTGGCGCCCGGAATCGCCTCGGCCATGGCCCGCGCCATTTCCGGCGGCGTGGCGTAGTCGTGTTCGCCCACCACGATGGCCGTGGGAAGGTCGAAACGCGGCAAGCCCGCACGCAGGTCCGCCGCGCCCAGCATCCGGCAGGTGGCCAGATAGCTGGCGACGTCGTTGGCCATGAAGGTCGCGACGGCCTGCTCCACGACCTCGGGGCTGCGGGTGATGAAGGCCGGGCTGAACCAGCGGCTTTTCTGGAAGCCGACCAGCGCGTCCAGCCCCTCGGTCACGGCCTTCATGCCGCGTTCTTCCCAGGCGGCCGGCGCATTCTCGCCATACCAGGCGGTGGTGTCGATCAGTCCCAGCGCCCGGACCCGGCCGGCGTGGCGGGTGGCGAAGGCCAGCGCGACGCAGCCGCCCATCGAGGCGCCGGCGACCAGGGCGCCCTGCCACCCCAGCTCCTCCATGACCTCGGCGAGGTCGTCGGCGAATTGCTCGACGGTGAAGGGGCCGGGGGATCTGGTCGAGCGGCCGTGCCCGCGGCAGTCGATGGCCAGCACCGCCACGTCCTCGGGCAGGCAGGCGACCACCGCGTCCCAGAAGGCGCCGTCCATCGCCAGCGAATGGACCAGCGCCATCCGCGTCGTGCCGGCGGGATTGGCAAGCCGCCAGGCAAGGCTTGCGCCGTCGCGCAGCGGCGTCGTGCCCTGCCGGGCGGCGGGCGTGGTCATGGCGTCCATGGTCTGTCTCCTTTGTCATGTCGAAGGCTGTTTGCGAGGGCGGGCAGGGCCGCGTCCGGCGTCTGCCGGGGATCCTGCGGCAGGGTGCGCGCCACCGCCTGGATCTTTCGGGCCATCCATTTATGCGAGGGCAGGGACGAGCGCGGCTGGCTCCAGACCAGGTCCGAGCGGACCGACAGCCCCTCGACCGGCGCCTCGGTGATGTGCAGCGCGGATGTGTCGAACATGGGCAGCATCCGTTCCAGCATCAGCGCCAGCAGATTCGTATGCGCCACGATGGCCGGCGCCGCGACGAACTGGTGGGCCGTGGCGAAGATGTTCCGCTGGATGCCCCGTTCGGCCAGCAGCTGGTCGACCCGGCTCGTCTCGCCGAAGCCCGGCTTCACGGCGAGATGTTCCGCCTGCAGGAATTCATCCAATGTCAGCGGCCCCTGCGCCAGCGGATGGCCGCGGCGCATCATGCAGACATAGCGGTCATGGAACAGCGGCGCGCGCGAAAAGCGGCGCGGCAGATGCGGGATCACCCCGATGGCGAAGTCGATGGCGTTGCGGTCCAGCATCTCGACCAGCTGCGCATTGCTGTGCGATTCGGCCAGGACGCGGATATTGGGGGCCGTTTCGGCCAGATGGGCCAGCAGCGCCGGCAGCAGCACCGCCGAGGCGTTCTCGGATACCGCCAGGGTGAACACCCAGGGCATGTCCTGCGGCTGGAAATCCTGCGGGACCAGGATATTCTCGATCTGGCGCAAGGCTTCGCTCAGCGGGGCGGCCAGCTCCTGCGACCGGGCCGTGGGCTGCATGGCGCTGCCGACCCGGACGAACAGCGGATCGTTGAACAGCTGGCGCAGCCGGTTCAGCGCATTGCTGGTGGCCGGTTGCGACATCCCCAGCCGCGCGGCGGCCTTGCTGACGGAGTTCTCGGCCAGCAGCGCATCCATGACCACCAGCAGCCGCATCTCGATCGAGGCCAAATTCACCGACATGATAGTGCTCTCCCGGATTTGAATTTGCCAAGCCGCGTCACTTCGCAATACTGTCATACATACATACCGTAGTATGCGAATGCAATATTGTCGTCAGAGGATGAATTATGCGACCGTTCCCGCGCAGGGAATCGAGTCGCGCTGTGAGCCGCGAACAGCGCGGTGAGTCTCGAGATCCAGGGAGGAGAATGTGAACAATACCAGATGCGCCCTCGTCGCTGCGGCGATCATCGCTGCGGGCAGCGCCGCCACGGCCGAGACCTGGCGCCACGGCGTCGTCGAGGCCAAGGGCGATGCCGGCATCCTTTTCATGCCGGTGCGCTTCGGCGAGAAATACGGCGTCGAGATCGACATGGTGCAATTCGTGAGCAGCACCGTGCCGGTCAAGGCCCTGCTGGCCGGAGAGGTCGACAGCTATTCCACCTCGCCCCTGGTCGGCATCGCCGCCATGGCCGAGGGGGCGCCGCTGCGCTTTGTCGGCTGCAACTGGCCGGGCATGACCTACAACATCTATGCCAAGTCCGACATCACCTCGGTCGAGCAGCTCAGGGGCCGGTCGCTGGGCGTGTCGGGGCCGGGCTCCTCGCCCGACCTCTTCGCCCGCGAGGTCCTGCATGCCAGCGGCGTCGATCCCGCCGAGGTGCAATTCGCCAATGCCGGCGGGGGCGGCGACCGTTTCCGCGCCGTCGTGGCGGGCATCGTCGAGGCGACCGCGACCTCCAGCGAATACGAGGAGGAGGCCGGGCGGCAGAACGTGAACGTGATCGCGCGCGCGCCGGAGGTGACCCCGAACATGCTGCGCAACTGCATCGTGACCACGCAAAAGGCCATCGACACCAAGGGCGAGGCGCTGGTGCGCTTCCTTGCCGCGCAGATGGAGGGGCATGCCTATGCGATGGAGCATCCCGACGAGACCTATGCGCTGGCCCGCGAGATCGCGCATCTGCCCGAGGACGACACCGGCCCGGAATTCATCTTCAAGGAGGTCGTGCAGTACTCCGCGGTGACGCCGGAGCTGGAGATGGATGTGGGGAAGCTGCAATGGAACGTGGACATGATGCAGCGCAACGGGCGCATCCAGAACACCTTCGACATCACCGAATTCGTCGATGACGGCCCGCGCCAGCAGGCCCTCGAACTTGTGAAGCAGCAGTAGCGCCTTCACGCAGAAACCGGAGACTGCTGTATGTCCCATGTCGAACTGAAAAACGTATCGAAGACCTTCGCATTGCGGTCGGGGGGAACCTCCCGCACCACCCGGGCGCTGGACAACCTGTCGCTGAACATCAACCGGGGCGAGATCATCGCCCTGGCCGGTCCCAGCGGATGCGGCAAGACGACCGCGCTGCGCATCATCATGGGGCTGGAAGAGGCGTCCAGCGGCTCGATCCGCGTCGCGGGCAAGGAAATCTCGGGCTGCGGGCTGGACCGCGGCATGGTGTTCCAGCATGCCGAGCTGCTGCCCTGGCGCTCGGCCGTGGACAATATCCGCTTCGCGCTGGAGGCCAAGGGCATCCCGCCGCACGAGATCGCCGAGCGGGCCGAGCGGTTCATCAATCTGGTCGGGCTGGGGCACGCCATGCACCACCGTCCGCACCAGCTTTCGGGCGGGATGAAGCAGCGGGTCGGCATCGCCCGGGCGCTGGCCATCGATCCCGAGGTGCTGCTGATGGACGAGCCCTTCGGCGCGCTGGATTCCCAGACCCGGGAAACCCTGCAGATGGAGCTGCTGGACATCCACCAGCGCACCGGCAAGACGATCATCTTCGTCACCCATGACCTGGACGAGGCGGTGCTGCTGGCCGACCGGATCGCGGTCATGGTCCAGGGCCACCTGCGCGAGGTCATCGACGTGAACATCGAACGGCCGCGCAACGACATGCGCGCCATCCGCAGTTCCGAGGAATTCACCCGCAAGCGCCAACTGGCCTGGGATGCGCTGCATGGCTATCGCGACGAGGGCGATGCCGCGCCCCGGCCCGCCACGTCCACCGCAGCGCCCCTCCGGGCCTTCGCCTGAGAGGCAGCACCATGACCATGTCAAGCTATCACGAACCGACCGTCGCCAAGAAAACCGGCTTTTCCGCCAGAAGCCTGCCGAGCTGGTCGATCACCCTGATCTCGGTTTCCACGCTGCTCGTCATATGGGAGCTGTGCAGCCCCTGGATCAACCCGCTGTTCGGGTCCTATCCCTCGCAGATCTTCCGGTCCTTCATCGTCATGATGCAGAACGGAACGCTGGTGAAGGCCTTCGTCCAGAGCATCCAGCCCTTCCTGGTGGGCTACGGGCTCGCCGCGCTTCTGGGCATTCCCATCGGCCTGCTGCTGGGGCGATACCGGGTGCTGGACGCCGCTTTCGGCATCTATGTCACGGCAGGCTATGCGACGCCGATGATCGCGCTTGTGCCGCTGCTGATGGTCTGGTTCGGGCTGGGCTTCGCCGTGAAGGTGGTGATCATCTTCCTGCTGGCCTTCTTCCCGGTCTGCATCAACACCTGCGCCGGGGTGAAGGCGGTGCCGAAAACCCTGATCGAGGTCGGGACCGCCTTCTGCGCCTCGCAGTCCAAGATCATGCGGCAGATCGTGCTGCCGGCGACCCTGCCCTATATCATGGCCGGGCTGCGGCTGGCGGTGGGCAAGGCGGTCATCGCCATGATCATCGCCGAATTCCTGACCGCGCTGTCGGGCCTGGGCGGCATCATCATCCATGCCGCGAACAGCTTCCGCACCGCCGAGATGTTCGTGCCCATCCTGCTGGTGATGGTCCTGGCCATCGTGCTCGAGAAGCTGCTGGCCCTGCTCGAGCGGATCGTGGCGCCCTGGCAGCGCGAGATCGCGGCCGGCGGCCACTAGATCCCTGCCGCCCGGCGCCCCTGCGCCGCCCCCTGCCGACCCGGCGCATCCAGGGTCGGCAGGCCCATTCCAGACCCAGCAGACGGTCCATCTGAACCATGGCGAAATCCCGTTTCCAGCCGCCCCGCCCGCCGGGCAGGTCGCCCCGCAACGTCCTGCTCGCCCTGGCGCTGGGGGTCTGCGGCGGCGCGGCCTTCTTCTACCTGCATCTGCCGCTTGCCTGGATGATGGGGTCGCTGGCCTTCTGCCTGCTGGGCAGCCTGGCGGGCCTGCCGCTTCACATGCCGCGCAACATCCGCCCGGTGATGCTGGCGCTGATCGGGGTGCTGCTGGGCTCGAACTTCGATCCCTCGCTTTTCGACCGGATCGAGTCATGGTTCGTCAGCCTGTCCTTCCTGGGCCTGTTCATCATCGCCGGCGCGACGCTGTGCTACCTGTTCCTGCGCCACGTCGCCCGGCTGCCGCTGCCGACCGCCTTCTTCGGTGCCCTGCCGGGCGGGCTGGCCGAGATGGCCGCCTTCGGCGAAAGCGTGGGGGGCGACATCCGCAAGATCATCCTGCTGCAATCCTTCCGCATCCTCATCGTCGTGCTGACCCTGCCGGCGGTGCTGTGGCTGGTGCTGGGCGTCTGGCCCGCGCCGCTGGTCGATGCCGGGTCGCAGGCGGCCTGGTGGCCCGGGGCGGCGGAAAGCCTGTGGCTGCTGGTCACGGCCGGGATCGGCTGGAGGCTGGCCCTGCTGCTGCGCCTGCATTCGCCGGCCCTGATCGGCCCCATGCTGCTGAGCGCGGTGATCCATCTGACCGGGATCAGCGCCTTCCATCCGCCGCTGCTGTTCATCGCCGGGGCGCAGCTGGTGATGGGCACCTCGCTCGGCAGCGGCTTCGCGGGCATGAATCACCGCGATTTCGGCACCAGCATCCTTTGCGCCGGGGCGACCACCTCGATCCTGATCTTGCTGGGCCTGGCCTTCGCGTGGATCCTGGTGCAGCTGACCGGCCTGCCGCTGGTGGACCTGATGCTGGCCTTCGCGCCCGGCGGGCTGTCCGAAACCAGCCTTGTCGCCCTGTCGTTGCAGGCGACGGTATCCTTCATCGCCGTGCACCATGTGGTGCGCGTCTTCCTGATCACGCTGCTTGCGCCCCTCTTCTATCTGCGGGTCGGCGGCGGCCTGAAACAACAAGGGCGGGGTGACTGACGTGCAAAGACTGATCGTCGCGATTACCGGGGCGTCCGGGGTGATCTACGGGATCCGCGCGCTGGAGCTTCTGCGCGCGCTGCCCGATATCGAGACCCATCTGGTCATGTCGCCCTCGGCGGTGCGGACCGCCCGCGAGGAGGTGGACCTGGAGCCCGACGCGATCCGCGCCTTGGCCGATTGCTGCTACAGCTACAAGGACATCGGCGCCGCGATCTCGTCGGGGTCGTTCCGCACCATGGGAATGCTGATCGCCCCGGCCTCGATCAAGACGCTGAGCGGCATCGCGAACAGCTACAACGAGGAGCTGATCGTCCGGGCGGCCGATGTCTGCCTGAAGGAGCGGCGGCGGGTCGTGCTGCTGCTGCGCGAGACGCCGCTGCATGCGGGCCATATCGCGCTGATGCAGCAGGCGACGCTGAACGGGGCGATCATCATGCCGCCGACGCCGGCCTTCTATACCCGGCCGCGGACGATAGACGACATCGTGACGCAAAGCGTCGCGCGCGCGCTGGACCTGTTCGGCATCGACCTTGCCGTCACCCGCCGCTGGGGCGAAGCCTCGGCCGAAGAATAGGAGACCGCGGCCTTGCCCGCGGCCTCATGCCGGCCGCTGGGCATGCAGGGCCAGGATCTCGGCCAGGACCGAGATCGCCAGCAGCCGGGCATCGCGCGCCGAGGGGACCACCCCGATCGGTCCGCGCAGCCGGCCGAGCGCGGGCTCGCCCATGCCTGCGGCGCGCAGCGCCTCAAGCCGCGCGTCCCGGGCCCGCCGGCTGCCCTGCGCGCCGATATAGAAGGCGCTGCCGGCCAGAAGCCGGCGAAGGATCGCGGTTTCGTAGTGATGCTCGTGATAGAACAGCACCGCGGCGGTGTCGCGGTCCACCTCGACATCGCCCGGCAGGCCCCGCGTGTCGATCGGCCGGACCGGCATGCCGATGGCGGTGGCCTGCGCAAGGGTTTCGTCGTCATGGCTGAGCACCAGCCCGGGAAGCAGGGCGGCCTGCACCAGGCCGGCGAAAACCGCGACCTCGGGGCCCTTGCCAAAGATCAGAAAGCGCGGTTCCGGCCCCAGCCGGACGTGGAAAAGGCCATGCCCGTCCTTCCCTGTCGGCCGGTCCGGTCCGATGGCGACCGCGCCGTCCCGCAGCCCGATGGCCAGCGAGAAGCCCCGCCTTGCGGCGCGCAGCCGCGCCACCTGGCCGAGCAGGGATGCGGGCGGGCAGGGCAGCAGGAGGATCTCGAGCCCGCCGCCGCAGGGCAGCTTCAGATCGAAGAAGGGCGATCCCGCGCCATAGCGCAGCAGCGCCGGCGCCTCCTGCGCCATCACCTTCTGGGCGTGGAGCTGAAGGTCGGCCTCGATGCAGCCCGAGGACAGGCTTCCGCTGCGCCGTCCGTCGGGCAGAAAGGCCATCATGGCGCCGACAGGCCGATAGGACGGCCCCTCGACCGCGGTGATCAGGGCCAGCGCCCCCCGCGCGCCGGCCCGCAGCAGGGCCTCGAGCGGGTCGTGCGGCCGCCTTTCCCGCGCCCGCGGGTCGAAGGGAAGCAGCTCGGCACCGGAAGGATCGGCGGCAGGCGCCGGCATTCGATGGCCCGTCGATACGGTCTGCGTCTCCGCCATGGTTCCGCCCCGCCCCGTCAGCCGCGCCTGCCGGCGCTCATGTCCGCGCCGGAGGCGTTTCCACCTTCCGGACCGGGGTTTCCGGCTTGATGCCGCCGCGCCGCCGCGCCAGCGTCTGGCGGCCCGTCTCGCGCCAGTCGCCCTTGACCGTGGCCTCGGCGAAGCCCGTCCAGCTGTCGTCCCAGTCCCCCAGCGAATAGCCGTGCCAGGGCGGCTGCGGCGACAGGGCGGGAAGCTGAAGCTGCTCCCATATCTCGCGGGCGCGGCGCATGAAGGGCTCGGCCGGCAGCGCCAGCGGCGGCATGGGCGCCTTCAGCGTCGCGTCGATCATCAGCGTGCCCTCGGCCGATTTCGCCGCCGATTTCGGCCCGTGCCCTTCCGAGCGGTAGGGCGTGACATGCAGGTCCTCAAGCAGGTTCGCACGGTAGGCGATGGACCAGAACACCGCATCGGCATTGCGCGCGTCGATGTCGTCGGAAACGGCGATGACGACCTTGCCGCATTGCGCCTGAAGCGTCGCGGCGCCCTGCATGCCGCGCCAGATCTCGGACTGGGGGGTGTCCTTCTCGAATTCCAGGAAGATCACCTTGCGGATATTGGTCAGCGGCTCGTGCATGACGACGCGCCGGATGCCCTTCACGTTCAGATGGTGGCGCAGGTGCTCGAAGAACAGCGGCTCATAGGCGACGCGCTTCAGCACGCTGGATTCGCTGGGCGTCACCTGCGAAACGATCGAGACCAGCACCGGGCTGCGCTTGCGGGTGATCGCCGTCACCTGCATCGACATGTTGAAGTCTTCCAGCGCCACATGGCCGTGGCTTTCGCCGAACGGGCCTTCGGGTTCCAGCAGGTCGGGGTCGATCAGCCCCTCGATCACCAGCTCGGCATCCGCGGGCACCTGCAGGTCGATGGTCTTGCATTTGACGGTCCGCACCGGCGCGCCGATCAGGCCGCCGGCCACCGCCATCTCGTCGGTGTCTATCGGCAGTTTCTGCGGCCCGGTGAACAGCACCGCCGGCGCGCAGCCGATCACGATGGCGCAGGGCATCGGCTGGTTGAGCTTCTTGTATTTCAGCCAGTGCTGATAGCCCCCCGCCCCGCTGAGCCGGCTGGCCATGCGCACCCCCAGCCGGTCCTCGGCCTTCAGGGCGGCGCGATAGGTGCCCATGTTCTGGATGCCGTTTTCCGGGTCCTTCGTCACGCAGAGGGTGGCGGTGAAATAGGGCGCGCTGTCGAAGCCGGGGGTCGAGACCGGCACCGGCAGGCTGCCGAGGCCGCGCCCGTGCCGGCGCAGCTCGTCGCCGGCGATCACGACTTCCTGGCAGGGGGCGGCCTCGACCTCGACCGGCGGGATGGGGTTGGCCATGGCGCGCACCCAGACATCGCCGATCTCGTCCTCGGCGACGCCAAGCCCGATGGCATAGATCGCGGGCGACGCGGCCAGGACGCCCACCGCTACGGGAATGTCGTAATGCATGCCCTTGCTGTCGCGCACATCGGTGAACAGGAAGCCGCGGCGCTGATCCTCTTGCAGGCCGCCCTGGAACTGCCAGCGGGCCAGGGGATGCAGCTCGGCATCCTTGTCGATGGGAACCTGTATCCGGGTCAGAAGCCCGGCCTTCTCAAGCCTTGCGATATGCTCCTGCAGGTCCAGCGGCGCCCTGCTGCTTGCCTGATCCATTCGATCCTCCCTGTCGTTCTGCGCATCCCGCAACCCAGGCACATGATGAGGGGGCGGGGGAAATCAATCAAGTTGACATACTGTCATACATTGTGACAGTAATGTCAAACGACAAGATGCCATAACCCGGACCGCAAGGGTCGGGCAAGGAAGATCCGGGAGGGAAAGCGGAAGATGAACAAGAATGCGTTGCCACGCCGGGCGGTTCCGGCGCCGACGGCCGGCCGCGAGGTCAGCTATCGCCCCGGCGAATCGCGGCCCGAGATGCGTCTGGTTTCCGAGGCGCTGTTTCGCCACATCGGCAAGCCGCTTCCCCGCAAGGAGGATCTGCGGCTCATCACCGGCAAGGGCCGGTTCTCGGACGATTTCAACCTGCCGGGGCAGGTCTATGCGGCCATGGTCCGCTCGCCCCATCCCCATGCGCGGATCGGCGGCGTGGACGGTTCGGCCGCGCTGGCCCTGCCGGGGGTGCTGGCCGTGCTGACGCCGCAGGACATGCTGGCCGACGGCCTGCAGCCCATTCCGCACAACCCGGTGCCCTCGACCAATTACGACGTCAAGCTGCGTGCCCGGGACGGCAGCTTTCCCTTCATCGGCCCGCATTACCCGCTGCCGCTGGACAAGGTCCGGCATGTGGGCGAGGCCGTCGCGCTGGTGGTCGCGGAAACCCCCGCCCTCGCCGAGGAGGCAGCCGAGCTCGTCGAGGTCGAATACGAGGTGCTGCCGCATGTGACCGCCACCGCCGAGGCGTTCCGCGAAGGCGCGCCGGCGGTCTGGGACGAGGTGCCGGACAACACCTTCGTCGACAGCCGCTTCGGCGACGAGGCGGCGACCGGGGCCGCCTTCGCCCGCGCCGCCCATGTGGTGAAGCGCCGCTTCCATATCGACCGGGTGACGGCGGTGACCATCGAACCCCGCGCCGCGCTGGGGCATTACGACGCCGAGACCGGGCGCTATACGCTTTACGCCGGCTCGGGCGGGGCGGTGCGCCAGAAGGGCGAGATCTCGGCGGTGCTGGGCGTCGAGCGCGAGCGGCTGCGGGTCCTGTCCTTCGATGTCGGCGGGAATTTCGGTGCCCGCAACCGGGTCTATGTCGAGTTTCCGCTGGTCCTGTGGGCCTCGGGCAGGGTCGGCCGGCCGGTGAAGTTCACCGCCACCCGGTCCGAGGCCTTCCTGACCGAATATCAGGGCCGCGACCTGATCACCACGGTCGAGCTGGCCTTCGACGACGAGGGCTATATCCTGGCCATGCGGGCCGACAACATCTCGAATGTCGGGGCGCGCTGCGTTTCGCTGTCGCCGCTGTCCAAGGGGTCGGGGCTGATCTCGGGCTCCTACCACATCCCCTGCGCCACGCTGCGCGCGCGGGCGGTGTTCACCAATACGATGTGCACCCAGGCCTATCGCAGCTCGGGTCGTCCCGAAGTCACCTTCGCCATCGAGCGGATGATGGATCTGGCGGCGCAGGAGCTGGGCATGGACCGGGTCGAGCTGCGGCGCCGGAACCTCGTGCCGCCCGAGGCGATGCCCTACACCAATCCGGTCGGGCAGCATTACGACAGCGGCGAATACGAGAAGAACATGGACCGCGCCATCGCGTTGTCGGACTGGGACGGGTTCGAGGCGCGCAAGGCCGAGGCCCGCAAGCGCGGCAAGCTGCTGGGGCGGGGCTTCGCGAATTACGTGGAATCCTCGATCGGCACCCCGAAGGAACGCGCCGAGATCGAGATCACCGCGGACGGCCGCGTCGAGGTGGTCATCGGCACCCAGCCCAGCGGCCAGGGGCACGAGACCAGCTTCGCGCAGGTGGTCGCCGACATGCTGGGCGTCCCGGTCGAGCGGGTCGAGATCATCCTTGGCGACACGGATGTGGTGAAGGAGGGCGGGGGCTCGCATTCCGGACGCTCGATGCGGCATGCCGGCACGGTGATGGCCATCGCCTCGGCCGAACTGCTTGCCGAGGCCAAGGCGCGTTTCGCGGATCTGCACGGCATCAATTCCTCGGACATCGACTATCGCGACGGGCTGCTCTCGGCCGCGGGGGCCAGCGCCGACCTGTTCGCGCTGGCGCGGGCGACCGCGGAGAAGGGACCGCTGCGCGCCGCCCATACCAACGAGATGCACACGCCGGTCTTTCCCAACGGCACCGCGATCTGCGAGATCGAGGTCTGCATGCGCACCGGCGCGCCGGTCATCACCCGCTACACCACGGTGGACGACGTGGGGCGCTGCATCAATCCGCTGATCGTGCACGGCCAGACCCATGGCGGCATCGCGCAGGGCGTGGGCCAGGCGATGTGGGAGCTATGCGCCACCGATGCAGAGACCGGGCAGCCGCTGGCGGGCTCGTTCATGGATTACGGCATGCCGCGTTCCGACAACATGCCCTCGTTCACCTGCGAGATCGCCGAGGTTCATTCCCCCACCAACCCCCTGGGGATCAAGGCCGGCGGCGAAGGCGGCACGACGCCGGCGCTGGCGGTGATCGTCAGCGCCATCGTCGATGCGCTTTCGGAATACGGCGTCCGCGACATCGCCATGCCGGTGACGCCGCAACGGATCTGGCAGGCGATGAGGAATGCGCGCGCCAGTCAAGACCTCTCGTAACAGGAGCTACGAATGACCGAAGTGAACACCGTCCGGGTCATCGCCTTTCCCGGCGCCCCGAACCTGCCCGTCTTCGCGGCGATCGAGAACGGGGATTTCGCCGCTCTCGGGCTTGACGTCGCGCTCAGCCTGACGGGCAGCTCGATCGAACAGGCCGAGCGCACCGCGCGGGACGAGTTCGACATCGTCTTCACCGCCTTCGACAATGTCGTCGCCTATAACGAGGGGCAGGGCGCCGCCGCGCCGGGTCTCGATCCCGGCTATGTCGCCATCGCTGGCGCGACGCGGCTGGACCTGGCCGTCGTGACGGCGCGGGACATCGACGGGTTCGCGCAGCTGGCCGGGCGCAAGGTGGCGCTGGACGCGCCGACCACCGGCTTCGCCTTCGCCTTCTATGACATGTGCGCGGCCAACGGCATCGGTCGGGACGCCTATTCCGTCGAGGCGGTGGGCGCCGCCCCGCAACGCTGGGAGGCGCTGAAATTCGGGGCCTGCGACGCGACGCTGCTGATCGAGCCCTTCACCTCGATCGCCGAGCGGGCCGGGTTCCATGTCCTGAAACGCTCGACCGAGGCCTATGCGCATTATCAGGGCGGGGTGATCGCCGCGCGGCGCGGGTTCCTGAAGGCGCGACCGGATCTGGTCGAGCGGTTCCTGCGCGGCTATCTGGCCGGGCTGCGCTGGGTGCGGGCGCCCGAAAACCGGCAGGCGGCCGAGGCATTGCTGGCGCGGCGGATGCCGCAGATCCAGCCCGCCGCCATCGCCACGGTGATGAACAGCCTGCTGTCGCCCGAAACCGGCCTGACGCCGGATGCGCGCTTTCTCGACGAGGGGGCGAAGCAGGTGCTGGCATTGCGCAACGCCCATGGCGGCGCGGCGCCGGTCGGGGATTACGCCCGCTATGTCGACCTGTCCCGCCTGGATGCCGTCCTGACCGAGGAGACCGTGGAATGAAGCTTTCCGGTGAACGCCTTCTGGGCACGTCGCGCGATGTGGTCTGGCGCCTGCTGAATGACGGCGAGGTCCTGCAACGCTGCATCCCCGGCTGCGAAAGCCTGTCGGGCAATCTGGAGGACGGCTATGCCGCCAAGGTGGTGCTGAAGATCGGCCCGATCAAGGCGACCTTCTCGGGCGATGTGACCTTCAGCGAGGTCCGGCCCGGCGAGGGCTATCGCATATCCGGCAAGGGGCAGGGCGGGATCGCCGGCTTTGCCAGCGGCGGCGCGCTGGTCGCGCTGCAGGACGACGAGGGCGGCACCCGGCTGGTCTATGACGCCGAGGCGCAGGTCGGCGGCAAGATCGCCCAGCTGGGCGCCCGGCTGATCGATTCCACCGCCCGCAAGCTGACCGAAGCCTTCTTCACCAAGTTCGCCGAGGAGGTCGCGGCCTTTGAGGCGCATGCCTGACACGCCAGAGAGAGGACGAGATCCATGGCATTGGTCAATCTGACTGTGAACGGCCGGCCGCGCAGCTGCGAGGTGCCGGACGGCACGCTGCTTGTGCATCTTCTTCGCGACCACCTGGGCATGACCGGCACGCATGTCGGCTGCGACACCTCGCAATGCGGGGCCTGCACGGTGATCCTGGACGGCAGGGCGGTGAAGTCCTGCACCATCCTTGCCGCCTCGGCCGAGAATGCCGAGCTGCGCACCGTCGAGGGGCTTGCCGAGGCCGAGCGGCTGCACGAGGTGCAGGAGGCGTTCCGCACCCATCACGCCCTGCAATGCGGCTTTTGCACGCCGGGGATGATCATGGCCGCCGTGAACATGATCGACCGCCACCAGGGGCAGCTGGACGAGGCGCTGGTGCGGCACGATCTGGAGGGCAATCTTTGCCGCTGCACCGGCTATCACAACATCGTCAGGGCGATCCTGGCGGCGGCAGAGGCCTATCGCGCCCGGCATCGGGTCGCGGCGGCGCAAGCTTGAGGATCGGCCATGTATCTTTACGAAACCACCTATCTGCGCCCCGCAACCATCGACGAGGCGAAGGCGCTTTACGAGGCCGGCGAATCCCCGGCCTTCCTGTCGGGCGGCCATACGCTGCTGCCGGCCATGAAGGGCCATCTGGCCCGCCACGACCGGCTGATCGACATCCGCCGCATCCCCGAGCTTCAGGGCATCGCCGAGGACGGGGGGCGCCTGACCATCGGCGCGGCGGTCCGGCACTGCGAGGTCGCGGCCTCGGCCGTGGTGCAGGGCTGCGTCCCGGCCCTGGCCGGCATGGTCGGCACCATCGGGGACGTTCAGGTCCGCCATGTCGGCACCATCGGCGGGTCGCTGGCGAATAACGATCCCGCCGCCGACTATCCCTCGGCGGCGCTGGCGCTGGATGCCACCTTCCGCACCGACCGGCGGGAGCTGCCGGCGGCCGAGTATTTCCAGGGCCTTTACACCACGGCTCTGGAACCGGGCGAGCTGCTGGTCTCGGTTTCCTTCCGCAGGCCGCGCCGGGCCGGCTATGCCAAGTTCCGCAACCCGGCCTCGCGCTATGCGCTGGCCGCGGCTTTCGTGGCCGATCATGCCGACGGCGTCCGGGTCGCGATCACCGGGGCGGGCAATGACGGGGTGTTTCGCTGGCGCGAGGCGGAAGAGGCACTGGCTCACGCATTCGAGAGCGCAAGCCTTGACCCCCTTCGGGTGGACATGGAAGATATGGCGTCCGACATGCATGCGGATGCGGAATATCGTGCGGAACTGGTGAAGATCTGCACGCAGGAGGCCCTGAAGAACCAGAATCGCGTCACGCTGTTCTAGGCGTGACCCGGTTCCGGCAGGGGGCGGGCAGGGCGATGGACAGCGGAGGGGCGGTTGGATATGTGTGGGCGGAAATAACGATCATGTGCAAGCGGGCATAATGCAAGGCGCATCCAAACTCCGGAGTTCTTTGGTGACCAGCAAGGCAGAAGGATTGGCCCCTCTTGTCGCGGAGGCGGCGCCCTTGCGGCAGAAGATCATGCGCTCGCTGCGCCGCGCGATCGAAACCGGGGTGCTGGAGCCGGGAACCCGGCTGATCGAGAAGGATCTGTGCCAGCAGCTGAATGTCAGCCGCACTTCGCTGCGCGAGGCGCTGCGCCAGCTGCATGCCGAGGGCATCCTGACCGAGGTCGGCAATCGCGGCCTGACCGTCGCGGCGGTGACCATCGAGGATGCCCGCAACATCTACCGGCTGCGCAGCGCCGTCGAGAGCCTGCTGGTGCAGCAGTTCATCGAGAACGCGACCGAACAGGAGTTCGCCGAGCTCAAGCTGATGCGGGACCGTCTGGTCGAGGCCTACCAGAACGGCGGGGCCGAGGAGATCGTCGGGACGAAGCGCGAATTCTACGACCTGATCTCGGCCGGCGCCCGGAATCCGCTGGGCCATGACATCCTGAACAAGCTGACCCTGCTGACCTCGCCGCTGCGGCGCAAATCGGTCGTCCGGCCGGAGCGGCGCAAGTCCAGCACCAAGGAGATCAAGGATCTGGTCAAGGCGATTCTGGACGGCGACATGGATGCCGCATCCCGGGCGGCCCAGGTGCATATCGCCCATTCCGCCGATTCGGTGATCCAGGCCCTTCAGGAAAACGACGTCACCTAGCGGGGCTTCTCGGCCCTCCTTGCGGGGCTTCGGCTTCAGGCGGCGTTCCTCGCCCGCCCTCTGGACCGGCGGTTGCCGGGATTCAGGCCGGGAAACGGTCCGGTCCGGCTGTCCGAGGCGCGGATGGTGGGCTGCCCGATGCGCTGCGCCTCGCAATGCACCGGCCGAGATGCGCTTTCCGTAAAGGGGCGCGCCTTGCGCCAGAGCCGCAGCCCATCCGGGTCCGCGCTTCGCTGGTCCCGCCCCGTCCTCCTGCGGCCCATGCCCGCCTTGCCTGCGCGGCGCGCATGGCGTCCGCCAGCCCCCGATGCTGCGGCGCAGAATGCATAGCGGCTTTGCCGGGATCGTCCCTACTTCCCCCGATCTGCCCGGCCTATATCCGCCCTGTCCGAAACATGCCCGCTGGATGGGCAAGATGAAAAAGGTGCCGAGATGTCCGCTGTTGAAATGAGCCATAACCATGCCGCCGGTGGCCTCGGTCGGGTCGTTGCGCGCGTGACCGCGATGGTCGCTGCCTGGAACGACGCCCGCGTCACCCGCCGCGAACTGAACGCGCTGACGGATCGCGAACTGAGCGATATCGGCCTGACCCGCGGCGATATCGAGCGCGTCGCCCGCGGCCTCTGAGATCCGACCGACGAAGACACTCCGCGGCGATGCGGGGACGGTCGGGATCCGCATGACGGCGAGGGCCGCCGCGGCCGCAAGGGCCAAGGGCGGCCCGGCCCGCGACTTCCATATCGCCAGACCTGATCGCCTTGCCCCGCGCCAGTCCCGCGACCCGCTGGCGGATGCGTGCGGGCCAGGCATCGCCTGACCTTCCCGATCCGCCGCATTGCGGCGCCTGCGGCCGGCGCAGCGTCGCGCGCAGATGCGACGCGCCCGCCCCGGCTGGTCACAGATACATGTGCCGGATCGTGTCGTCGCGAAGCATCTCGGCGCGGGTGCCGCCGACCGCGATCCGGCCCCGCACCAGCAGATAGCCGCGATCCGCGATCGACAGCGCAGTCTCGGCGTTCTGCTCGATCAGCAGCACGGTCTTGCCCTCGGCATGGATGCGGACCACGGTTTCGAAATATTCGTCGATGCCGGCGGGCTGGTAGCGGCGGGCGAAAAGCTCGTCCGAGATGCCGCGCAGGATCGTCTCGGCCTCGGCGGCGCAGGTCTCCAGCTCGCGCAGCGGGCCGAGCTCCAGGAAACCGTGGGCGATGGCCGGGAAGGCCTTGGGGTTCGAGCCCTGCGGATAAAAGCCCCGGATCAGCTCGCGGATCACCGTGCCCAGGGCCACGGTCGCCATCCGTCAGGATCGGCGCGCGGCATCAGCGTCGCGGTCCCCGCGGGGCGGCCAGAGCCAGATCTCATCGGTGGCGCCGGTGCCGTTCTTCCACGGCATGGTGCGATAGGTGCTGGCGGGCAGGTGCAGGGGCAGGTCCATGGGGCTTCTCTCGGGCAGGGCGGATCAGCCGCGCCGATCCAGGAATTCGATCCGCCGCGGCAGGCTTTCGGCGGACAGAAGGCGGCCTTCCGCGTCCAGCCGGACCGGCCGGGGCCGGGTGCCGTGCGGCACGCGGACCAGATACAGGCCCGCCCGCGGGCGGATCTGCGCGGGGGCAAGCCGCTGTCCGGGGTCCAGCGGCGCCGGGCGCGTCACAGAAAGCCGATCCAGCGCCCGGCCAGCAGCACCGACAGCCAGATCGCCAGCGAAAGCGCCGCGAGGATGCGGGCATCGGGGCCGGGCGCTCCGGTCTCGACCGCCTGCCGCCAGCCCTTGCCGGCATGTTGCAGGGCGACCACGGCAAGGCCGAGCGCGATCAGCGCCATTTTCCAGCGGAAGGCCGCATTCGCCAGATAATCGCGGGCCGCGACCGACCACAGGACCGGGCCGGTCGCAAGCGCGAGGCCCAGCCCCGCCCCCGCCGCGCGCGACAGGAAAGGGGCCAGCACGCGCAGCGCGCCGCTGCGGAGGATCCCGACAAGGCGCAGGTCCAGCGGGATGATCGCGCCCAGCAGCAGCGCGATTCCCAGGATATGCGCGGCGTTCACCACCATGTAGAGATGGCCGGACCGGCGCAGCGCCGCCGCCAGGGCGGTGCCCTCGGCCCAGATCGCCAGCTCCTGCACCGGTCAGTCTGCCTGGATGCGCTCGGGATACATGTCGTAATTCTGACCGTCGATCACGATGCGGACGGCCTTCATATGGGGGCTTTGGTCCTGGTTGCGATTGCCGATCACCGTGATCGCATCGCCGGGCTGCGCCGTGTCATCGGTAAAGCCCGAGCGGGCGGTCTGGTTGGGATTGCCCAGATCGACCTGCCAGACGGTGCCCTGGGCATCGCGGACCTGGATCGTGGGATGGGGCGGGTTCATCGAGACGCTCTCGATGGTTCCCTCGAGCGTGGTCTGCTCGCCCTCGGCCCATGACCAGCCGTGATGCGCAAGCATGGGTGCGCCGCTGAACGCCAGCGCCGCGGCGAACAGGAGCGAGGGAAGGATGCGGGATTGGATATGCATGTCGGACCTCTGTTTCGGATGCTGGTCGGGACTGCCGCGCGCCGGGACGGCCGCCCCTCCATGATCGGCCAGCCGGCGGCTGTTCGTGCTGACAATTGCGTGAACGGGCCATGTGGGCCGGATGATCGTGAAGCGGCCGCCCGTCCTGCCCCCGGGTGCGCGATCTGAGTGCCGGGCGGCCGGGCGGCGCGTCCAGGATCGCGCCCATCTTGTCCTGCGGCGGCAGCTTGCCCTCCTGCACCCACCAGCCGCGCGAGCCCCTCGGCGAAGTCCCGATCCAGCGGCGCATGCTTCGCGAAGGCACGGAAATAGATCGGGCCGGCATAGAGGTCGATGATCAGGTCCAGGTCCAGATCGGCACGGAACACGCCGTCCGCCCGGCCCCGCGCGATCAACTCGCGCGCATGGTTGCGGCGCGGGACCAGGAAGCCCCGGTGGAACGCCGCCATCAGCGCCTCGTCGCTCTGCGCGCGGCCCAGAAGCTCGGCGATCACCCGGCCGACCCGGCCCTGGCCGGCCTGAGAAAAGCCAGCGCGGACGGCATCGCTGTCGCCCGTGCGAGGCAAGCAGAGAACTGGGGTCTCAGCCTGGAGCTTAGGTTTTGCGTCTAACGCGTGCGCTGGTGCGCCTCCGTCTTTCTCCGATGAGGCTGCGGAATACGGACGACGTGGTCCCGAGAAAAAGAAACTGAACGCCATGAAGCACACCGCGATCGTGCCCGAAGGCTGCCACATCATGTAGGGCAATTGCCTAGAGATCATGTGCAAGATGCCCGCAGGAAGCGTCGATCTCGTCATATCATCGCCTCCTTATCATATCGGCATGAAATACCATAGCGTCGGGGACAGCAGGCCGCGCATGGAATACTTGGATTGGATGGAAGGGATCGCGGTCGAGATCCGGCGTCTCCTGCAGCCCGATGGCGCGTTGCTCCTGAGCCTGGGCTCGACGAGTGCCGACCCCGTGGATCGTGGACGATGTCAGCACGCGGTTCCGACGACACCTGGTGCCCGCCGCCGGATCAGTGCGCCTGCAATGCGGCCGGCGCTTTCGATGCCCTCGAAGATCGGCAGGGGGCTGTGCCAAATCGCCTCCCTGATCGCCATCGGGCGTCTGATGGCGGCAATTCCGGTATGAGAAGCCCCGGTGATCATTGGCGCGCTATACTGCCTAAAACGGCCCGGCAGGGCGCCGGAGCTCGGGATGGCGCGGGTCGCGTGCGCGAACTTCGGCCTTCGAAAGCCCCTGACAACATGCAGTCCAGTTGAGCAGTTTTGACACAGCCTCGACCGTGCCCTGCATTCCCTGATGGCAGGCAACGCACGGTGACCTCGGCGCAGGACCTTACGCGCGGTCCGGCCTGCGGTCGTCGGGAGGGGTTGGGCGAAGATTGTTAGCCTCCAGCCAGACCGGGTTTTCGGCATACATGTCGCGGATCAGCTGCCTGACCAGGTCGAGATAGGGCGAGGCGTCGCCGGCGCGGTGATTGAGGATGACCGGCGATGTCGCCCGCGGGCTGTCGATCAGCCGATAGCGCACGTCCGACCGCATCTGCCGGGCCGAGGAGGGGATGATGCAGATGCCCGACTCCGCCGCGACCAGACCAAGCGCCGTCTGGATTTCACGCACCTCCAGCACGTCGGCCGGGCGAATGCCCTCGTCCTGCAGCAGGTTGAGGACCTGGTCGGCATAGCTGGGCCGCGGCTCCTTGGGATAGACGATCAGCGCCTGCCCGGCCAGCGCAGCCAGCGGCAGCGGCGCGGGATCCCGCGCCAGGGGGGTGTCCTGGGGCAGGGCGGCCACCAGCCGCTCCTCGCGCAGGACGGTGCCGACGACATTCGGGTCGCTGTGCTTCAGGCGGCCGAAGCCGATGTCGATGCGGCCTTCCTTCAGCGCCGGGATCTGCTGGATCGACAGCATTTCCAGCAGCTGGATGTCCAGCTCGGGCACGTTCTGGCGCAGTTTCCTGACCAGCACCGGCAGGCCGCCGTAAAGGGTCGAGGCCACGAAGCCGATGGACAGCACCCGGTTGCGATTCAGCCCGACGCGGCGCGTCGCATCCTTCATCTGGTCGACCCGCCCCAGCACCTGCAGCGCCTGTTCGTAGAACAGCCGTCCCGCGTCGGTCAGCCTGATCGGCCGGCTTTTCCGAATGATCAGGGCGACGCCCAGCTCCTCCTCCAGCAGCTGGATCTGGCGGCTCAGCGGCGGCTGGGCGATGTTCAGGGTCTGAGCCGCGCGGGTGAAGTTCCGCTCGCGCGCGACCGCGGTGAAATAGCGCAGCTGTCGCAGATCCATGGCCATCCTCTGGGCAGGCAAGAGCAAAAACGATGATTGTTTTTGGTATTCTGTGGCGGGGTAACTGGCCGGGGGGCCATATTTTCTTCACCATAATACCTTCAGAGTATTCTTTCAAATCCAAATGGTGTTGGACAGAAAGGGGCCGCCGCCGCAATTTGGCGTCATGAACCAGTCATTCGCACCCCTCGCCCCGCGCACCGATATCCGCCCCGTCGTCTCAAGGGTCGAGACGGTGATCCTCGACCTTCCGACGATCCGGCCGCACAAGCTCTCGGTCGCGACCATGAACGGGCAGGTGCTGATGCTGGTCCGCGTCCATTGCAGCGACGGGATCGTCGGCATCGGCGAGGGCACCACCATCGGCGGCCTGGCCTATGGCGGCGAAAGCCCCGAAAGCATGAAGACCAATATCGACAGCTGGTTCGCGCCGGTGATGATCGGCCAGGACGCGACGCAGGTGCAGGCGCTCATGGCGCGGATCGGCCGGATGGTGCGCGAGAACCGCTTTGCCAAGTCGGCCGTGGAAACGGCGCTGCTGGATGCGCAGGGCAAGCGGGTCGGCCTGCCGGTCAGCGAGCTTCTGGGCGGGCGGCGGCGCGACCGGCTGCCGGTGGCCTGGACGCTGGCCTCGGGCGACACGGCGCGCGACATCGCCGAGGCGGAGCGGATGCTGGACCTGCGCCGCCACCGCGTCTTCAAGCTGAAGATCGGCGCGCGGCCCATGCGCGACGACATCGCCCATGTGGCCGCGATCAAGGCCGCGCTTGGCGACCGCGCCGCGGTGCGGGTGGACCTGAACATGGCCTGGTCCGAGGGCGAGGCCGCCTTCGGCATTCCCGCCCTTGCCGATGCGGGCTGCGAGCTGGTCGAGCAGCCGGTCGCGCAGACCGCGGCGCTGCGGCGGCTGGTGCGGCGCTGGCCCGTGGCGCTGATGGCCGATGAATCCCTGACCGGCCCCGAAAGCGCCTTCGAGATCGCGCGCCTGCAGGGCGCGGATGTCTTTGCCGTCAAGCTGGAGCAGAGCGGCGGCGCCTTCAACGCGCTGCGCGTCGCGGCCATCGCCGATGCGGCGGGGATCGGGCTTTACGGCGGCACCATGCTGGAAGGTGCGGTGGGCACGGTGGTCTCGGCCCATGCCTTCGCCTGTTTCGCCAATCTGCAATGGGGCACCGAGCTGTTCGGCCCGCTGCTGCTGACCGAGGAGATCCTGGCCGAGCCGCTGGAATACGGCGAGTTCGAGCTGACCGTCCCCGCCGGCCCCGGCCTAGGGGTGGCGCTGGACGAGGATCGCCTGGCCTTCTTTGCCCGCGACGGGATCCGCAAGACGATCAGCCTGCCCGGCGGGAGGGTGTGACGATGCTGTTCCATGTCGCCATGACCGTGAAGCTTCCCCGCGATCTGCCGGCCGAGGAAGCCGCCGGGATCATCGCGCGCGAAAAGGCCTATGCGCAGGATCTGCAGCGCAGCGGCAAATGGCGCCATATCTGGCGGGTCGCGGGGCAATACGCGAATGTCAGCATCTTCGACGTCGGCGACAACGACGAGCTGCACCAGATCCTGTCCGGCCTGCCCCTGTTTCCCTTCATGGAGATCGCGGTCACGCCGCTTCTGCGCCACCCTTCCGCCATCCGCGAGGATGACAGCTAAGTCCCAACGGGCAGGTCCGGGGAAGCCTGTCCGCCCAGTTTCCAAGCGAATCCAGGAGGAGAAACCATGACCGTCAAGATTTTCGACCGACCCGATGTGCAGGAGTTCCTGAAGGAACTCAGCGGGTTGAACAACGACAAGGGCGAGCCGCGCATGAAGCAGATCGTGCATCGGCTGATGTCCGACCTGTTCAAGGCCATCGACGACCTGGACATCACCCCCGACGAATACTGGACGGGCGTGGCCTGGCTGAACGATCTGGGCGCGGCCGGGCAGGCCGGGCTGGTCTCGCCGGGCCTGGGGGTCGATCACTTCATCGACGAGCGGCTGGACGCCATCGACGCCTCGCTGGGGATCGAGAACCCCACGCCGCGCACCATCGAGGGGCCGCTCTATGTCGCGGGTGCCCCGGAATCCGTCGGCTTCGCGCGGCTGGACGACGGCACCGACACCGACGGCCACACGCTGATCATGCACGGCACGGTCCACGGATCGGACGGCAAGCCGCTGCCGGGCGCCAAGGTCGAGGTCTGGCACTGCGACACCCGCGGCTTCTATTCGCATTTCGACCCGACCGGCAAGCAGGCGCCCTTCAACATGCGCCGCACCATCATTACCGACGATCAGGGCCGCTACAAGTTCCAGAGCATCCTGCCCAGCGGCTATGGCGTGCCCCCCGGCAGCCCGACCGAGGCGCTGCTGTCGGCGCTTGGCCGCCACGGCCAGCGGCCGGCGCATATCCATTTCTTCGTCAGCGCCGACGGCCACCGCAAGCTGACCACGCAGATCAATATCGAGGGCGATCCGCTGATCGACGACGATTTCGCCTATGCGACCCGCGAAGGGCTGGTGCCGCATGTCGTCGAGCGCACCGACGAGGACAGCATCCACGCCAACGGCTTGAACGGCCCCTTCGCCGAGATCGAATTCGACATCCACCTGACCGCCCTGGTCGATGGCGTCGACAACCAGGCCAATGAACAGCGCCGCCGCGCTGCCGCCTGACCGATGCTCTCGGGCGGCCGCCGCAGGCCGCCCCCCCTTCCGAACCCGATCAACCATCACCGACATCTGGCAGGGGCCGGCCCGCGAAAGGCGCATCCCCTGGGAGGAAAGCTCATGTCCGCGATCATCGAGAAGGCACGCGACCTGGATCAACTTCTGGCGACGGCCGTGCAGGACGACAAGGAGGCCGGCCTCTACCGCTGCCGCCGCGACATCTTCACCAACGAGGACCTGTTCGCGCTGGAGATGAAGCACATCTTCGAAGGCAACTGGGTCTATCTGGCGCATGAAAGCCAGATCCCCGAACCGAACGACTATTACACCACCTGGATCGGCCGCCAGCCGGTGGTCATCACCCGCGACAAGACCGGCACGCTGCACGCCGTCATCAATGCCTGCGCCCACAAGGGCGCCATGCTGTGCCGCCGCAAGCAGGGCAACAAGGGCAGCTTCACCTGCCCGTTCCACGGCTGGACCTTTTCCAACACCGGCAAGCTGCTGAAGGTCAAGGACGCCAAGACGACGCAATATCCCGAACAGTTCGGCAAGGACGGCTCGCACGACCTGACCCGCGTCGCCCGGTTTGAAAGCTATCGCGGCTTCCTGTTCGGCAGCCTGAATGCCGATGTCGCGCCGCTGGAGGAGTTCCTGGGCGAGACCACCATCATCATCGACCAGATCGTCGATCAGGCCCCCGAGGGGCTGGAAGTCCTGCGCGGCAATTCCTCCTACATCTATGACGGCAACTGGAAGCTGCAGATGGAGAACGGCTGCGACGGCTATCACGTCAGCACGGTCCACTGGAACTATGCCACCACCATGGACCGGCGCAGCGAGACCGGCACCAAGGCGGTGGACGCGAACAGCTGGTCGAAGTCCGTCGCCGGCGTCTACGGGTTCGAGAACGGCCATATCCTGCTGTGGACCAACACGAAGAACCCCGAGGTCCGGCCGGTCTGGAACCGCCGCGAGGATCTTGTGGCCCGGCTGGGCGAGGAGAAGGCCGGCTTCATCGTCAACCAGACGCGCAACCTCTGCCTCTATCCGAACGTGTTCCTGATGGACCAGTTCAGCACCCAGATCCGCGTCGTCCGCCCGCTTTCCGTGGACAAGACCGAAGTCACCATCTTCTGCTTCGCGCCCAAGGGCGAGTCCGCCGAGGACCGCGCCCATCGCATCCGCCAATACGAGGATTTCTTCAACGTGTCGGGCATGGGCACCTCGGACGATCTTGAGGAATTCCGCGCCTGCCAGACCGCCTATGCCGGCAGCCTCGCGCTGTGGAACGACATGTCGCGCGGCGCGCCGCTGTGGATCGACGGGCCGGACGAGAACGCCCGGCGCATGGGGCTGAAGCCGCTTCTGTCCGGCGAACGCAGCGAGGACGAGGGGCTGTTCGTCTGCCAGCACGAATATTGGGCCGGGGTGATGCGCGACGCGCTTGCCGCCGAGAAAAGGGGGGCCGCGGCATGAGCCTGGATCACGACACCGCCGGCACCAGCCTGGGCTACGACGCCATCTGCGCCTTTCTCTATCGCGAGGCGCGCCTGCTCGATGACCGGCAATGGGACGAATGGCTGACCTGCTATGCGCCCGACGTCACCTACTGGATGCCCGCCTGGGACGACAACGACCAGATCACCGAGGATCCGCAGTCGCAGATCTCGCTGATCTATTACCCGAACCGCGAGGGGCTGGAGGATCGCGTCTTCCGCATCAAGACCGAGCGTTCGGGTGCCTCGACGCCCGAGCCGCGCACCAGCCACGCCGTCCTGAATGTCGAGGTGGTCGAGGACCGGGGGACCGAGGTGGATGTCCGCTACAACTTCCACACGCTGAACCACCGCTACAAGGTCACCGACCAGTTCTTCGGGACGATCTTCGTGACCCTGCGACGGACCGGCGACGGGCTGGCCATCGTCGCCAAGAAGATCGTCCTGAAGAACGACTATATCCGCCAGGTCATCGACGTCTATCACGTCTGACCGCCGCCGGACCCCGCACAACCGCAAGGAGGAGGCGACCATGTGCTACCGCATCGCATTGAACTTCGAGGACGGGATCACCCGCTTCGTCGATTGCAAGCCGGGCGAGAAGGTTCTCGACGCCGCGTTCCGCAACAAGATCAACCTGCCGATGGACTGCTCGGACGGCGTCTGCGGCACCTGCAAGTGCCGCGCCGAAAGCGGCGCCTATGACATGGGCGAGGACTATATCGAGGACGCCCTGACCGAGGACGAGGCCGCCGAGGGGCTGGTGCTGACCTGCCAGATGGTGCCGTCCTCGGATTGCGTGCTGTCGGTGCCCACGACCTCGCAGGCCTGCAAGACCGGCCAGCAGGTCTTCGCCGCCACCGTGGCCAGGATCGAGCCGCATCAGGACGCGGCCGTGGTGCTGGAGCTTGACGTGGAGGACGCCCCCGCCTTCCTGCCGGGGCAATATGTCAATATCGGCGTGCCGGGCAGCGGCGATCACCGCTCCTATTCCTTCAGCTCCGCTCCGGGCGAACGCACCTTGGGCTTCCTGATCAAGAAGATCCCCGGCGGGCTGATGGGCGGCTGGCTGGCCCGTGCGCAGCCGGGCGAGCGGCTGGAGCTGACCGGGCCGATGGGCAGCTTCTATCTGCGCGACGGCGACGGGCCGCTCGTGTTCCTGGCGGGCGGCACCGGCCTTGCGCCCTTCCTGTCGATGCTGGAGGTCCTGGCCCGCGCCGGGTCGCAGCGCCAGATCCACCTGGCCTATGGCGTGACCCGCGACCTGGACCTGGTGCTGGTGGATGAAATCGCCGCCTATGCAGGCCGGTTGCCGAATTTCACCTTCACGAGTGTCGTGGCCGATCCCGCCTCCGCCCATCCCCGCAAGGGCTGGGTGACGCAGCACATGCCGGGCGACATGCTGGCCGCCGGCGGGGTCGATGTCTATCTGTGCGGCCCGCCGCCGATGGTCGATGCCGTGCGTAACTATCTGGATGAAAACGGCATCCGCCCCGCCAGCTTCCATTACGAGAAGTTCACCCCCAACGCGCCCCTGAAGGCCATCGCATGACCGGGGCCGTCTTCGCCGGGCGTTTCGCGGGCAAGGTGCTGGTCGTGACCGGGGCCGCGCAGGGCATCGGCCGCGCCGTGGCGCTGCGCGCGGCGGCCGAAGGGGGGCGGGTGCTGTTCGTGGACCGCGCCGATTTCGTGGCCGAGGTGGCGGCCGAAGCGGGCGGCGGTGCCGCCGCCTTCACCGCCGACCTGGAGACCTGGGACGGCGCCGAGGCCGCGATGCGCCATGCGGCCGAAACGTTCGGCGGCATCGACATCCTGATCAACAACGTGGGCGGCGCGATCCGCATGCGGCCCTTTGCCGAATTCGAGCCCGCCCAGATCGACGCCGAGATCCGTCGATCCTTGATGCCGACGCTCTATTGCTGCCGGGCGGTCCTGCCGCATCTGGCGGCGCGCGGCGGCGGCACCATCGTCAACGTCTCCTCGAACGCCACGCGGGGCATCCATCGCGTCCCCTATTCGGCGGCCAAGGGCGGCGTCAACGCGATCACGCAATCCCTGGCGATGGAGCTTGCGGCGCAGAACATCCGCGTGGTCGCCACCGCCCCCGGCGGCACCGAGGCGCCGCCGCGCCGCATCCCGCGCAATGCCGAGGGCGACAGCCCGGCCGAGCGGCAATGGATGGCCGAAGTCGTGGAACAGGTGACGCAATCGGCCCCGATGAGGCGCTACGGCACCATCGACGAACAGGTCGCGCCGATCCTGTTCCTGGCCTCGGACGAGGCATCCTACATCACCGGTTCCGTCATGCCCGTCGCCGGAGGCGACACGGGATGAGCGCCGCCGGAGGCGACAGCGGCTGACCGGGCTTTCAAGCGAAAAACAAGGGAGGAACGACATGCGAAACATAGATGTCAGCGAGGCGATAGACCAGGGTCCGTTCGGCCGCTTCCAATGGATGGTGGTGGCGCTGTGCGGCACGCTGCTGGTCGTGGACGGATATGATGTCTTCGTGGCGGGCACGGTGCTGCCCACGCTGATCGCGGAATGGGGCCTGACCAAGCCGCAGGCCGGCGCGCTGCAGGCCTGGGCGCTGTTCGGGATGATGTTCGGGGCGCTGATCCTGGGCCCGCTGGCCGACCGGATCGGCCGCAAGAAGGGCGTCGCGATCAGCTTCGTGCTGTTCACCGCCTCGACCGTGCTGACCGGCTTTGCCACCTCGCCCGAGCAGTTCAAGATCTTCCGCTTCATCGCCGGCCTGGGCTGCGGCGGGCTGATGCCGAATGCCGTGGCGCTGATGAACGAATACGCGCCCAAGCGCCTGCGCGGCACCATGGTGGCGCTGATGTTCTCGGGCTATTCGGTCGGCGGCATGGTCGCGGCGGGGCTGGGCGTCGGGCTGATCCCCTCCTTCGGCTGGCAGCCGATGTTCTTCATCGCCGCGGTGCCGCTGCTGCTGTTGCCGCTGGTGCTGTGGAAACTGCCGGAATCGCTGGGTTTCCTGATCCGTCAGGGCAGGCAGGACGAAGCGCGGCGCATTTTTGCCCGCATCAATCCGGCCACCCCGCTGGCGGCCGATGACCAGCTGGTCTTCACCGAGACCAAGGGCGCCTCGGCATCCGTCGCCGAGCTGTTCCGCCACGGCCGGACGCTGCGCACGCTGATGCTGTGGCTGTCCTTCTTCTGCTGCCTGCTGCTGGTCTATCTGCTGTCGTCGTGGCTGCCCAAGGTGCTGCAAGAGGCCGGATATGCGGAACGGGCGAGCCTGCTGTCGCTGTTCTCGCTGAATTTCGGCGGCATGGCGGGGGCGATCGCCGGAGGGTGGCTGGGCGACCGCTTCGGCCTGCCGAAGGTGGTGGTCGCCTTCTTCGCCGCCGCCGGGGCATCCATCGCCCTGATCGGCTTCAACCCGGCGCCGGCGATGCTGTTCCTGCTGGTCTTCGTCGCGGGGGCCACGACCATCGGCACGCAGATCCTGCTCTATGCCAGCGTGGCGCAGCTTTATAACCTGTCGGTGCGCTCGACCGGGCTGGGCTGGGCCTCGGGCATGGGCCGGATCGGCGCCATCGTCGGGCCGACCCTGGGCGGGGTGCTGCTGGCGCGGGAATTGCCGCTGGAGCAGAACTTCCTGCTCTTCGCGATCCCGGCGGCGGTCTCGGCCCTGGCGATGCTGGTCTTCGCGCTTGCCAACGGGCGCGCCCGCGACACGGCGCGGCTTGCCGCCGCCTGACGATCCCTGCAACAAGGCGCGCGGCCCCTCGCCGCGCGCCGCATACCGATGAAAGGCCGCCCATGCCCTGCCTGGACCTGCCCACGCACCGGCTGCACTACCGCATCGACGGCGATGCCGGGGAAAAGCCGTGGCTGACCTTCTGCAATTCCCTGGGCACCGACCTGCATATGTGGGACGCCCAGATCGAAAGCCTTTGCCGGGATTTCCGCATCCTGCGCTATGACCGCCGCGGCCATGGCCGGTCCGGCGCGCCGTTGCCGCCCTATGGCCTGGCCGATCTGGGCGGCGACGTGATCGCGCTGTGGGACGCGCTGGGGATCAGGCGCAGCCATTTCTGCGGCCTGTCCATCGGCGGGCTGACCGGGCAATGGCTGGCGATCCACGCGGGCGCGCGGCTGGGGCGCGTGGTTCTGTGCGCCACGGCCGCCCGGATCGGCACCGCCGAAGGCTGGAACGCCCGCATCGATGAGGTCAGGGCAGGGGGCCTGGGCAGCCTTCTTCCCGCGACGGCGGAACGCTGGTTCACGCCGGGCTTTCGTGCGGCCGATCCGGCCAGCGTCGCGGCGATCCTGGCCAGCTTCGCCGCCACCTCGGTCGATGGCTATGCGGGATGCTGCGCGGCGCTTGCCGGGGCGGATCTGCGCGGCCGGCTTCACCAGATCGCCAATCCGCTGCTGGCGATTTCCGGGGCTGATGATCCGGTCTGCCCGCCGGCCGAACTGGCCACCATCGCCCGAGAGGTGCAGCGTGGACGTCACCTGTCCCTGCCGGGGCGGCACATCGTGAACCTGGAATCGGCGGCGCGGTTCGACACCGTCCTGAAGGATTTCCTGACCGCAGCACCTTGGCGGTGAGAATTCGGCTCAACTCCACCGGTTCATCTTTGTAAAACGCACCGGCCCAAATGCCGGTGCCCTTGTCCGGATCGCTGCCGTTCGCGTCGAATTGCGCCTGACAGCCCGGCGGTGCGGCCCGGGCGCCGGCCAGAAGCGCCTGGGCCATGTCGAACTCGCCGGACCTTTTACGTCAGAAGGTCACCTTCAGGCCGATGCCCACCTCGCGCGGTTCGACCACGGTGGCCTCGAAGCCGCCGATCGAGCGGCTGGCCCGCAGATAGGTCACCGAGCGGTCGTCGAACAGGTTGTTGACATAGGCGAAGGCCTGCAGGTTCTCGCGCGGTTGCCAGGTCAGCCGGGCATTGGCCACGGTATAGGAATCGACCCAGGTGTCGCGGTCCTCGTTGTCGTCGGAATAATAGCCGTCGGTGTGGCGCAGCTGGCCGCTGAGCCGCCATTCTGGGGTGATGTCCCAATCGGCCGCCAGCGAAAGCGTATAGTCCGGGGACCGGCCGAAGCGGTGGCCCTGGTAATCCGCCGCCGCGCTGGTGAAGCGGCTGATCTCGGTATGCACCAGGCCCAGCCCCGCCTTGACCCGCAGATTGTCGCGCAGCAGATAGTCCATCCCCAGTTCCAGGCCATAGGACTTGGCGCGCTCGGCATTGACGGTGATCGAACTGCCGATGTTCTCGGGCAGGCTGGTCACGACATAGCGCTGCGCATCATGGAGCTGGGTGTAGAACAGGTTGCCGGTCAGCTCCAGCCGGTCGTCGAGCAACCGGGTGCGGCCGAAGATCTCGTAGTTCCACGAGGTCTCGGCGTCGAAGGGCACGTATTCCCCGCTGGTCAGGTTCAGCGTCACCCCGCCTGGGTTGTAACCCTTGCTGATCATGGCGCCGATGCGGGTCGATGCGTCCAGGTCATAGGCCAGCGCGATCCTGGGCAGCCAGGCGTCGAAGCTTTCGTCGTAATCCAGCACGTTCGGGGTAAAGCTCGACACGCCGCGCCGGGTGATGTCGTCGCGCTGATAGCGCAGCCCGCCGGTCAGGCTCCAGCGGTCGGCAAGGCGCCAGGTGGTTTCGGCGAATATCCCCAGGCTGTCCTTGCGGTCGTCATAGGTGGTGGTGCCGCGGTAATCCAGAAGCTCGTCCGAATCGGTGCGCGAGACGAACAGTCCCGCTACGCCGCTGAACTGGTCTTCGGGCGTCCCGAAGGTTACGCGCGTCTCGTTCGAGGTCACGTCCTGATCCAGGATCGCTGTGCCCGCGCTGACCGGCTCGGTCGAGCGTTTGACCCAGATGTCGGAATATTGCAGCTGGTTGAACAACGTCCAGCCATTGCCGAATTCATAGCTGACATCAAGGATGGTGGTGTTCGTGCGCAGCCGCCAGCTGGGATTCGAGGCGGTGGCGCTTTCCAGATCCTCATAGGGCTCGGTCGCGGCTTCCCAGTTCGGCCGGTTGGTCAGGCTGTGCGAGAAGGTCAGCTTGCCCTCGAGCCCCGGGATCTCCTGCGGCTGCCACAGCAGCTTGGCGCGGATGGTGCGGGATTCATGATTCTGGTCGGTCGAGCCCACCGCGAAGGCGGGGTTGGTATAGTCGATGTAATTGTCGCGCGCCCAGTAGTCGACGGCGATGCGCCCGGCCAGATCCTCGGACAAGGGCCCCGAGGCCATCAGGCTGGCGCGGCGGCGGTTGTGGCTGCCATATTCCAGCTGCGCGGCGCCCTCGGGCTGGAAAGTCGGATCCTTGGTCTTGACGATGATCGCCCCGGCGATCGAGTTCGCGCCTTGGGTCGCGGTCTGCGGGCCGCGAAAGACCTCGATCGACTCGACATCCCAAAGCGCCTGGCTGCCCCAGACGATCTCGTTATAGCCCAGGTAATGCCCGTCCAGATTGAAGGCCAGCCGCGGGGCCGTGCCGCCGAAGAAGGCCACCGCGCCGGAATTCGGGCCCTCGCTGTCCTGCCCGCGGATGGTGGGGGCGCCGCCTTGGCCGCCCGAGGCGACATAGGTCACGTTGGCGATGCCCGTCGCCGCATCGGCGATGCTGTCCTGCCCGCCGCTCTCCTCAAGGTCGCGCGTGGTCAGGACGGCCACCGAAGAGGCGGTATCCTTGATGCTGCGCGCCTGCTTTTCGCCGGTCAGGACGATTTCGTCCAGCCGCACCGCCTCGGCCATGCCCTGATTGTCCTGAGCCAGCGCGGGGGCCGTGGCCAATGCCAGCATGGCGACCGTGCCAAGCAGCACCGGGATTTTACGTCCATTCATCTCCAAACCCTATCCAGATCTACTGCGGGCTGGCGAATGCTGGCTGCCATTTGCGATTCCGTCCCGCCGGCGGGAAACCGCCGAGCGACAGCGCCGGGTTAACCGATTGACAAGGCTCGGGGCAAGGGGCGGCGGCGCCTGGGAATCCAGGGCGTGACCCCTGCGCCACAACCTGCGCCGCAGGATCACTTTACACCCATCTGCAGTTGTGCGACAGTAATCCGATAAAAAAGATAAGATACCGTGCGTTCAGCCCTCCGCCAGTCGTCACGGTCGGGATTTCGGCGGAGCGGACATGGTCCTCCCTATCAAGGAAGATTTGCCCACCCTTCGCCAGCGGATTGCGAAAGGAGATTGCTGTGGCAGATCACGCTCTGGACTGGCAGGCCCGCTGCCCGTTCTGGCCCCGGGACGTTGCTGACCGTTACCGCGAGGCCGGGATCTGGCGATACGAGACATTCTTCGACCTTCTGGCGCGGCAAGCCGGGCGGCTGGGTCGGCGGATCGCCCTGATCGACGGAGAGCGGCAGATCGGTTACGACCGGTTGCACCGCGATGCGCTGGCATTGGCGGGCGGGCTTTCGGCGCTGGGACTGGTCCGCGGCGACCGGGTGGTGGTGCAATTCCCCAATTGCGGGGAATTCGTCACGCTGTTCTTCGCGCTTTGCCGGCTGGGGGTCGTGCCGGTGCTGGCCTTGCCCGGGCATCGCGACCTTGAGCTTGGCCAGTTTGCCGATTTCACCGGCGCCCGCGCGATCCTGACGGCGCAGGAGCCCGAGGGGTATGACATGGTGGCGCTGGCCCGGCGGGTGCAGGCCAAGGTTCCCTCGGTCCGGCATGTGGTGGTGCTGGGCGACAGCCGGGACGCGACGCCCTTCGACAGCCTGTTCCGTCCCGATCTCCCGTTGCCGGCCGGTCCCAATGCCGAGGACGTGGCCTGCTTCCAGATCTCGGGCGGGACGACCGGCGTGCCCAAGCTGATCCCGCGCCGGCACATGGAATATCTTTACAACATCCGCATGGCGGTGGCGGCCAGCGGGCTGGACGGCGATACGCGCTATCTGTGCGTGCTGCCGATGATGCACAACTTCCCGATGGCCTGCCCGGGTTTCCTGGGCACGCTGCAGGCCGGGGGCACGGTGGTCGTCGCAGCCGAGCCCGAGGCCGGGATCTGCTTCGACCTGATCGCCCGCCATCGCGTCACGATGACCGCGCTGGTGCCGCCGCTGGCGCTGCTGTGGCTGGATGCGCAGGCCGGGCTGGGGGCGGACCTGTCCTCGCTGCAGCTGCTGCAGGTCGGCGGCGCCAAGCTGAACCCGTCCAGCGCCCGGCGCATCCGGCCGGAGCTGGGCTGCCAGCTGCAGCAGGTCTTCGGCATGGCCGAGGGGCTGGTCTGCTTCACCGCGCTGACCGACAGCGAGGAGCGTATCGTGAACACCCAGGGCCGGCCCATGTCGCCCTGGGACGAGCTGCGCATCATCCGCCCGGACGGGCGCGAGGCCGCCATCGGCGAGCCGGGCGAGCTGCAGGTCCGCGGCCCCTACACGATCCGCGGCTATTACGACATGGCCGGGCACAATGCCCAGGCCTTCACCGCCGACGGCTTCTATCGCTCGGGCGACATCGCGCGGCGCGACGCCGACGGCGCGATCACCGTCGAGGGGCGGGCCAAGGACCAGGTGAACCGGGGCGGCGAAAAGATCGGCGTGGACGAGGTCGAGGATCTGCTGGTCGCCCATGCCTCGGTGCTGGATGCGGCGGTGGTGGGGCGGCCCGATGCGCTGATGGGCGAAAGGCTTTGCGCCTTCGTGCTGGCCGCGCCGGGCACCACGCCCCGGCCGGGGGCGTTGCGCCGCCACCTGGCCGAGGCCGGGATTGCCGCCTTCAAGATCCCCGACGAGGTGATCGTGCTGGATCGCTTTCCGCAAACCGGCGTCGGCAAGGTCAACAAGCGCCAGCTGCGCGAGCAACTGCGCGAGGCGCATTTCCCCGATCCCGTCGCCGCCCGGCAGGAGGAGCGTGCATGAGCCCGGCCGTCGTGGCGCCCGAGGATCTGGCGCCGGACCTGGTCCCGCCGGAAGCGGTGGCGGGGCTGGGCGACGTCCGGCGCGGCATCGACCTGATCGACGCCCGCATCGTCGGGCTGCTGGGGCTGCGGCTGCGCTATGTGCTGGCCGCGGCGGACTTCAAGCCCGACATCGCCTCGATCCCCGCGCCGGAGCGGGTGCGGCAGATGCTGGACGAACGCGCGGCCTGGGCCGCCGAGGCGGGCCTCGCCCCCGATTTCATCGGCCCCCTGTTCGGGCAGGTGGCGGAATGGTTCATCCGCCAGCAGGTGGCGCATTGGCGGGCCTGCCGCGCAGAGCGGCCGGCCGCAGACCGCCGGTCGTCGGCCCCGGCGCCCTCGCCGTCAGCGCGGCCCCCCGGCCAGCCAGCCCTCGACCGCGTCGAGCGTGTGCATGGCGCTGGCGACTGAAGGGCTGGTGACCCTGGCGGAATCCAGGAACACCACCCGCCCCTCGCGCGCCGGGGCCATGAAACGGTCCCAGCCGGGCGAAAGCCGGTCCAGCGCCGCGCGCGCGGCCGCCTCGTCCCGCGCCGGGGCGGCGAAGCTGGTCATCACCAGCAGCAGGTCGGGGTTCAGGCCGGCCAGGCTTTCGGCCCCGACGGGCAGGATCAGCATCGAGCGCGACTGCCGGGTCGAGCCCTCGCCGGCGATCTCGGCCCGGCGATAGCCCAGGTCCTCCAGGGCCTGCACCGCGCCGGACATGCCGGCCACGACATTGGCCTGGTCGGTCAGCATGACGATGAGATAGGTCCTTTCCCCCGGCGCCTTGGGCAGGCGATCGGGAAACCGGCCGCGCAATCCGTCAAGCCGGGCCTGATAGGCGGTCCTGAGTTCGCGAAAGCGGTCCTCGCGATGCAGGACGCGCGCCAGCTCCTCCTGCACGCTGAAGCCGTGGGCGGTCGCGCCGCTGCTGTTCTGCAGATAGACCGGCGCCGCCTGGGACAGGGCCTTGGCCTTGCCGGCATCGTAATCGGTGCCGATGATCAGGTCGGGCCGCAGCGCGCGCAGCTTTTCCAGGTTGATGCTGCCCACCGGGCCGATCCCGGGGATCGGGTCGGCATCCTTGGAACGTCCCAGCATCTCGTGCAGGAAATCCACCGCGGTCAGGCTGGAGCCGTCGTCGCCCCGGCCGTAGATTCCGACGACCGGCACGCCCAGCTCGATCAGCGGCACCGCCAGCACCGGCTCGTGCAGCGCCACGACGCGCTGCGGGTCGTCGGGGATCCGCACCTGCCGCCCCGTATCGTCGGTCACCTCGGCGGCCTGTCCCGTCCCGATGGCGGCCAGCGCCACAAGGGCGGTCATCAGCAATCGGCGCATCTCGTCCTCCTTTTCAGCTTGAACTCATCCGCAGGAACAGCCGCATCCGCATCGCCAGCACGAAAAGCGGCGCGCCCAGCGTCACCAGGACCAGCCCGACCGGCAGGCCGATATCGGTGCCGGCGTTGCGCGCCAGCATGTCGGCCGCCGTGACCAGCAGCCCGCCGGTCAGCGCCGCCAGCACCAGACGCGCCCGGCCCGAGGCGGGCGACAGCGCCGCCGCCAGCTGCGGCGCCATGACCCCGAGGAACATCAGCGGCCCCACCGCCGTCAAGGCGGCCGAGCTCAGCAGCACCGCAACGATCAGGACCGCCACCCGCGCCCGTGCCGCATCCAGCCCCAGCGCCATCGCCATGGGCGCGCCGAGGTCGATCAGCCGCAGCGCCCGGCCAAGCAGCAGGATGGCGATCGGGCTGGCGGCGAACCATGGCGCCAGCATCGTCACCCGCGGCCAGTCGGCCAGGGCCAGCGACCCGGCCATCCAGCCGGCCAGCGCATGCGAGGTCTCGGGCGGGGTATAGAGGACCAGCACCGCCGTCACCGCCGAAAGCGTCGATTCCAGCGCAATGCCCATCAGCAGCACGGCCAGCCCGCCGGCATGGCCGCGGACCAGCGCCAGCAGCAGCGCCGCGACCGCAAGGCCGCCCAGCAGCGCCGCGCCCGGCAGCCATGCCGGCGGCAGGCCGGGGGCCAGCACGGTCAGGACCATGATCGCCACCATCGCGCCCTGCGACAGACCCAGCAGGCCCGGATCGGCCAGCGGATTGCGGGCCAGCGATTGCAGCATGGCGCCGGCCAGCGCCACCGACCAGCCCGCCATGAAGCCCAGAAGCAGGCGCGGCAGCCGCACCTGGTAAAGCGCAAAGGCCTGATCCGCATCCAGCGGCGCCAGCAGGTCCAGCCGCGTCTCGCCCCAGGACAGCGAAACCGCCCCCAACCCCAGGCTCGCCAGCGTCAGGGCCAGCGCGGCGGCCAGATTCGCCAGTCCGATCTGCATCCCGCCCGGCAGGCGCAGCACGCGACGGCCGTCCAGGGCGCGGCTGCTCATGCCTCGGCTCCGCGCAGGTAGAAGCGGCGCACCATCAGCATGAAGGCGATGCCGCCCAGAAGCTCCAGCACGACGCCGGTATGCAGCGCCAAGGGGGCAAGCGCCATGCGCGCGATCAGGTCGGCCAGCAGGCACAGGCAGGCCCCGGCCAGGGCACAGCCCGGCAGCAGCGCCCCGAAGCGCGCGCCGGTCAGCGGCCGCACCAGATGCGGCACCACCAGTCCCAGAAACCCCAGCGGTCCGCAGATCGCCACCGCCGAGGCCGAGGCCAGCACCGCCGCCCCCAGCGCCAGAAGTTGCGTGCGCGCCACGTCGATGCCCAGCGAGGCGGCCTTCTCGGCCCCCAGCGCCAGCAGCGACAGCCGGCGGGCCAGCAGCAGCATCGCCGCCATGCCAAGCGCCGCCAGCCCCCAGAAATCCGCCAGCCTTTCGGCATGGACATGGCTGACATTGCCGCCCAGCCAGCCCAGGTAATCCTGCCGCAGCGCCGGATCGGACAGCAGCAGCGCCTGCGTCAGCCCGCCCAGGAACATCGAGACGATCGCGCCGGACAGGATCAGCGCCAGCCCGCGCGGATCATGCGCATGGCCGGCCAGCCGCGCGACGCCGAGGCTGGCCAGAAAGCCCAGGCCGCCGCCCGCCAGCGCGGCCGATCCCTGCGCCCGCGGCTCCAGCCCCAGCAGGAAGGCGCCGGCCACCACCGCCAGCGCCGCCCCGGCATTGATCCCGACCAGCGAGGGCGAGGCCAGGGGATTGCGCAGCACGCCCTGCAGGACCGCCCCCGACATGGACAGCGCCGCCCCGGCCAGCATGGCGATCAGCGCGCGCGGCAGGCGCTGGTAGATCACGATGACATCCGCCTGCCGCGTCTCGTCGAAGCGGGTCAGCGCGGCCCATATCCCCGAGGGCGGGATCCAGCTTTCGCCCGCCGACAGGGCCAGCAGCAGGCAAAGCGCCAGCGCCAGCGCCAGCGTCGCAAGGACCGGAAAGCCGCGCCTCATGCGCTGGGCTCCGGCAGGGCGGGCAGGCAGATCCGCCGCCCCTCGTGGCGGATGACCTGCGCGTCCAGGTCGAAGACCTCGCGCAGGTTCGCGGCGTTCAGGACCTCGGCCACCGGCCCCGAGGCGCGGGCCTCGCCCCCCGACATCATCACCACCTCGTCGGCGAAGCTCAGCGCCAGGTTCAGGTCGTGCAGGACCGAGACCACCGTGCGGCCATGGCGCCGCGTCAGGTCGCGCACCAGCCCCAGCAGGGCATATTGATAGGTGACGTCCAGGTGGTTCACCGGCTCATCCATCAGCACGACGGGCGTGTCCTGCGCCAGCACCATGGCGATGAAGGCGCGCTGCCGCTGGCCGCCGGACAGGGCGTTGACCGGCAGATGCGCCTGATCCTGCAGCCCGACGATGCGCAGCGCCTCGCGAAACAGCAGCCGGTCGCGGTCGTCCGGCCCGGCGAAAAGCCCCTGCCGGGCATGGCCGCCCATCTCGACCAGCTCGCCCAAGGTCAGGTAGTCGGGGCAATGGTTCTCTTGCGGCAGCCAGGCGATGCGCCGTGCCAGCGCCCGGCGCGGGATGCGCGCCATGGGCACGCCGTCCAGCGTGACGCGGCCGGCCTGGGGACGCAGAAAGCCCATCACCGCCCTCAGCAGCGTCGATTTGCCGCAGCCGTTCGGCCCGACCAGCGCGGTGAAGCGCCCCGGCGCGAAGCTGGCGTCCAGCCCGCGAATGACCGGCTTTCGGCCATAGCCGACCGTCAGGCCCTGGATGCGGATCACGTTTTCACTCCGGCTGGCAATCGCGTCCTCCGGTTCGTAAAGTAAAACACTCGGAATTATCCAGACGCAATTTCACGAGGAGCATGCGATGGCGCGGATGCTGCATATCGGTCTGGCCCTTGCCCGGACCTGGGGGCCGCCGCCGGCCCCGGACCAGGCGCTGGCGCTGGATTGCGCGCTGGCGGTCCGGGCCGAGGCCGCGCATCTGGATTTTGTCTTCAAGCCAGACAGCCTTTACATCGACCCGAAGGGGGCGGGGCCGCGCATCGCGCGGGCGGCGCTGGATCCGACGCTGGTGCTGACCGCCGTGGCCGGGGCGACGCGGCGGATCGGGCTGGTCACGACGGTCTCGACCAGTTTCAATCCGCCCTATGTCGCCGCGCGCCAGTTGCAGACCCTGAACTGGCTCAGCAACGGCCGGGCGGGCTGGAACATCGTCACCGCGCTGGATGGAGAGCGGAATTTCGGCCTTGCCGCCATGCCCTCGGCGGCCGAGCGTTACGCCCGCGCGGCCGAGTTCACCGATGTCGTGCGCCGCCTTTGGGACAGCCACGGTGCCGAAGGGCTGGCGGCCATCGACCATTGCGGCGCCTTCTATCAGGTCGAGGGGCCGCTGAACGTGCCGCGCCATCCCGCGCGCGTCGCGCTGTTCCAGGCCGGCGCCTCGGCCGAGGGCCGCGGCTTCGCCGCCTCGGTCGCCGATGCGATCTTCGCCTCGGTCCCCGACCCTGCCGCGGGGCAAGAGCTGCGGTCGGACCTGCAGCGCCGGGCCCGCGCCGCCGGCCGCGACGACGCGCCGCGGCTGCTGCCGGGCTTTCACGCCTATCTGGCGCCCAGCCGGAGCGAGGCGCAGGAGATGTTCCGCGAGGCGCAGGCCCGCCGCGATCCTGCCGCGCTGCGGGCCAAGCTGGGGGCGCTGGTCGGCCGCGACCTGGCCGACTGGCCCGAGGACCGCCCCCTGACCCCCGCGGACCTGCCGGCCGGGGACGCGGCGCTGCGCAGCCGCACCCATTCGGGGCTGCTGCAGCGGCTGATCCGGCAGGAAAGCCCGCCCCTGCGCGACCTGCTGCTGCGCCCCGAGGTGGCCAATTCCGGGCACTGGACCTTCGTCGGCACCCCGGCCGAGGCCCTGGCCGAGATCGCCGCCTGGTCGGATGCCGGGGCCATGGACGGCTTCATCGCCCTGCCGGGCGGCAGCGGGGAATCGCTGGACCTGCTGCTGTCCGAACTGGTCCCGGCGCTGGCCGAGGCGCGGCGCTTTCGCCACGCCTATGCCGGAGAGACGCTGGCCGCGCATCTGGGGCTTGCCTCGCCGGCGTCCAGCGGCTGATCGTCCTGCGGCTGTGCAAAGCGGGCCAGCATCGCCTCGACCGCTTCGGTGATCCGGCGGATTTCGGCGGGGCCGTAGCGGTCGGCGCGATGGCTTAGCATGATGCGCAGGCCGGCGGTCTCGTCCGCCACGTCCTCGACGATCTCGAATTGCAGGCCCAGCAGCGATTCCGCCTTGTCCGGGTCGATCTGCCGGTATTCGACGCGGCTGCCGTCCATCAGCGCGATGGCGCCGTTCATCCGGTTCCGGGCGTGGATCTGGATGAAGACCTCGAACATCTCGTCCAGCCGGGTGACGGGATTGCCGGTCAGCGCCTCGCCCACCAGGTCCAGCGGGACCTCGGAATGCGGCAGCGACCGGGCGATGCGGTCGCGCACCTGCGCGATCAGCGCGGCAGGCGTGTCCTGCGCCCCCAGCGCCAGCCGATGCGCGGTCATGGTGGTGAAATAGCCCACCGTGTCGAACCAGGCCGGATCGTTGCGCCCCGAGGCCGAGGTGCCGATCACCAGATCGTCGATGCCGCCCAGCCGCCCCAGCGCCGCGCCGATCGCCGCATAGGCCGTCGCGAAAAGCGAGGCCGCGTTGCGCCGCGCCGTGGCGTAAAGCCCGCGTGCGACCTCGGCCGGCAGGTCGATCCGGGTCCAGCCGCCCTGCGGGTCCTGCCCACCCGGCGCAGCGCCGAGGATCGGGCGGGCACGCGGTGCGCCGCGCAGGTGATCCAGCCAGTAGTCCAGATGCGCGCGGTCCGTATCCGCCGCCCTTTGCGCGGCGGCGAAGCGGTGGAAGCCCGGCGGCTGGTCGGTCCATTCCGGCGCCAGCCCCGCCGCCCGCTGGCGATAGGCGTGGCCAAGCTGGTCCATCAGCAGGTTCAGCGACCATTCGTCCAGCACGATATGGTGGAACAGCATGGACAGCACCTGCTCGTCCCCCTCGCGGAAGAAGCGCAGCCGCAGCGGCAATTCGCGGGCAAGGTCGAAGACATGGCCGGCCTCGGTCCGGCGGTTTGCCTCGCCCGCCTCGGCGCTGGTCCAGAACCAGCGATAATTGCCCAGCCGCTCGACCGGGACCACGTCTTGCAGCGGCTGGCCGTTTTCCTCGCGGAAATGGCTGCGCAGCACGGGATGGCGGCGGATCAGGTCGCCGAAGGCCAGCCCGAAGACCGCTTCGTCCACCGGGGTCGGGAAACGCAGGGCAAAGGGCAGGTTGAAGATGCCGCCATAGCCGAAGGCGGCATAGGCCTTCCACAGCGATTGCTGCGCCAGCGACAGGGGCGCCGCCTGGGGCCCGGCCGCGTCGTCCCCGGCTGCGGGCATCGGTGCAGCCGGCGCGCTGCGGGTGGCGATCCCGGCCAGCGCGAGGGCGGTCGGATGGCGGAAGATGTCGGTGAAGCGCAGGGCGATGCCGTGTTCGGCCTGCAGCCTGCCGATGATCCGGGTCGCGACCAGAGAATGCCCGCCATGGTCGAAGAAATCGTCCTCGGGCCCCATTCCGGGCGCGCCGAGCGCCTCGCGGAAGGCGGCGAGGATCAGGCCCGTCAGCGCGTCCGCCGGCTCGGCACCTAGCGCTTCTGGCGGTGCGGTCGGCTCGGGGCCGGGCTGGCCCGCGATCTGGCGCGCGCGGCGGCGGTCGGGCTTGCCGTTGGCCGACAGCGGCAGCGCCGGGATTGCAAGGATGCGGTCGGGAAGGTGCGATTGCGGCAGCCGCTCGCGCAGGAAGGCGCGCAGCGCGGCCGGTTCGGGCAGGTCGCGGCCGGCGACCAGCGCGGCCAGCACCGTCTCGCCCCGCGCGTCGGGAATGTCTACGACCAAGGCCTGCGCGACGGCGGGATGGGCGGCCAGCTCGGCCTCGACATCGGCCAGCGAGATGCGCACGCCGCGCACCTTGACATAGCCGTTCACCCGGCTGTCGAACAGGATGGTGCCGTCGCCGCGCCGCCGCCCCAGGTCGCCGCTGCGAAAGGCGCGGATGCCCCCGACCTCGGTGAAGTCGGTCTGTTCCAGCGCGCCGTCGCGCAGATAGCCGAGCGCCAGGTTCACGCCCGTGGTGTGGACGCGGCCGGCCACGCCCTCGGGGCAGGGTTCGCCCTGCGGGTTCAGCAGCAGGTAGCGGTTGCCGGGCAGGGCGCGGCCATAGGGGATGATGCGGTCGTCCTCGGGGCCGATCCGGTGCCAGATGCTCCAGATCGTGGTCTCGGTCGGGCCGCCCAGCGACCACAGCGCCGCATCGGGCCGCAGCCGGCGCAGCCGGTCGATCACCGCCGGCTTGATGTAGTCGCCGCCCTGCGCCACCAGCCGCAGCGAGGTCAGCCCGTCATCCGGCGCGCAGGCCAGCAGCATCTCGACGATGGCGGGGACCGAGCACCAGACGGTCACGCCGTGGTCGCGCACCAGACGGTTCCAGGCAAGGGCGTCCTTTTCCTCGGCCGGCGCGGGCATGACCAGCCGCGCGCCGGCGGCCAGGGTGCCGAACAGGTCGAAGACCGACATGTCGTGATGCAGCGGCGTGACCGAGATCACCGCGTCCTCGGCCCCGATCCCCCAGGCGTCCAGCGTATGGCCGATGACATTCGCGGTGGCGCGATTGTTCAGCACCACGCATTTCGGCCGCCCGGTGGTGCCCGAGGTGTAAAGGTAATAGGCGGCCGCTTCGGAGCGGGACAGCGCGGCCAGTCCCTGCGGGATCGGGGCCGGGTCATGCGCTTCGAGGGTGCGGGGCGAGGCCAGCGGCCAGCCGGGCAGGTCGGTCCCGGCCACGACCAGCCGCGGCGCGGAATTGCGCAGCAGGTAGTCGCGCCGCTCGGGCGGCGCGGCGGCGTCGATGGGCACCCAGACCAGCCCCGAGAAGGCGCAGGCCAGCGTCAGCACCAGATGCTCGGGTCCGCGCGGCAGGCAGATCGCGACCACGTCGCCCGGCGCGAGCCCGCGCGCGGCCAGCCCGGCCATCACGCGCCGCACCCGCAGGCCAAGCGCGCCGTAGCTGGTGCTGCGGGTGTCGCAGATCAGGGCCGTGCGGTCGGGATCGCCGTCGAACAGCTGCGCCGCGATGCGCTCCAAATGGCCGGGGCCGGCATGTTCCGCCCCGGCGGGGGCCGCGGGCGGCGGCGGCAGGAAATCGGCGCCGGCCAGGGTCAACTCGTCCCGTCCGGCCAGCGCGGCGAAGGCGCGGGCGGCGGCGTCCATCAACGCGCCGACGACCGCAGGCTCCAGCGCCTGCTCGACGTGATCGGCTTGCAGCAGCAGCGCGCCGTCCGCATCCAGCGACAGCCGCAGGTCCAGCGCGACCTGCGGGGTCTGCACCAGCCCGTCCACCAGCCGCAGCCCGGCATCGGCGGGCACTCGGTCCCAGCCCATGCCGTTGGTCAGCACCACCGGCAGCGCGATCCGGCCGCCGTTCTGCGCCAGCAGCAGCCGGCTGAGGCCGACCCCCGACAGACCGGGATGCGCCATGCCCTCCAGCAGGTCCTCCTGCAGCCGGCGGGCATGGTCCAGGAAGCTGCCCCGGTCGGCGCGATAGTCGACGGCGTTGAAGGACGAGCGGTTGGCCAGCGCCCCGCCCGGCGGCGGCGCCACCGGCACCGCCACGCAGGGCGCCAGGTCCGGGGTCCAGCGCGCCAGCACCTCCAGCACCACGGCCATGGCGATGCTGTTGCGGGTCAGTTTCTGCGCCGCCGCCAGCCGGGCCAGGCGCGCCAGCTGATCGCGCGGGATGCGGCGGCTGTCGCGGCGCCAGCGCGGGCGGTCGATGCCCTCCGGCGGTTGCCGCCAGGGCAGGCGCGGCGGCCCCTCGACCCCGGCCAGACGCGCGCGCCACCAGTCGGCATCGGCGGCGCGGTCGGATTGTTCGGGCGGCGGCTCGGGCAGGGCGGAGGCCGGCGGCAACCCGGGCGCCAGCAGTTCGGCGATCACCTGCGCGATCCCGGCGCCGTCCAGCGCCAGCGCGTCCATCTTGACCAGCAATGCCTGTTCCCGGGGCCGGGGCAATTGCACCAGCACCAGCCGCCACAGCAACCCGTCCAGCGGCAGCGGTGCGCGGGCGAATTCGTCCTGCAGGGCAGAGAGCTGCGCCTCGGCCTCATCGACGGCCAGTCCCGAAAGGTCGATCCGTTCCAGCGGCGGCTCGGCTTCGTCCAGCACGCGCAGCGCGGAATGGGCAGGGTCGAGCCGGCAGCGCAGCGCCTCATGCCGCTCGATCAGCGCCTTGGCCCGAAGCGCCAGGGCTTCGGCATCCAGCGGGCCGCGATAGCAGCGATATTCCTGCATGGCGGTGCGGCCCAGCGGCAGCTCGGCCTCGCGGCCCAGCAGATAGGCCTTTTGCAGCTCGCCCAGCCGCCGCATCCGCATCGGTGCCGGCAGCCAGTCCGACAGCGGCGCCGCCGCCAGATCGGGCGCATCGGCCAGCCGGCACAGCGCCGCGTGGCAGGCATCGAAACCGGTGCGGACCCAGTCGCCGGGCAGCGCGTCAAGCCGCAGATCCCAGTTCAGCAGCACGCCCTCGGCCAGCGATGCGACCTGCACGTCCAGCGCAACCTGCGGCGCCTGCGAGACGCTCCAGACCAGTCGCCCGAACAGCCGGCCGACGCGGGGGCTCAGCAGCTGGCGCTGCGCCCCGTCCAGGTCGAGCCCGCTGGTAAAGACCACCGGCGCGGATTCCACGCCCTGGCCGCCGCGTGACATCTCGCGCAGCACGGCGACGCCGGGGCAGGCCTGATGCGACAGCGCCTCGGCGATCTCGCGCCCTGCCTCGCGCGCCAGTCCGGCCAGCGTGGCCTCGGGCCCGACCCGCAGGCCGAGCGGCAGGATATTGGTGAAATCCCCGACCAGCCGCGAGGCGCCGCGCATCACCGGGGCGCGGAAGAAGCCCGGCAGCGTCAGGCGAAAGGCCCGGTCGCCTGTCGCCCGCGCCAGCACGGCGGCAAAGACCGCCAGGTAAAGCGCGGTCTGCGTGACCCGCAATTCACGCGCAAGCCCCCGCAGCGCCGCGGCCTGCGCCGGCGGCAGCAGGGCCGAGATCCGGGTGCTTTCCGGCGCGGCCGCCCCGTCGCGCAGCGGCAGCGAGGGCGCCGGCGGCATGTCGCGCAGCCGCGCCCGCCACCAGTCCCGATCCGCCGCCTCGGCCGCCGGGTCGGGAGGCAGCCGGCCCAGATAGTCGAAATAGCAGCCTTCGGGTTCCTCGACCGCAGCGATCCCGGCCGGATCTTCGTAAAGCCGGGCAAGGTCGTCCATGATCAGCCCGAAGCAGGAGGGATCGGCCGCGATCATGTCCAGGTCGACATGCAGCCGCTGCTCGTCGCCCGGCAGCAGGCTGAGCAGGAATTCCGCCGCCTCGCCCGAGGCGATGTCCAGCCGCTGATGCGTCATCCGCCGCCGCGTCGCGGCCAGCCGCGCCTGCACCTGATCCGGCGCCAGCGCCCGCAGATCCTCGACCCGCAGGGCGTGGCGGTCGTCCAGCGGCTGGATCACCTGCTGGCCCGCGGCCGTGACCCGCAGCCGCAGCATGGGATGCCGGCGGAACAGCCCGCGCACCGCGCGGTCCAGCCGCCCCGGCTCCAGCCCTTGCGGCTGGAATTCGGTATGCAGATGCGCGGATACGCCGCCGCCCGGCCCCTTCCAATCGCGCCCGGTCCAATAGGCTGCCTGCATGGCGGTCAGGTCCATGTTCATCCCCTTGCGTCTGGCGATAGTGGTTGATAAAAATACTCAACTAATGGCGGTGTCAAGGAAAGGCTTGGCCGCGTAGGACAGGACGGGATCGAAATGAACGACATCGGATCTATCGAAACGCTCGGCCGGGCATGGCTGGAAACGCGTGTGCAGGCGCTTGTCCCCGACGAGGCGGAGATTGGTTCCGATGAAAACCTGCTGTTCCTGGGGCTGGATTCGCTGTCGGTGCTGAAGCTGGTCGCCGAACTGAAGCAGGCGGGCATCACGGTCAGCGCGCGGGAACTGCTTCAGGAGCCCAGCATCGAGGGCTGGTGGCGCCTGATCCAGGCGCGGCGGCCCTAGATCACGACCTGCGATCGGGTTGACCGTTCGCTCGGACGGACGGCCCCGACGCCCGCCTGACCTGAATGGCATTGAGCCGGATCGACGCCATGGCTGCCCGTGCCGCACACGGGGTCGATCTCACGCGTGTTGGCACAGTCGCGATCACGGATATGCGGGCTGTCATAGGTCGCGGCACGCCCGGATGGCCGTCCGTAGTCACTGGATCAGGCATCGGCAGCTTCCTTCTTGGGGAAGATCAAGATTCCGGTCATTGGTTGGCGCGCTTTTGGGCCCCAGAGTGCACCCCGCCACATCGTCCAGGTGCTGCGAATGGCCGCTGCCGCATTCCTCCTGCGGGTGCCGCCGCAAGGGGCTAACCTGCATGGAGCAAGCCGGAAAGAGCCCACGCGCCCCGCACCGGGAACGGTGCGGGGCGCGGGGGTTCTATGCCGGCCCGTTGCTGGTGCGATGGCGGTTCAGTCCGGATCCGCGATTTTCTGCGCCGCAGCGCGGGCGGCTGCGGTGACCGCGACCACCAGGGGCTGTTCGAATTGCGACTGCAGCCGGATGGCCGAGGCCGAAAGCGGGCCGCCGCCCATGATCACCGCCTCGGCGCCGTCCTCGCCGACCGATTGCCTGACGGCATCGGCCAGGGCGGCGTCGAGCCGGTCGGGATCCCGGACCAGTTCGGCCGGGTCGCCCGGCGTGACCCGGACGCCGCGATATTGCGCCTCGTAGCCGAGCGAGGCCGCCTTCTGGCGGAAGGACTCGATCAGTTCTTCATCCGGCGTCACCGTCACGATGCCGAAGGGCCGGCCGTCGCGCGCGGCCTCGTGGAAGACCTCCTCGCCGATGCCGAGGACCGGGATGCCGACCGCCGCACGCAGTTCCGGCAGGCCGGGATCGCTGAAGGCCGACACGATCAGCGCCGCGACGCGCGGATCGGACGCGGCTTCGGTGCCGGCGGCGACCACGCCCGGAACCGCATTGGCCATGTCCTCGGGCGTGGTCAGCAGGGCCGGGGCGCCGGCATTGCTGCGCCCCTGGACCGTGGCGGCTTCCCCGACCGCGGCCTGCGCCAGTTCGGTCATGGATTGCGTGGCGGCCTCGTTCGAGTTCGGGTTGATCAGCACGATGATCCGTCCCGAGTCCTGGGCCAGGGCCTGGCCCTGCAGCAGGCCCATGGCGCAGCCGGCGGCCAGTGTCCAGCGCCGGGCCTGTCCGGTGATGATGCTCATGGCTCAGTTCTCGCGGAAACGCTGGGCGGCGGGCAGGTGCTGCATCAGCAGATAGTAGAGCACCCCCGAGGGCAGCAGGCTTGCATACCACGAGATGCCCGAGAAGATCAGCGCAAAGACGACGCCGACGGCCATGGCGATGACGGCGGCCATGTTGACGCCCTTATACGGCCCCTCGGGATCATAAAGCTTGGCGAGGTTCAGGTTCCGCTTGCGAAGGATGTAGTAATCCACCACCAGGATCGCGAAGATCGGGCCGAGGAAGGCGGAATAGGTGCGGATGAACAGGCTCAGGCCCGCCGCCGATTCGTCCTTGACCAGCTCCCACGGGAAGGTGCCGAAGGCCAGCAGCCCGACGATCACGGCCGAGGTCTTGAAGTTGACCTTGAACACATCCATCAGCGCATAGGCCGGCGGCACGACGTTGTTGAGGATGTTCGTCGTCACCTGCGCGAAGGCGATGAACAGCAGCGTCACGACCAGCAGCAGCTTGTTGTCGACCGCGCTGGAGAACACCTTGATCGGATCGACCTCGCCGGTCGCGCTGGAGACCATCAGCCCGATCAGGCCCATGAACAGCGTCGCCGGCAGGATCGAGTTGGCATAGATCACCACCTGCCGGAGCGGTCCGACATTCTTGCGCAGCTCGCGCGCGTAGTCCGAGACGTTCAGCATCATCGTCGAATAGATGCCCAGGAACAGCATCGTGCCGCCCCAGAACGGTGCGCCCCAGGTGCCCTCGACATTGATCAGGTTGTCGCTGATCTCGGCGCCGTATTTGTCGATGACGCTGAAGAACATGTAGATCAGCGAGAAGATGATGAAGACCGAGCCGATGTTTTCCAGCCATTTGATGCCGTGGAAGCCCAGCACCGACAGGCCGATCTGCAGGGCCTGGAAGCCGACGAAGAACACCCAGATGTTGGAATAGCCGAACAGCGTATCCGAGACGAGGTTCAGCGCCCCGGCGCCGATCCAGCTTTGGAAGCCGAACCAGACGATGGCCGGGACCGAGCGCACCAGCGCCGGGATCCGGGTGCCGGTGAAGCCGAAGGCCGAGCGGGCCTGCACCATGAAGGGGATGCCGTATTTGTGCCCGGCCTGCCCGTTGATCATCAGCGCGACGCCGATGACGGTGCAGCCGATGGCGATGGCCACGAAGGTCTGAAGCAGGTTCAGCGTCCCCACCAGCCCCGAGCCGACGGTGAAGGTCCCGATCGAGACGCAGCCGCCCAGCCAGGCGAACAGGTAGGACCACGGGTCCATGATCCGGGTCTCCTGCGGGGCAAGGCTTTCCTCTCCGACGGCCTTGTGTTCGATCACGGCGCTGTCGGGCGCCATCTCATGCGTTGTCATTGTCAGTCCTCCTCCCTTTTCCTGCTTCCCTATTTTTCGTTGGGGAAAGCGTAGGCGTTGATCTTGCTGGTCCTCAGCCCCGCGCCCACCAGCGCCTCGATCATGCGGGTCGCGACGCTGACGCCGTCGATGACCGGAATGCCGGTCTCTTCGCTGAGCCAGGCCGTCAGGTCGGCCATGCCGGCGCAGCCCAGCACCACGGCCTCGCAGCGGTCCTCGCGGATGGCGCACAGGATTTCATCGCGCACCTTGATCCGTGCGTCCGAGCCGGGTTCCTCCAGCGCCAGCACCGGGATCGAGGCCGAGCGGACGCGGCGGCATTGGTGCGACAGGCCATAGCCGTGGATCAGGTGCTCGATCACCGGGACCGAGCGCGGCAGCGTGGTGACGACGGAAAACGAGGTCGCCAGCATGCTGGCCGCCTTCACCGCGGCTTCGCAGATGCCCAGCACCGGGCCGCTGGCCAGTTCCCGGCAGGCGGCGATGCCCGGATCGTCGAAACAGGCGACGACGATGCCGTCGATGCCCTGCGCCTCGGCCTCGCGGACCCGCGCCAGCAGGCCGGGCAGCGACATCGCCTCATCGTAATGGCCTTCGATGCTGGCGGGTGCGCCGGCGGCGGTCGCGCCGTGGATCACCGTGCCGGGGCTGGCCACCGCACGGGCGGCCTCGACGATCTTGTCGGTCATTGACTGGGTCGAGTTGGGGTTGACGACCAGGATTTCCACCACTACCTCCATTTGTGTTAACAATCATTGTTAACAATTCATGTTATCAAGTCAACGGATTTGTGCAATACTTGCGACGGTCAGGATTTGCCTGTAATTCCGCAGGCCAAGCAGGAAGAAGCCGAGCCCGATGGACGCCCAGCCCGAAAGCCAGATCGTCGATGCGGTCCTGAACGCGATCTCCGAACAGCGCCTGCCCGCCGGGGCGAAGCTGGGCGAACAGGCGCTGAGCGAGCTGTTCAACTGCAACCGCGCCAATGTCCGCCGCGCGCTGGCCTCTCTGGCCGCCAAGCAGGTGGTCGAGCTGCGGCCCAATCGCGGCGCCTTCGTCGTCACCCCTTCCGCGCAAGAGGCGCGCGAGGTCTTCCAGGCCCGCCGCGCCATCGAGCGGACCATCGCCCGGCAGGCCGTGGCCCGCGTCAGCGACGAGGATGTCGCCTATCTGCGCGCCAATATCGCCGCCGAAGCCGAGGCGCGGGCCCGCCGGGACAAGCCGACCGAATTGCGCCTGTCGCAGCAGTTCCACATGTATCTGGCGCGGCTTTCCGGCAATCGCGTGCTGGAACGCTTCCTGGCCGAGCTGACCATGCGCAGCACCCTGATCCTGGGCATGTATCCCAGTGCCGCGCATTCATGCGCGCATTGCGACGACCATGTCGGGATCGTCGATGCCCTGATGGCGCGTGACGAGGAATTGCTGCTGCGTCTGACCGACGACCATCTGCGGCATCTGGAGGCGGGGCTGAATTTCGACCTGCCGCCGGTGTCTTCGGTCAGTCTCAAGGACCAGCTGATCGGTGCGCCGGCTGAGGGGGCAGGCGGCGACCGCAAGGCCGGGCGGCAGAACCTGCGAAACGCCTGAGCCGCGCAGATCCCGAGGCCCTGCGCATCATCATTGCACCGGACCGGCGCATGGCCCCGGCCACCCGGCCGGGGCCGGGCACGGTCAGGTGACCGGCTCGGGTCTCGGCCCCGAGCCGGCCAGATACTGGCGCAGCAGCACCAGCCCGAGGATCGCCGCACCGATCACGGTCGAGATGATTTCCGGCGCGATCATCATCAGCGCCGCCACGGGCAGCAGCATCCGCTCGACCAGCAGAAGCGGCCCCAGCAGCCAGTTGGTGATCGCCGCCGACAGCGCTACGATGCCCAGCACCGCGCCGGCAAAGGCCAGCAGGAAGTCGGGCAGGGTGAAGGATTGCGTGACCAGCAGCAGCGAGGGCGAGAAGACGAAGACGAAAGGCACCAGCGCCTTGCCCATGGACAGCCGGAAGGCGGTGTTGCCCGCCTTGAAGCCGTTGGCCCCGGCGATCCCGGCCCCGGCATAGGCGGCCAGCGCCACCGGCGGCGTCACGTCGGCCAGCACGCCGAAGTAGAACACGAAGAAATGCGCCACCAGCGGCTCGACATTCATCATGCCCAGAACCGGCGCGGCCACGGCCACCATGATGATGTAATTCGCCGTCGTCGGCACGCCGCATCCCATCAGCACGCAGACCACCGCCGTCGTCAGCAGCGTGAACAGCAGCGTCAGCGTCTGGATGCTGAACAGTTCGAAGGGCAGCGCCGCCAGCAGGCTATGCACCGAGGCGGCCCAGCCCGCGGCGACCGAGGTGACCATGAAGGCGATCTTGAAGCCGACGCCGGTCAGGGTCACGACGCCGATCACCACCCCGACCAGCGCCGCGGCCGCCGTCACGGCCAGCGATTGCCGGGCGCCGGCGACGAAGCCCTCATAGATGCCGGCGGCGGTTTCCTTGACGCCCTCGATGGCGCCCGACGCCATGACCCGCTGGATCAGAAAGACCGCCATGCAGGCGGTGATCGCCCAGAAGGCCGACAGGAAGGGCGTGCGGCCCGACATCAGCATCCAGACCAGCAGCACCAGCGGAAAGACCGACAGCCAGCCCTCGCGCAGGACTTTCCACGCCTTGGGCAGCTCTTCCTGGCGCAGGCCGCGGATGCCCAGGCGCTTGGCCTCCAGATGCACCTGCACCAGCACGCCGAAGAAATGCATGAAGGCCGGCACGACGGCGGCGATCAGGATGGTGCGCAACGGGATGCCCAGGTATTCGACCATCAGGAAGGCGACCGCGCCCATCACCGGCGGGGTGATCTGCCCGCCGGTGGACGAAGCCGCCTCGACCGCGGCGGCGAAATGGCGCTTGAAGCCGATCTTGATCATCGCCGGGATGGTCAGCGCGCCGGTGGTCACGGTATTGGCGATCGACGAGCCCGAGATCGTGCCCAGCATCGCCGAGGAGACCACCGAGACCTTGGCCGGCCCGCCGGCGAAACGGCCGGCCAGCGCCGTTGCCAGGTCGATGAACAGCTGCCCCAGGCCGATCTTCTGCGCCATCACCCCGAACAGCACGAAATGGAACACATAGGTGGCGATGACGCCGAGCGCGGTGCCGTAGATGCCCTGCGAGGTCAGGTAGAGATGGTTGACGATATTGGCCCAGTCCGCGCCGGGATGCACCAGGATGCCGGGCATCGACTTGCCGAAATAGGCATAGGCGATGAACAGGGCCGCGATGACCGGCAGCGGCCAGCCCATCGAGCGGCGCACCGCCTCCATCAGCGCCACCAGCAGCACCGTGCCCATGGCGATGTCGAGCGGCAGCGGATTGCCGACGCGGAATTGCAGCTGGGCATAGATCCAGGGCACGTAGAAGGCGCTGACGGCGCCGCCGATGGCCAAGAGCCAGTCCGTCACCGGCACGCCGAGGACGGCAAGACCGTCCGTCCTGTGCCGGTTGCGCGCCAGCGACGAGAAGCTGAGATAGACGATGAACAGCGACACGCCCATATGCAGCCCGCGATGCGTGGTCGCGCGCGGGATGCCGAACCCGGCCGTGTAATAGTGATAGGCCGCAAGCAGGAACAGGATGATCCCCGAGAGGATGGCGATCGGGCGCGTCACCGTGCGGAATCGCGCCTCGGGATCGTATTCCTCTTCCAGCGCGCGAAGCTGGTCGTCGGTAAGCGGGCGGGTTGGCTCGGTCATGCGGTTTTCCTGCCGTTCGGTTCAGGACCAAAGGACGCGGACCAGGGACCGGCCGCGTCCTTTTCGTCACGTTGCGGGCCTGCTCATTCGAGCTTGCCGGCCTCCTTGTAGAAACGCTCGGCGCCCGGGTGGAAGGGAATGCCTGCGCCCTGGGTGGCGCTGTCCAGCGTGATCAGCTTGCCCTTGGCATGGCCGGCGGCGAACAGCTTCTGGGTGTTCTCGTTGTAGATCGCCGCGGTGATGCCGTGGATCAGCTCCTCGGGCTGGTCGGCGCTGGTCACCAGCTGCGCCCCGACCGAGATCGTGGCGACATCGGCGTCCTGTCCCTCATAGGTTCCGGCCGGAACGGTGTCGGTGGCGAAGAAGGTATAGTCCTCGCGCAGCTTGTCGACCTCGGGGCCGGTGATCGGCACCAGCACCACATCGTGCTGGCTGGCCAGCTCGGCGATGGCACCCGCCGGATAGCCGCCGACGAAGAAGAAGGCGTCCATGGCGCCGTCGCGCATCCGGTCGGCCGCCTGGTCGGGCTTGAGATATTCCGGCGTGATGTCCGATTCCGACAGGCCGAAGGCTTCCAGGATGATCTTGGCATCGACCAGCGTGCCCGAGCCCGGCTCGTCCAGCGACACGCGCTTGCCCTTGAGATCGGCGACCGAGCCGATGCCCGCATCCTTGCGCGCCACCAGGTGGATGCTTTCGGGATAGAGGTTGGCGATCAGGCGCAGTTTCTCGACCGCCGGCTGGCCTTCCCAGAGCCCGGTGCCGGTCTGCGCCCAATAGGCCACGTCGGACTGGCTGAACCCGGCCTCCATCGCGCCGCCGTTGATGGCGTTCACGTTGCCGACCGAGCCGTTCGAGGCCACCGCCGTCGCCACCAGCCCCGGCACCCCGCAGGAGCCGCCATCCTCGCAGGCGCGCGAGCCGGGCGGGCTGGAGATCGCGTTGGCGATCAGCCCGCCGATCGGGTAATAGGTGCCGGCCGTGCCGCCGGTGCCGATGCGGAAGAACGACATCTCCTGCGCCACCGCGGCCTGGCCGAAAGAGGCGGCGACGGCGAAGGCCGCGAACAATGTCCTGAGTTTCATGTGCTTATCCCTGTTTGCCTGGTTGTCTGGACGCAGGTTAGCCAGAGCCGGCGCCGGCGACAACCGCCGAGGCCCGCAGGAAGGGTGCCGTGACGTCCGGTCCTGGCCGGGCCTTGCGGCTTGTCGACGATGGCAGTCCGCCGGGTTTCGCCTTGCGATCCTGCGGGGGACGTGCCGGGCATGCCCCGTTCCGCGAAGCAGGGACCAAGCCCGGCGGGCACCCGGGTCGGTGCGGCGCGTTCCGGTCGGATGCGTCTTGATATGTAGTCGATTCGCTCCTAGCACGCGCGGGAACAGAAAGGCGGAACATGTCTGACAAGGATCTCGAGCCCCGACACCTGGAAACGCTGGACCGCGATCTCGGCCGCTTCGCAAACCTGGAGGCGGCTGCCGCCTATGTGGCCCGGCCTTTGGTGGCGCCGGGCATCGGCTTCGTCTTCATCATCCTGGCCGGGCTCGCCGCGGCGATGTTGCTGGGGCAGAGCGGCGAGATGCTGATCGTCGTCACCGCCGCCGTGTTCGGCGCCTATATGGCGCTCAACATCGGCGCCAACGACGTGGCCAACAACATGGGCCCCGCGGTGGGGGCGAATGCGCTCAGCATGGGCGGCGCCATCGTCATCGCGGCGGTGTTCGAAAGCGCCGGGGCGCTGATCGCCGGGGCCGACGTGGTTTCGACCATCGCCAAGGGCATCGTGGCGCCCGAGGCGCTGGACACGCCCGCGACCTTCATCTGGGCGATGATGGCGGCGCTGCTGGCCTCGGCGCTGTGGGTGAACCTGGCGACATGGATCGGGGCGCCGGTCTCGACCACGCATGCCGTGGTCGGCGGCGTCGTGGGCGCGGGCATCGCCGGGGCCGGCTTCGGCGCGGTCAGCTGGGACCAGATGCTGGCCATCGCCGCCAGCTGGGTCATCTCTCCGGTGCTGGGCGGCGTCGTGGCGGCGGGCTTCCTGTCGCTGATCAAGAGCCGCATCGTCTATCGCGAGGACAAGATCGCGGCGGCCCGCATCTGGGTGCCGATCCTGGTCGGCATCATGGCGGGGACCTTCGCCGCCTATCTGGTGATGAAGGGGCTGAAACAGCTGGTCGAGGTCTCGATGGGGGCCGCGCTGCTGCTGGGCCTGATGGTCGGGCTGGGCTGCTGGCTGCTGATGATCCCGGTCACGCGCCGCCAGTCCGCGGGGCTGGAGAACCGCAACAAGTCGCTGAAGGTGCTGTTCGGCATCCCGCTGGTCGCATCGGCGGCGCTGCTCAGCTTTGCCCATGGCGCGAACGACGTCGCCAATGCCGTCGGTCCGCTGGCGGCCATCGTGCAGACCGTTCAGACCGGCAATTTCAACGGCGACGTGACCATTCCGCTGTGGGTCATGCTGATCGGCGCCTTCGGGATCTCCTTCGGGCTCAGCCTGTTCGGTCCCAAGCTGATCCGCATGGTCGGCAGCGAGATCACCAAGCTCAACCCGATGCGCGCCTATTGCGTCGCCTTGTCGGCGGCGATCACGGTCATTCTGGCAAGCTGGCTGGGATTGCCGGTCAGCTCGACCCATATCGCGGTGGGCGCGATCTTCGGGGTGGGCTTTTTCCGGGAATGGGACGCCGAGCGGCGCCTGAAGAAGGCCCGCATGGCCGTTCCCCGACCGGAACATATTCCTGCGGACGAGCGCCGTCGCCGCAAGCTGGTCCGCAGGCTGCATGTGCTGACCATCGGCGCGGCCTGGGTCGTCACCGTTCCTGCCGCGGCGCTTCTGTCGGCGCTCCTGTTCCTGATCCTGCGGCAGATACCGGGCTGAGGCATGGCGGGAAGGCCGGGGGCGGGGCAGGGCGCGAAATCGGGCGGCGGAGCCCCGCCGGCCCGCCGTCGCGTGCCGGGCGCCGGGCGAGGCAGAGCTTGACATTCGGCGCCGAAATTCCCCGTCTGTAGGCATTGCAATAACGAAACGCGGGATCAATGGGACTCGATCAGATAGAAGAAGCCTTGGGCAAGATCGGCGGCATCGTCTGGGGACCTTACCTTCTTGTTCCCCTGTTGCTGGGCACCGGGCTTTACCTGACCATCCGCTTGCAGGGCATCCAGCTTGTCCGGCTGGGCGCTGCCCTGCGTCTCGGTCTGCTCAAGCGCAAGGATGACGATGCCGAGGGCGACATCTCGCAATTTCAGGCGCTGACCACCGCCATGGCCGCAACCGTCGGCACCGGCAATATCGTCGGCGTGGCGACGGCCATCGCCGCCGGCGGCCCGGGGGCGCTGTTCTGGATGTGGGTCACGGCGATCCTGGGCATGGCCTCGAAATATTCCGAGGCCTTTCTCGGCGTGCGCTTCCGCACCACCGACGAGGTCGGCGAGAAGAACGGCGGCCCGCAATATTACCTTGAGCGCGGCATCCCGAACGGCTTCGGCAAGGCCCTTGCGCTGTGCTTTGCGGTATTCGCGGTCTGCGCCTGCTTCGGCATCGGCAACATGACCCAGGGCAATTCCATCGCCTCGAACCTGGAGCGCAGTTTCATGATCCCGACCTGGATCACGGGCGTGGTTCTGGCCGGGCTGACGCTGGTGGTGCTGGTCGGCGGCATCAAGTCCATCGGCCGCGTGACCGCCGGGCTGGTGCCGGCGATGATCCTGTTCTACGTGCTGGGGGCGCTTTATATCCTGCTGGTCAACATCCAGGCGCTGCCCGCCGCGCTGGGCGAGATCTTTTCGCAGGCCTTCACCGGCACGGCTGCGACAGGGGGCTTCCTCGGCTCGACGATCATGGTCGCGGTGCAGTTCGGCGTGGCGCGCGGCATCTTCTCGAACGAATCCGGCATGGGCTCGGCCGCCATCGCCGCGGCTTCGGCGCAGACCACGCATCCGGTGCGGCAGGGGCTGGTGTCGATGACCCAGACCTTCATCGACACGATCATCGTCGTGTCCTGCACCGGCCTTGTCATCATCACCACCGGCGTCTGGAACGAGATCGATCCACAGACCGGGCTGCAGATCTCGCCCTCGATCATGACCGGGCAGGCCTTCACCCATGGCCTGCCGGGGCAATGGGGGCATTGGATCGTGACCGTCGGGCTGGTGCTTTTCGCCTATTCGACCATCCTGGGCTGGGCCTATTACGGCGAGCGCAACCTGGAACGGCTGGTGGGCCATCGCGGCGTCATGCCCTTCCGCATCCTGTTTTCCCTGGCGGTGCTGCTGGGCTGCACGGTCCAGCTGGGCGTGGTCTGGAGCTTCTCGGACGTGATGAACGGGCTGATGGCCATTCCGAACCTGATCGGGCTGCTGATCCTGTCCGGCCTGATCGCGCGCGAGACCCGCTTCTACCTTCGCCACGATCCGCGGCTGGAGGCCAACCGCCAGCAGATCGAGCACTTCATGAAGGGCCAGCCAAGCTGGGAGGAATGGAAGGCGAGCGAGCGGTCCTAGCCGCCGCAGGTCAACCGCCGTGGTTCCGCCGGGTGACGGCGGAGCCGGGGTCGGGGGCGCGGATCACCGCCAGCGTCTCGCGCAGGCGCCCCAGGCTCGGGTGATCGGCCGAGCCGGCGGTCGGGAAGGACAAAAGCGCCACCCGCCGCGCCTTGGCCAGGAACCGCCGTGCGCGACCGGCTGGAATGGCCCGCCTCGCGCGACCGGGGCTGCCTGCGCGCAAGCAGGCCATGGGTCTTGTTCCATCCCTTCGGCCCCATGCGCCCGGGGGTATTGCCGCAGGATGCCGCCGCTGCGGTTCAGCCCCCTTGCCGCAGCGCCGCGATCAGGTCGTGGAAACGGTCGCCCTGCACGATGACATGGGCACGCAGCGCCTCGGCCGCGCCCTCGCCGTCGCCGGCGCGGATGCGCGCCACCACCGCGTCATGTTCGGCAAAGGACCGCATCATCCGGTTGCGCACCTTCAGCTGCATGCGCCGATAGGGTTGCAGCATGGCATGCAGGCGCGAGGCCTCCTGCTCCAGGAAGGCGTTGTGCGTGGCGCGATAGATGCAATGGTGGAAATCCGAATTGCGGGCGTAATAGGCCTCGACCTCGCCCGCCTCGGCCAGCCGGCGGCATTCGCCATGCACCGCCTCCAGCGCCGCCATTTCCGCCTCGGTGATGCGGCGGGCGGCCAGGCGGCCGCAGGTGGCCTCGATCTCGGCCATGACCTCGAAACGCTCGGCCAGTTCGCTGGGGCTCCATTCGGTGACGAAGGTGCCGCGCTTGGGCACCACCCGGACCAGCCCCGATGCCTCGAGCTGGTGCAGCGCCTCGCGGATCGGGGTGCGCGAGACGTCGAATTCCCGCTCCAGCGCCTCGGGGTCCAGACGGGCGCCGGGCAGGTATCTGCCTTCCACGATGGCGTTTTCCAGCGCGTTGCGGATGCGCAGCGGGGTGGGAATCGTCGCCATGAAAGCCTCCTTCGCCTCTCTGCCCGAAAGATAGGCGGTTCGCTGGCATTTATCCATGTTCCGTTTTGTTATATACAACACCGCACCGGAAACGTATAACAGCGCCGTGAGAGGATTCGCACGCCGGAGGAGGGCGCGGGAATCGACAAGGAGGTTTGCATGGAGAGGAGCCGCGCATGACCCCGCATCTGCTTTCAATCTATACGCTGGCGGCGATGTTCGTCGTCGCCACGATCTGGCCGATCAACATGGGTGTGCTGGCCTATGTCGGCGCCTTCCTGGTCGGCACCCTGCTGGCCGGCCAGGCCGCCAAGGAGATCATCGCCGGTTTCCCCAGCGGCCTGTTCCTGACGCTGGTCGGCATCACCTGGCTGTTCGCGCTGGCGCAGAACAACGGCACCATCGACTGGCTGGTGCGCATGGCGGTGCGCGCCGTCAAGGGCCGCATCGGCGCGATTCCGTGGATCATGTTCGGCATCTCGGCCGTCCTGACCGCCGTCGGCGCGGTCAGCCCCGGCGCCGTCGCCATCGTCGCGCCGATCGCGCTGGGCTTTGCCTTCCGCTACCAGATCTCGCCGCTGCTCATGGGCCTGATGGTGGTGCATGGCGCGCAGGCCGGGGGCTTTTCGCCGATCAGCATCTATGGCGGCATCACCAACGGCGTGGTGGCCAAGGCCGGGCTGCCGCTGTCGCCGATGACCACCTTCGCCGCCAGCTTCTTCGTCAACGCGGCGGTGGCGCTGCTGCTGTTCATGGCCCTGGGCGGGCGCAAGCTGATGCAGGCGCACGCGGACCGGATCGAGCCGGTCACGGTGCCGCATGTCGAGATCGCCCGCCCCGCCACCGGCCCGCAGATCTTCGGCGACAGCGAGGCCGAGGCGCTGAGCCGCCGCATCGGCAAGGAGGGCGGCGGCGAATCGAACCGCCTCGTCGCCGAGGTCGAGGAAGGCAACCAGCCCGACGGCACCCCCTATCAGATCGCGACGCTGGCCGGGCTGGCGCTGCTGGCGGTGCTGGTGCTGGCCTTCAACCTTGACATCGGCTTCGTCTCGCTGACCATCGGGCTGGCGCTGGCGCTGTGGGACCCGACCATGCAGAAACGCGCCATGGCCCAGGTCGCCTGGCCCGAGATCGTGCTGATCACCGGCGTTTCCACCTATGTCGCGGTGCTGGAGCACATGGGCACCATCGACTTCGTCGGCGACAGCGTGGCCGGCATGGCCTCGCCCCTGCTGGCGGCGCTGATGCTGTTCCTGATCGGCGCCGTGGTCTCGGCCTTCGCCTCGTCCACGGCGGTGCTTGGCTCGCTGATCCCGCTGGCGGTGCCGTTCCTGCAGGGCGATACGGGCGTGGGCGCCATCGGCTTCATCGCCGGCATGGCCGTCGCCTCGACCATCGTCGATGTCAGCCCCTTCTCGACCAACGGCGCTTTGGTTCTGGCCAATGCCCGCGGGGTGGACCGCCAGGTGTTTTTCCGCAAACTGCTGAACTACGGCGCGCTGGTGACGCTGGTCGCCCCGGTCGTGCTGTGGCTGATCTTCGTCGTGCTGCCGGGATGATCCCGGCAGGCCACCCGCTTTTCGGAGGCCCGAAATGATCAAGACCGTCGAGACCCCGCGCCCCGGCCGCCCGGCCTTTCTGGGCGAGCTGTTCGAGGTGCTGACAGAGCGCGGCCGCCGCCTGCTTGGGCGGCGGGGCGCCGGCACCGCCACCGAGGCGCCCGACCTGTGCGAGCTGGGCGAGGCGCTGCTGTCGCGTCGGGGCGAGGCTTCAGGGGTGGCCATCGCGCAGGGCTTGCTCGCCGCCTTCGAGGATGCCGATGAGGCGACGCGGCTGGCCTTCCTGCAGAACCTCGCCGACCGTTTCGGCCCCGATCCGGCGGCGGTCCGCGCGGCGCTGGAGGCGGTGCAGCGCGACCCCGAGGACGGGCGGGCCATCGAGGCGCTGCACGACGCCGCCGAGCCGCGCCGGCAGGAACTGTTCCGCCGCCTGAACCTGGCGCCCGGCGGCACGGCGGCGCTGGTGCGGATGCGCGAGGAGCTGCTGCGCCATCTGAAGGGCAACCCCGCGCTGCGCCGGGTGGACGGCGATTTCGCGCATCTCTTCGCGTCCTGGTTCAACAGGGGGTTTCTCGTGCTGCGCCATATCGACTGGAACACGCCCGCCAGCATCCTGGAAAAGATCATCCGCTACGAGGCGGTGCATGCCATCCAGAACTGGGACGACCTGCGCAACCGCCTGCAGCCGACCGATAGGCGCTGCTACGGCTTCTTTCACCCGCAGCTGGTGGACGAGCCGCTGATCTTCGTCGAGGTGGCGCTGACCGAGGAGATCCCGGACAATGTCGCGGGGCTGCTCGATCTCGACCGCCAGCCGATCGAGGCGGAGCGCGCCAGCACCGCGGTGTTCTATTCCATCTCGAACACGCAGCGCGGGTTGGCCGGGGTGTCCTTCGGCAATTTCCTGATCAAGCAGGTGGTCGAGGAGCTGAAGGCCGAACTGCCCAACATCCGCAACTTCGTCACGCTGTCGCCGGTGCCGGGCTTTGCCGCCTGGCTGGCCCAGCAGCGCAAGGACGCGATGTCGGAACTGATCGACGCCGACCAGCGCCTGGCCTTCGCCCTGCTGGACGATCCCGACTGGCACAAGGACCCGGCCAAGGCCGAAAGCCTGCGCGCGCCGCTTCTGGCCGCCGCCGCGGCCTATTTCCTGCGCGCCCGCGACGGCAAGGGCCGCGTCGTCGATCCGGTGGCGCGCTTCCACCTGGGCAACGGTGCCCGGCTGGAGCGGCTGAACTTTTTGGGCGATGTCTCGGCCAACGGGCTGAAGCAGTCGCATGGGCTGATGGTGAACTATCTCTATGATCTCGACCGGATCGAGGCGAACCACGAAGCCTTCGCCGAACGCAGCGCCATCGCCGCATCGGACAGCGTCAAGCGCGCGCTGCCGGCTTCCAACCCATGAATCACGGGGACAACGCATGAGTGACAATCTGTTCGACCTTCTCGCCGCCGGCATCACCGACCCCGAGGCCGTGGCCATCGAGACGCAGGCCGGCGAACGCATCCGCTACGGCGACCTGATCGCCCGCAGCGGCCGCATGGCCAATGCGCTGGCGGCCTTTGGCGTCCAGCCCGGCGACCGGGTGGCGGTGCAGGTCGAGAAATCGGTGCAGGCGATCATCCTCTATCTCGCCACCCTGCGGGCGGGCGCGGTGTTCCTGCCGCTGAACACCGGCTACACCCCCGCCGAGATCGGCTATTTCCTCGGCGATGCCGAGCCGCGGGTCTTCGTCTGCGACCCCGCCCGGCAAGAGGCGTTGCGCGAGCCCACCGAGGCCGCCGGTGCCCGCATGGTGACGCTGGATGCCGAGGGGCGGGGCAGCCTGACCGACGCCGCCGATGCCGCGCCCGAAACCTTCGCCACCGTGGCGCGGGCCAGCGACGACCTTGCCGCGCTGCTTTACACCTCGGGCACCACCGGCCGGTCCAAGGGCGCGATGCTGACCCATGGCAACCTGGTCTCGAATGCCTTGGTGCTGCGCGAGGCGTGGCGCTTTACCGCGCAGGACGTGCTGATCCACGCCCTGCCGATCTTTCACACCCATGGCCTGTTCGTCGCCACCAACGTGGTGCTGTTCTCGGGCGCCTCGATGATCTTCCTGCCGAAATTCGATGTCGACCGGATCTTCGAGGCGATGGCGCGGGCGACCGTGCTGATGGGCGTGCCGACCTTCTATGTCCGCCTGCTTCAGGACGACATGCTGAACGCCGAGACCACCGCGAACATGCGGCTGTTCGTCTCGGGCTCGGCGCCGCTGCTGGCCGAGACACATCGCGAATGGCAGGCCCGCACCGGCCATGCGATCCTGGAACGCTACGGCATGACCGAGACGAACATGAACGCCTCGAACCCCTATGACGGCGAGCGCATCGCCGGCACCGTCGGCCTGCCGCTGCCCGGCACCGAGATCGTCGTCACCGACCCCGAGACCGGCGCCGAACTGCCGCGGGGCGAGATCGGCATGATCGAGGTGCGCGGCCCGAACGTCTTCAAGGGCTACTGGCGCATGCCGGAAAAGACCGCCGCCGAACTGCGCGCGAACGGCTTCTTCATCACCGGCGACCTGGGGAAATTCGACGAGCGCGGCTATCTGCACATCGTCGGCCGCGGCAAGGACCTGATCATCACCGGCGGCTACAACGTCTATCCCAAGGAGATCGAGACCGAGATCGACGCGCTGCCCGGCGTGGTCGAATCCGCCGTGATCGGCCTGCCGCATCGCGATTTCGGCGAAGGGGTGACGGCGGTCGTGGTCCCGACCGGCAGCCCCGCCCTGACCGAGGCCGAGGTGCTGGCCCCGCTGGAGGGGCGGCTGGCCAAGTTCAAGCAGCCCAAGCGCGTGCTGTTCGTGGACGAATTGCCGCGCAACACCATGGGCAAGGTGCAGAAGAACCTGCTGCGCGACCGCTTCGCCGGGCTTTACGACTAGCAGGCCGCTGAAGAGCCCGCCCTCGCCGCGTCCTGCGGCACAGGATTCGGGCTGGCCGGGGTGATCCGGGAAGGGAGCGGGATCGGGGCATCGGCGTGGGGACGAGCAAGGTCAATGCCTGGCTGCGGTTCGAGGCATCCTCCTCGATCAGGACGCGGACGGATTTACCGCCCGAAGGCTGCGGGGTTGAATGCGGGGACAAGAGTGACGCCGTCATGGCGCATCAGGCGTTGCCTGAAAACCCCGCCTGCATGATCTGGCTTCGTCGGCATCACTCCGGTGTCGCCGAGGCGGGGCATCCTGCAATGGACATCGATGGGAGGGTCCCCGCGGTCACGCTGAACCTGGTGCTGAACGGGGGGGCGATGCCGGGCGATGTCACCGCCCGCGCCAGCCGCACGCTGGCCCGTTGCCTGCCGCATGGCACCCCGGCGATCTGCAGCCATGTGAATGTCGACAAGGATGCCGGATTTGCCGGGATCGAGGCGCTGGCGCAGCTGCGCGGCGACTGGGCGGACCGCGTGCGCCTGCAGCTGGTCGGCTTCATGCCCCCGCATCCCGGGCAGGATCTGGACTGGCGGCGCGCCAATATCGACCGCGCCGCCGGGCTCTCGGACGCCATGGGCCGCACTCCCGCCGTGGCCGAGGACCCCGACCGCTATCGGGACATCCTCTTCGACGCCGCCGCCCGGCACGGCCTGCCGGTGGACCTGCATCTGGACGCCTCGCGCCAGCAGTTCGAGCCCTGCCTGCAATGACGGCATGGCGCCCGGGACCCGCAAGGCTCCGGGCGCTGCCCCGGAAAGATCCCCATCCTGCCCCGCGCGCCGCGGCCACGCGGGCGCTTGATCATGGGGACGATGCCGCAGAAGCATCGTGGACACCGGGATCAAAGCCAGGGTCGATGAGATCATCCTGGTTGACGGGCTGCGGCCCGGAGCAGCTGGAGGACCAGACCGATTTCGAGACAAGTTTTCGCCCAGGCCCCGCGAATGAACCCGGCGCGTTCCGATCAAGGGCATGGTCTGCGGTGTCCGGGTGGCGAAAGGGAAACCGAAGGAGAAGATCCTGCGGAAAGGGCGAGCCGCCCCTGGCATAATGGGGGGCTTGCGGGCTGGTGTAGCGCCTCACGAAACCGGTCGTGATGATCCGGCGCTTATCGCCCATCGCATGGCAGCCTGCAGACCTGCTCCAGCCCGTGGGTCTGGCGGTTGCGGATGGTGATGCTGCCGCCGTGGCGCTCGATGATCTCGCGCGCGATGGCAAGGCCAAGCCCGGCGCCCGGGAAGGACTTGCGCCGGGCCTGATCGACGCGGAAGAAGGGCTCGAAGATCTGCGCCAGCAGTTCGGGCGGCACGCCGGGGCCGTCGTCCTCGATCCGGATCACCGCGTTGCCGCCCTCGCGCGCCAGCGCCACGCGCGCCCCGCCGCCATGGGTCGCGGCATTGGCGATCAGGTTGCGCAGCGCGCGCTTCAACGCGATGGGGCCGGCATGGACGGTCAGCGGCGGCAGCGCGCCCAGCTCGACCTTCTGGTCCAGAACCTGCAATTCCAGGGCGATCTGGCGCAGCAGCCGGTCCAGCCGGACCGGTTCGCCCCCGTCCAGCCCGACCTCCTCGCGCACCAGGCGGATGGCGCTGTCGGCGATCATGTCCAGCTCCTCGAGATCCGAGAGCCATTTCGCCCGCTCGGCATCGTCCTCGATGAACTCGGCCCGCAGCCGCATGCGGGTCATCGGCGTGCGCAGGTCGTGCCCCGCCGCCGCCACCAGCCGCATCCGGCTTTCCATCGCCTGCCGCAACTGCGCCGAAAGCCGGTTCAGCGCCCGCGCCGCCGTCCGCACCTCGCCCGAGCCGGTTTCGGGGATCCGCTCCAGCACGCCGTCCGGGCCGACGCGATCCACCGCATCCTCGAGCAGTTGCAGCGGCCGCGTCAGCCGGCGCGCGGCGTGGATCGAAATGGCGGCGCTGCCCAGCACGATCAGGGTCAGCCAGATCACCAGCACCTTCCAGCGGCCGGGCGGCGGCGACAGGTCCGGTATCTCGGTGATGAACCAGCGCCCGTCGCCGATGCGGATCGAGGCGGTAAAGGATTCCTGGCCCGGCAGTTTGGTGACCCGTGCATCGAGCGGCTGGCCGGTATGGCGCAGGGCGGCGCCGAGAAAGCGCGACATCCGCTCGTCCGGCTCGCCCCCCGCGGGGGCGGGCTGCAAGGCGCGCGGCCGGTCCTGGGGCCGGCCATGGCCCAGCAATGCCAGGGTCGCATGGATCTGCCGCGCCACCGGCTCCATCGTGGCCTGCGGCAAGGGGGGGCGCATCACGCTGGTCGCGGTATAGGTCGCCAGCACCACGACGGTGACAATGGCCGCGATCAGCAGGGCGGCGATGCGGGTCTGGAGCGAGCTCATCCGCGCGTCGCCCCCACGCTGACCGGCACGGACAGCTGATAGCCGCCGTTGCGCACCGTGCGGAAGATCGGCGCCGGCTCCTTCTCGGCCAATTTGCGGCGCAGCCGGCTCATCAGCACGTCGATGGAACGGTCCAGCGGATCGCGGTCGCGGCCCTGGGTCAGGTCCAGAAGCTGGTCGCGCGACAAGAGCCGGCCCGGGCGCTCCAGGAACACGCGCAGCAGGTCGAACTCGGCGCCGGTAAGCTCGATCTCGCTGCCGTCCGCGGCCCGCACCCGGCGCTGGCCGGGATCGAGCTCGAAACCGGCAAAGCCGTAGGTCCGGGTATCGGGGGCGGCGGGCTCGTCCTGACCCCCGGTGCGGCGCAGCACGGCCTTGATGCGGGCGACCAGTTCGCGCGGGTTGAAGGGCTTGCCCAGATAGTCGTCGGCGCCGAGTTCCAGCCCGATGATGCGGTCCACGTCCTCTTTCAGCGCGGTCAGCAGGATGATGCGCAGCTCCGGCCGGTGCTCGTGCAGGCTGCGGCAGATATCGAGGCCGGAACCGTCGGGCAGCATCACGTCCAGCACAATCAGGTCCGGGGCGCCGTCCGTCACCCGCGCCTCGCATTCGCGGCGGTCGGCGGCGACAGAGACGCGGAAACCCTGCCCTTCCAGATAGCGGCGCAGCAGGTTGCGGATTTCGGGATCGTCGTCGACGATCAGGATATGGTTCATCGTCATCACCTTGAGATGCGTCCGTTCTAGCGGATTTCGGCGCGCCTCGCTCAGGCAAATTTGTGACGAAACATTGCTGGATCGCCCTTTGGAAACACTCGTTTGCAAAACTTGGCCGCCCGGAAAGAATTCGTCACCGGCAAGACCTAAGCCGGACAAGCGGTCCCTGTAGCGTCATCGGCATCGCAACCGATGAAAGGGTCTGTCCGATGAAGAATATCCCGATGAAAGCTCTGGCGATGACCGCCCTGCTGGGCGCGGCCGGCATCCCCCTTGCCGCGACGGCGCAGAACGCCGGCGAGGCACCCCTCGCCCCGGCGGAGGAACCGGCGCGTCCCCAGCCTGGTCCTGCCGGGGCCCCTCATGGTCGAGACGACGTCTTCCGTCCCCATATCGGCCGGCCCGGCCCGGCAGGCATGACGCCGGCTCTTGGCCTTGCCGCGCATCTTGCCGCGACCGAGACCTATCTGGGCATCACCGGAGAGCAGCAGGATGCCTGGCGCGATTACAGCCAGGCGTTGATCGCCTTCCTCGAACCGCCGGCTCCCGACGCCCGTGCCGAGGGCGGCGAGCCCCCGGCCGATCAGGCCCGGCCGCTGGCCGCCGAGCGCATGGCGCAACATGCGCTGGCCCGCGCCGAGAAGGCCCGCGCGCTGCTCGCGGCAGCGACCGCGCTGCGCGGGTCGCTGGAGCCGGCACAGCTGGAGAGGCTGCAGCAGGTCGATCCGGGCTTTGGTCCCGGCCCGCACGGCCCGCGCCACGAAGGCCCGGGGCGGCAGCAGCCCGGTCCCCGGCATCACCCCGCGCCGGCGCGCTGAACCGGCCTGCGTCGGGCAAGGGCGCCCGACGCGCCTTTCTTCCAGACCGCAGAACAGCAAGGACAGATGCAATGCGTCGCTTTTTCATGATGACCGCGATCGCGGCAACGGCCCTGGGCAGCGGCCAGATGGCCATGGCCGAAACCCGCCCGGACGGCCCGCCGCCGGAATGCCGGCAGAACGACCGCAAATGCCCCGCGCCTCCGTCCAAGGACGCCCCGCGCAAGGCCAAGCGCAGCGAGCGCAAGGCACCCCCGCCTCCGGCCGAGGTCAAACGCGGCGAGCACAAGCCCCGCCCGGCCGAGGCACCGCCGCGCAACGCGAAAGGCAAGCACGCCCCCGACGGGCGCAAAGCCCTGCGCGTAGGCGACAGCATCCGTGACGGTCGTCCCTTCCAGCGCGCGGCCAACAGCCGTTTCGCTGCGCCGCCGCGGGGTCAGGAATATCGTGTCGTCCATGACCAGGTCGTGCTGGTGGACCAGAAGACCAAGCGGATCGCGCAGATCCTTGGCCCGGCCAACCGGTAACGCCGAAAGGAATTTCCCATGAGAAAGATCATCATTCTGGCAGGCTTGGCGCTGCTTCACATCAGCACGACGCCGGCACTTGCGGACCCTTCCGCGCGTTGCGCGCAGGGGGACCGGAATTGCGCGGTCAAAACCGAGCCGGGCAAAAAAGCCGAGCTCGGGCCCAAAAGCCTGGGGGCGCAAAAGCATTCCGCCTCGGATGCGAAACAGCAAAGCAGGGGGCCGAAAATTGGCGACGTCGCGCGCAGCGGTCGCTCTCTGAACACTTCCGAGGGCCGCAGGCTGGCAAAACCGACGGCCGGCCGCGCTTATCGCGTGATGGATGAGCGCGTGGTTCTGGTCGATTCCAACACCATGAAAGTCGTGCAGGTTCTGGGACTGGTTTCGGACATTCTTCGCTGATCATTCCACGGGTCAGGCAAGAGGCGGCGATCGGGCAATCCGGTCGCCGCCTTTTTTGCGAGATCCGCAATCTCACAGCCCGGAGTAACGCGCCGGCACGGTCGAGAGCACTTGCCCGGAGGCATCCACCAGCAGGAAGGCGCCGGGTTGCAATTCCCAGTGCTGGCCCTCATCGGGTTTCGGCAATGCGTGGTTGTGATAATCGACCGCCACGCTGCGGCCGCTGCGTGCCGCAGGCTCGACAGTCGCGGGGGCAGTGCCGCCGGGATAGCGGTAGATATGCCCCGTCGGTTCATCCTTTTCCGAACATGCGGCCAGCGTGGCCACCAGGGCAAGCAGGGGAATGACTTTCACGATATTTTCCTTTTTACATAGTCTCGGGAAACACCCCCCCTTTCATCCTTTTTGGAGTGCTTTGACGGGCCGAGTTTTGCTGCGTTGACGGCCGGGAGGTAGCCGAGGATCAGGAACGGTGCCGGTTTTTCCGCATGGTTCCGACATAGCCGCTGGGCGTTTCCATCGTTGGTCTCGTCTGTGTCGAGAGGTTTCCGCCAAGGCCGAATTTGTAACAGACTGTTTACCGATGCCTCTCGGAAACAATTCCGGTTGCATGTTACCGATCGTTTCATTGATCCGGTCCCCGGACGGCGACGATGGGTTGGGGGATGCGACAAGCACGCAGCCCTCCGCATCACTTATGCCAGCAAGCTAAAACCGCGCGTTCCCCGGACACTGGCACAGAGGATTTCAGCACGAGCGATGCGGGCGCGCCTGAAGCGGCCGGCCCGGCGGCACGATCTTTGTCCTGCAGGCCGTGATACGGCATCAAATGGCGAGGAACAGCGGGCATACTGCCCGGGGAATGGTCTGGAAGCGGGGCGACATGGGTCAGAACGAAGCGGGATTGGCAGCTGGTGATCGCAACCCCGTGCCGCATTTGCGCATCGACGCCTATGATGCCAGCGCCAAGCCCCTGCGCATGGCGCAGCGGCAGTTGCTGCACGAGTTGACGGTGGGGGTGCTGTGGCCGCATCGTCCCCGCGACCTGGATCTGTTCCTGTCGCTGGGGCAGGGCTACCTGGCGGTCGACGAGATCGGGCGCCCCCTTGGATCGGCCATGTATTTCCCGACGGGCGACGATTTCGCCATGCTGGGGATGATGGTCACGGTGCCGCGGTTGCAGGCGCGGGGGGCGGGCAAGTGGCTGCTGCAGCGGGTGATGGCCGATTGCGCGGGCCGGGATCTGCGGCTCAGCGCGACGCATTCGGGGTATCGCCTTTATGCGGCGGCGGGGTTCCGGCCGGTGGGCATCATCCGCCAGCAGCAGGGCATGGCGCGGGATATCGGGCCCGTTGACGCACCCGGCATCCTGGTCCGCGATCTGCGGGCAGAGGATGATGCGGGCCTTCGGGCCCTGGATGCAAACGCCTATGGCGCAAAGCGAACGCGGGTTCTGGACGCGCTGCTGCCCCTGTCGACCGGCACGGTCGCGCTGCGCGACGGCGCCGTCTGCGGCTTTGCGCTGCAGCGCGATTTCGGCAAGGGCACGGTGATCGGTCCCGTCGTGGCCGAGGGGGATGCCATGGCACAGGCCCTGATCGCCCCGCTGATCCGGGCGAATGCCGGACGTTTCACGCGCCTCGACACGCCGGTGGACAGCGACGGCTTCCTGTCCTTCCTGACCGATGCCGGGCTGGTGGCCTTCGACACGGTTACGGAAATGTGCATCGGCCCCCACCGCCGCGCCGCGGAAGGGGCGGTGACCTACGGCCTGGCATCGCATTCGCTGGGATAGCGTTTCCGTCCCCGCGCGATCAGGACAGCCGGTCCTTCAGCCCGAACCACAGCCCCACCAGCGGCAGGAACCACGGCTTGCCGCTATGCGCCGGGATCGCGGGCCAGGCGAGGCCCTCCAGCGGGTTCGTGCCGCGCTGGCCCAGGGCGATGTCCGCCAGGACCTGCCCGACCAGCGTGGACATCTGCGCGCCATGGCCGGAATAGCCCATGCCATAGATCATGCCGTCCACCTCTCCGGCGCGGGGGAAGCGGTCCTTGGTCATGTCCACCAGCCCGCCCCAGCAATAATCGATGGGAATATCCGCCAGATGCGGAAAGATCGCGGCCATGGACCGGCGCAGGATCGTCCCCGATTTCGCGTCAGAGGTCTGGTCCGACCGGGCCGAGAACCGTGCCCGTCCGCCGAAAATCAGCCGCCTGTCGGGCGACAGGCGGAAATAGTTGCCGATGTTCATTGAGGTCACGCAGGTCCGGTCGCCGGGCAGGGTGGCGGCGACCTCGGCATCCGACAGAGGCCGCGTGGCGATGATGAACGACCCGACCGAGATGATGCGCCGCCGGAAATGCCGGAAGGGCGCCGTCGTGCCATAGGCGCCGGTCGCCGCGATCACCCGGCCCGCGGCCAGGCCGCCGCGCGGGGTCTGCAGCTGCCAGCCATCGGCCAGCCTTGTCCGGCCGGTCACGGGCGCGCCTTGCCAGATCCGCGCGCCATGGCGATGCGCCGCCGTCGCAAGCCCCTGGGCATAGCGGCCCATGTGGATCATCGCGGATTTCTCGTACAGCATCCCGCCGTGGAAGCTGTCGGACCCGACCTCGCTTCGCATCTGGTCGCGGTCCAGCCAGCGGGTGTCGGGATCGACCTCGGCATGGATCAGGTCGAAATTCGCGCGCAGCCCCGCGACATGGCTGGGCTTGGAGGCCAGCTTCAGCTTGCCCGAGCGGCGGAAATCGCAGGCGATGCCTTCCTCGGCCACGATCTGCTCGATCATGTCGATGGACCGGTCATAGGCGCGATACAGGGCATGGGCGCGCTCTGCCCCCAGATGCGCCTTGGCATCGGCATAGCCATGGGCGATGCCGTTGTTCAGGTGCCCGCCATTGCGGCCCGACGCGCCCCAGCCGACATGTTCGGCCTCCAGCAGCGCCACGCGCACCCCGGCTTTCGCCAGGCTGCGGGCGGCGTTCAGCCCGGTGAAGCCGCCGCCGATCACGGCCACGTCGAAGCGTCCCTCGACCGGGCCGGCCTCGGCGCCCGCAAAGGGCGGCACGCCATCATGCCAATAGGATGCGTATTTCGTCACAGCCCCACCACCTCGGCCAGCCCCGAGATGTCCCGGACCTCGGTATAGCTGTAATGGGGATTGGCCGGCTCATGGCCGCGATTGACCCAGACCTTGTTGCGGATCCCCAGGTCATGCGCGGTCATCAGGTCATAGCGGAACGACGACGACACATGCAGCACGTCCTCGGGGCCGCAGCCAAGCTGGTCGAACATGTATTCGAAGGCCCGCATCTGCGGCTTGTAGGCGCCCGCGCTTTCGGCGGTGAAGACATGGTCGATGGGCGCGCCCAGCTTGGCGATGTTATGCGGGATCTGGTCGTTCATCGAATTGGTCAGCGCGACCAGCGGGATCTTCCCGGCAATGCGCCTAAGCCCCGCGGGCACGTCGAGGTTCGGCCCCCAGGTCGGCACGCGGGCATAGATGTCCTCGGCCACCGCGGGATCGAAGGCGATGCCGTTGCGCTTGCAGGTGCGTTCCAGCGCGTTGTGGACGACCTCGGCATAGGGTTTCCAGGCGCCCAGCACCTCGTCCAGGCGGTAGGCCGCGAAATTGGCGATGAATTTCTCCATCTGCGGGCCGCTGAGCTGCGCGCCGTAATGGTCGCGCGCGGCGCCCGCCATGTCGAAGAAGATCATCGTGCCGTGGCAGTCGAAGGTAATGAATTTCGGGCGCAGCGCCATGGGGGCCTCCTGTTGGTCCGTCTGATCCATCATTGGCGCGGTCTTGCGACAGCGCATGCGGCAGTCGGGCGCCTGACGGCAGGAGATTGCGAAATTCCGGCAATGGACGGCAGGCCCTGCCGCCCAGGACCCGACAACGGTGCCCGACCCTGCGCGGATCGGGCCAGGCTGGCGGCGTAACGGAAAGGAACCCCATGACCCTGCTGACCCCCATCGACACCGCCCCGGCCTTTGCCCCGCGCGAGGACGTAGCCGCCCCGGAGAAGCTGATCGAGGGCGCCCCCGCCTTCAAGACCTGGGCCCTGGACGAGGTGCCCCTGGGCAACTGGTCGAAGATCCGCACCGGCATCTGGGAAGCGACGCCCGGCACCACCCGTTCCGTCAAGGGCGAGGCGCTGGAATTCTGCCATATCCTCTCCGGGGTGGTCGATCTGACCGAGGAAGGCGGCGAGACGCGCCGCTTCACCGCAGGCGACAGCTTCCTGATGAAGCCCGGCTTCAAGGGCATCTGGAAAACCATCGAAACCGTGCGCAAGATCTATGTCTTCGCCGACTGATCTTCTGGCCCGGCTGGTCGGGTTTCCCAGCGTCGTGGGCGGCCCGAACGGCGACATCATCGGCTTCGCGGCGGATTACCTGCGCGGGCACGGGATCGAGCCGGCGCTGGTCCCCGGACCCGAGGGCGACCGCTGGAACCTGTTCGCCAGCATCGGCGATGCCTCGCGCCCCGGCTATGTCCTGTCGGGCCATCTCGACGTGGTTCCGGCGGGCGAGCCGGATTGGCGGGCCGATCCCTTCGTCTTGCGCCGCGACGGCGACCGGCTGATCGGGCGCGGGGCCTGCGACATGAAGGGCTTTGTCGCCGCCGCCCTGGCGATGGTGCCCGAACTGGTCGCGATGCCGCTGTCCGCGCCGGTCCATATCGCGCTTTCCTATGACGAGGAGGCGGGCTGCCGGGGCGTGCCGCATCTGCTGGCGGCCCTGCCCGGGCTTTGCGCGCCGCCGCTGGGGGTGATCATCGGCGAGCCGTCCGGCCTGGTGCCGGTGCTGGCGCACAAGGGCAAGGCGGCGCTGCGGCTGGTGGCGACGGGGGTGGCGGGGCATTCCTCGCGCCCCGACCTGGGCGCGAACGCGATCCACGCGCTGCTGCCGGCGCTGAACGCAGCCGCGGCGCAGGCCGTGGCGCTGCAATCCGGGCCGCAGGACCCGCGCTTCGCGCCGCCCTGGTCCAGCCTGCAGATCGGCACCGTCGCGGGCGGGCAGGCCGTCAACATCATCCCCGACCGCGCCGAGGCGCAGATCGAGGCCCGCGCGATCCACGGCGTCGATCCCAGGGCGGTCCTGGAGCCGGTGGTCGCGGCGGCAGGGGGGCTGGCCGTGGACTGGCTGTCCTCCTATCCGGCGCTTGCGCTTGACGGCGATCACCCGCTGGCGCGGCTGTTGGCCGAGCTGACGGGCGCGACGCCCCTGGGCGCGGTCAGCTATGGCACCGAGGCCGGGCTTTACCAGCAGGCCGGGATCCCCGCGATCATCTGCGGCCCCGGCGACATCGCCCGCGCGCACCGCCCCGAGGAATACCTGACGATGGCCGAATTGCAGGACGCCTGCGCCCTGATCCGTCGCCTGGGGCGGCGGCTCTGCCCATGACAGCATTTTCTGCGGCGGCCGTTCTGCGATCCGCAGGACATGCCGCGCGCCCTTGCCAGTTCGGCAATCCTGCGGGCGCGCCCGTGGCAGGATGGTGCCAAGAAGGACAAAGCGCATGACCACGACCATCACCCCTGCACTTGCCGCCTTTACCCCCGCCCATCTGCCGCAGGCGCTGCGCCTGTCGCAGCAGGCCGGCTGGCCCCACCGGGCCGAGGACTGGGCGCTGACCCTGTCTGTATCCCAGGGCGTCGTGGCGCTGGACGAAGGCCGCGTGGTCGGCACCGCGCTGTGTTCGCCCTTCGGCGCGGTCGCCACGCTGAACATGATCATCGTCGATGCGGCGATGCGCGGGCGGGGCCTGGGCCGCGCGCTGATGGAGGCGATCATCGCCCTGGCCGGCGACCGCGAAATGCGCCTGATCGCCACCGCGGACGGGCTGCCGCTTTACGAAAAACTCGGCTTCCGGGCCAGCGGCCAGATCGTTCAGCATCAGGGCCTTGCTGTCGCAACCGCGCCGGAACGGCCCGTCGCCACCGGCCGTCCCGCCGATATCGACCGGCTCGCCGATGCCGACCGCGCCGCCAGCGGCATGGACCGCGCGTCCCTGTTGCGCGACATCGCCGCCGGCGGCGAGGTCCTGACCTGCGATGCCGGCTTTGCCCTGCTGCGCGATTTCGGCCGCGGCCGCGTGGTCGGGCCGATTGTCGCCCCCGACACCGCCACCGCCCGCGCATTGCTGGCCGAGGCCGCGCGCCGCTGGGAAGGCAGCTTCCTGCGTGTCGATCTGCGCGCGGAACAGGGTCTTGACGGCTTCGCGGCGACGCTGGGCCTTGCCCATGCCGGCGGTGGCACCGCCATGACCCGCAACCCGCGCACCCCAGCCCCCACGACCCAGGCCCTGATCTCGCAAGCCCTGGGCTGAACCCGGAGACCCCCATGCTGAGCAATTCCCTGGCCGAGCTTGACCGCCGGCACCTGATCCACCCGGTTTCGTCCTTTCGCGGGCATGAACAGCGCGGCGTGCGCATCCTGACCGGCGGGCAGGGCGCGACCGTCACCGACAGCGAGGGGCGCACCCTGATCGACGGCTTCGCGGGCCTGTGGTGCGTGAACGCGGGCTATGGCCACGAAAGCATCGTCGAGGCCGCCGCCGAGCAGATGCGCAAGCTGCCCTATGCCACCGGCTATTTCGACCTGGGCGCCGAGGCGCCGATCCGCCTGGCCGCCGCCCTGGCCGAACGCGCCCCGGGCGATCTGAACCACGTCTATTTCACGCTGGGCGGATCGGACGCGGTGGACAGCACCATCCGCTTCATCCGCTATTACTGGCACGCCAAGGGCCAGCCGGGCCGCGACCAGTTCATCTCGGTCGCCAACGGCTATCACGGCTCGACCACCATGGGGGCGGGGCTGACGGCGCTGCCGGGCTTTCACGACGGTTTCGGGGTGCCCTATGACTGGCAGCACAAGATTTCGTCGCATGACCTGTATCGCAACCCGGCGGGCCGCGATCCGCAGGCCGTGACCGAGGCCTCGGTCGCGGAACTGCGGGCGAAGATCGAATCGCTTGGTCCCGACCGCGTCGCCGCCTTCTATGTCGAGCCGATCCAGGGCTCGGGCGGCGTGCTGGTGCCGCCCAAGGGCTGGATCAGGGCAATGCGCGATCTGTGCGCGGAATACGGCGTGCTGTTTGTCGCCGACGAGGTGATCACCGGCTTTGGCCGCACCGGCCCGCTGTTCGCCTGCGAGGACGAGGGCATCGTTCCCGACCTGATGACCACGGCCAAGGGGCTGACTTCGGGCTATGTGCCGATGGGCGCGGTCTTCATGCGCGACCATGTCTATGAGACCATCGCCGACGGCGCGGGGGCCAAGGCCGTGGGCCATGGCTTCACCTATTCCGCGCATCCGGTCAGCGCCGCCGTGGCACTGGAGGTGCTGGCGCTCTATGAAGGCGGGTTGCTGGAAAACGGCCGCCGCGCAGGTGCGCGGTTGCAGGCCGGGCTGGAAAGCCTGCGCGATCATCCGCTGGTGGGCGATGTGCGGGGCAGGGGGATGCTGGCGGCGGTCGAGCTGGTCGTGGACAAGGAGGCCAGGACCCCTCTGCCGCCCGAGGTCCAGCCCGCCACGCGGCTGTTCGACCGGGCCTGGGAACAGGGGCTGATCGTGCGGTCCTTTGCGCAGGGCATCTTCGGCTATGCGCCGCCCCTGTGCTGCACCGAGGACCAGATCGACCAGATCGTCGCCCGCACCCGCAAGGTGCTGGATCTGACGCTGGAAGACCCGGAAATCCGCGCGGTCCTGCGCTGATGGCGCTGCTGCTGCATTCCACCCCCGAACGCGGCGCCGTCTGGGGGCGCATCTTCGCCGAGGCGGGCGAGGGCTTCATCGCCGACGAGGCCAGCGTGACCGACCCCGCGCAGGTCACGCATCTGGCCTGCTGGACGCCGCCCGCCGATCTGGCGCGCTATCCGAACCTGCGCACGGTGATCTGCGTCGGCGCGGGCACCGACCATTTCCCGGCCTTGCCGGAGGGCGTGGCGCTGTCGCGCACCATCGCGCCGGGGATCGAGGCCATGGTGCGCGACTGGGTGGTCATGGCCACGCTGGCGCTGCACCGGGATCTGCCGTTCTATCTGGATCATGCCGCGCGCGGCGAATGGCAGCCCCGCCCGGCGCGGCTGGCGCGCACGCGGCGCGTGGGCATCATGGGCATGGGCCGGATCGGGCGCCTGGCCGCCGCAAGCCTGCAAGCCCTGGGCTTTGCCGTTTCGGGATACAGCCGCTCGGGCAGGCCGGTCGAGGGGATCGAGATCTTCGGCGCGAATCGGCTGGACGCCTTTCTGGCCGGGGCCGATATCCTGGTCTGCCTGCTGCCGCTGACGGACGAAACCCGCGGCCTGATGGGCAGCGGCTTCTTCGACCGGCTGCCGCAGGGCGCGGGACTGGTCCATGCCGGGCGCGGCGCGCAGCTGGACATGGCGGCGCTGCGCCGGGCGCTGGACGGCGGCCGGCTTTCTGCCGCCATGCTGGACGTGACCGACCCCGAACCCTTGCCCGCCGATCACTGGGCCTGGCGCGATCCGCGCGTGCTGATCACCCCGCATATCGCCGCCCATACCGATGCCGAGGAAGGCGCGCGCCACGCCCTGGCCGTCATCCGCGCCGACCGCGACGGACAGCCGGTGCCGGGGCTGGTGGACCGCAGCCGGGGATACTAGGGCGCTCGCGATATGCCGCGCCCCCGCCCAATACGAAAGAATCTGCTGCGCCGGCCGCCCGTTTCGGCGTTTTGCAGCCCCGGAATGGCGCAATCTGGATGTGAGGGGATGTGACGACCCGCGCGTCCGCCGATCTGACCGCCGCGGCCCGCGGCATCTGCGAAAGGAAGCTCACCCCATGGCCACCCTGACGGCGGCAAGACCCCTGGACCGCTTTTCCTATGTCACCTTCGATGTGGTCGGCACGCTGATCGACTTCGAGGGTGCGATCACCGGCGCGCTGGCGACGATCGCGGCCGATGCCGGCATGACCGTCGACGGCGAGGAGGCGCTGGCGGTTTACCGCAACGCCCGCTATCAGCCGGACGCGCTGCGCTTCCCGGACGACCTGGGCCGCTGCTACGGTCGGATCGCGGCAGCGACCGGCCTGCCCGACACGCCGGAAAACCGCCGGTTCATGATCGACGCCGTGGGCGAGGCGCAGCCCTTTCCCGACAGCGTCCAGGCGATGGCCCGGCTGAAGGCGCGCTACAAGCTGATCGCCATGACCAATGCCCGCCGCTGGGCCTTCGAGAAATACGAGGAAAAGCTGGGCAATCCCTTCTGGGCCAGCTTCACCACCGACGATACCGGCACCGAAAAGCCCGATCCGGCCTTCTTCCGGCAGGTCTTCGACTTCGTCGGCAAGAATGGCGGGACCAAGGACGACATCCTGCATACCGCGCAAAGCCAGCACCACGATATCGGCATCTCGCGCCAACTGGGCATGACGAATGCCTGGATCCAGCGCCGCCATGCCCAGAAAGGCTATGGCGGGACCATCGAACCCGCGGAATTCACCGAACCCGACTACCACTTTCACGCACTGATCGACCTGGCCGAGGCCGCCGACAAGGCCTTCGACAACTGACTTCACCCGCCCGAGCGGACACGAGAGCCGCCGGGCAAGCAACAGGGATGACGACATGAAAGACCTCAAGCCGAACAACTGGACGGGCCGCGACGACGCGATGGTCGAGGCCGCAATCCGCCGCGGCGCCTCGCGCCGGGACCTGCTCAAGATGCTGATGGCGTCGGGCGTGGCGCTGTCGGCGGGCGGGTCGCTGCTGCTGCGCGCCGGTCAGGCCGTCGCGCAAACCCCGGTCACGGGCGGGCACCTGAAGGCCGCGGGCTGGTCGGCCTCGACCGCCGACACGCTGGACCCGGCCAAGGCGTCCCTGTCCACCGACTACACCCGCTGCTGCGCCTTCTATAACCGCCTGACCTTCCTCGAGGAGGGCAGCGAGGTGAAGATGGAACTGGCCGAGTCCATCGAGACGACGGACGGCAAGACCTGGCAGATCAGGCTGAAGCCCGACGTGACCTTCCACGACGGCAAGACCTTGACGGCGTCGGACGTGGTCTGGTCGCTCAAGCGCCATCAGGATCCGGCCGTGGGGTCCAAGGCCGCCGCCATCGCCGAACAGATGGCCGAGATCACCGCCGTGGACGACCGCACCGTCAGCATCGTGCTGGCGGCGGCCAATGCCGACCTGCCCACGATCCTGTCGCTGCACCATTTCATGATCCTGGCCGAAGGGACCAGCGATTTCAGCAAGGCCAACGGCACCGGCGCCTTTCTCTGCGAAACCTTCGAACCCGGCGTGCGGTCCATCGGCACGCGCAACCCGAACTACTTCAAGGGCACCGGCCCCTATCTGGACAGCTTCGAATATTTCGCCATCTCGGACAACAATGCGCGCGTCAATGCCGTGCTGTCGGGCGATATCCACCTGGCCGCCGCGATCAACCCGCGGTCGATGCGCATGGTCGAGGGGCAGGGCCATGTCGTCAGCTCGATCTCGACGGCGGGCAACTATACCAACCTCAACATCCGGCTGGACATGGCGCCGGGCGACAAGGCCGACTTCATCGAGGGCATGAAATACCTGATGAACCGCGAGGCCATCGTGAACGGCGTGCTGCGCGGATTGGGCGAGGTCGCCAACGACCAGCCCGTCTCGGCCATGGACCGCTATCACAACCCGAACCTGAAGCCGCGCGAATTCGACCCCGAGCGCGCCAAGGCGCTGTTCGAAAAGGCCGGCGTGCTGGGCCAGGCGATCCCCATCGTCACCTCGGACGCGGCGAACTCGGCCATTGACTATGCCATGGTCGTCCAGCAGGCGGGCGCCCAAGCCGGCATGCCCTTCAAGATCGAGCGCGTGCCGTCCGACGGATACTGGTCGAACTACTGGCTGAAGGCACCGGTCCATTTCGGCAACATCAATCCGCGCCCGACGCCGGATATCCTGTTCTCGCTGCTTTACGCATCCGACGCGCCCTGGAACGAAAGCCATTACAAGTCCGAGAAGTTCGACGCCATGCTGGTCGAGGCGCGCGGCTTGCTGGACGAGGAAAAGCGCAAGGCGATCTATTGGGAGATGCAGGAAATGATCGCGGCCGAGGCAGGCACCATCATTCCCGCCTATATTTCCAACGTCGATGCGCATTCGGCGAAGATGAAGGGCATGCGCCCCAATCCCCTGGGCGGCCAGATGGGCTATGCCTTCGCCGAATATGTCTGGCTGGAGGGCTGACATCCCCACGCCCCGCGCCCCTGTGCAATGCGCGCAGGGGCATCCCCATTGATGGAGGTGTGACATGCTGCGTTCCGCAACCACCTGGATCCTGGTCGGCCAGCGCCTGGGCATCGCGCTCATCACGCTGCTGATCGTGTCCTTCGCAGTCTTCTTCGCGACCGAACTGCTGCCCGGCGACGTGGCCGAGGTGCTGCTGGGTCAGGCCGCAACCCCCGAGGCCGTGGCCGGGCTGCGCACCGCCATGGGCCTGGACGAGCCGGCGATCTGGCGCTTCCTGTCCTGGCTGGGCGGGCTTGCTACGGGTGATCTGGGGATGTCCTATGTCAACAAGATGGCCGTGGCCGACCTGCTGTCGGGGCGGCTGATGAACACGCTGCGCCTGGCGGGCATCGTCACGCTGGTCTGCGTGCCCGTCGCGCTGACCCTGGGCATCGCCGCCGCCATGTGGCGCGGATCCTGGCTGGACCGCCTGGTCTCGGTGCTGACCATCTCCGTCATCTCGGTGCCCGAATTCATGGTGGCGACGCTGGCGGTGCTGGTCTTCGCCGTCTGGCTGGACTGGCTGCCGGCGCTGTCCTTCGGGGTCAATGTGAACAGCATCGGTGACATGCTGCGCGCCTATGCGATGCCCGTCATCTCGCTGTCCTTCGTCGTCTCGGCCCAGATGATCCGCATGACGCGGGCCGCGGTGATCGAGACGATCAACACCCCCTATGTGGAGATGGCGCTGCTGAAGGGAGCGTCGCGGACGCGGATGGTCCTGCGCCACGCCCTGCCCAACGCGCTTGGCCCCATTGCCAACGCGGTGGCGCTGTCCTTGTCCTATCTGGTCGGCGGCGTGATCATCGTCGAGACGGTCTTCAACTATCCGGGCGTGGCCAAGCTGATGGTCGACGCGGTGTCCACCCGGGACCTGCCCCTGATCCAGAGCTGCGCGATGATCTTCTGCATCAGCTATCTGCTGCTGATCACGCTGGCCGATATGATTGCCATTCTCTCCAACCCGAGGTTGCGCCGTTGATGTCCCTTGCTTTGCGCCTTCCGACCCCGGCCCGGCTGGGATATTCCTTCAACTGGGTGGGCCGCATCGGCCTGGCCGTGATCCTGTTCTGGGCGGTGATCGCCATCATCGGCCCCTGGATCGCGCCCTATCCCCCCGGCGACATGGTCGATTTCGACTATTTCGGCCCGATGAGCAGCCAGTTCTGGATGGGCAGCGACTATCTGGGGCGCGACATCCTGTCCCGCATCATCATGGGGACGCGCTATACCGTCGGCATCGCGCTGGCCGCGGTGATGCTGGCCTGCGCGGGTGGCGTGCTTCTGGGCATGATCGCGGCCGTGGTCGGCGGCTGGTTCGACACGCTGCTGTCGCGCTTCCTGGACGCCTTCAACGGCATTCCGCACCTGCTGTTCGGCCTGGTCGTGGTGGCGGCCGTCGGATCCTCGATCCCGATCCTGATCGTGACGCTGGCGGCCATGTATCTGCCGGGCTCCTATCGCTTTGCGCGCGCGCTGGCGGTCAACGTCAACACCATGGATTTCGTCACCGTGGCCCGGGCCCGGGGCGAGGGCTTCGGCCATATCATCCTGCGCGAGATCTTTCCCAACATCCTGGGCCCCGTCCTGGCCGATCTGGGCCTGCGCTTCGTCTTCATCGTGCTGGTGCTGTCGGGCCTGTCCTTCCTGGGCCTTGGCGTGCAGCCGCCCAATGCCGACTGGGGCGCCTTGGTGCGCGAGAACATCGAGGGCCTCAGCCTCGGGGCGCCGGCGGTGATCTTTCCCTCGATCACCATCGCCTCGCTGACCATCTCGGTCAACATGTTCATCGACAACCTGCCCACCCGCATCCGCGACAGGAGCGAATGATGGATCAGCCGCTTGTTTCCGTGCGCGACCTGAAGATCGGCGCCAGGACCGACTCGGGCCGCGAGGTCGAGATCATCAAGGGCGTCAGCTTCGACATCGCCCCGGGCGAGATCGTGGCCCTGATCGGCGAAAGCGGGTCGGGCAAGACCACCATCGCCCTGTCGCTGATGGGCCATGCGCGGCCCGGCTGCGCCATCCAGGGCGGCAGCATCCGCGTGGGCCGCCGCGACGTGACGGCGATGCCCGAGCGCCAGCGCGCCGCCATGCGCGGGACCGAGGTGTCCTATGTCCCGCAATCGGCGGCGGCGGCCTTCAACCCGGCCAAGCGCATCATGGACCAGGTGGTCGAGATCACCGCCATCCACCAGCTGATGCCGCGCGAGCAGGCCGAGGCTAAGGCGCGGCAGCTGTTCCGCGCCCTGGCGCTGCCCGATCCCGACACCATCGGCAGCCGCTATCCGCACCAGGTCTCGGGCGGGCAGTTGCAGCGCCTGTCGGCGGCCATGGCGCTGATCGGCGATCCGGCGCTGGTGATCTTCGACGAACCGACGACCGCGCTGGACGTGACCACCCAGATCGAGGTGCTGCGCGCCTTCAAGTCGGTCATGGACAAGGGCGCCATGGCGGGGGTCTATGTCAGCCACGACCTGGCCGTGGTGGCCCAGATCGCCGACCGCATCATTGTGCTGAAGAACGGCGTGGTGCAGGAGGAGGGCGCGACCGAGCAGATCCTGCACGCGCCGAAGCATCCCTATACCCGCCAGCTTCTGGATGCCTTCGAGCCGGTGCCGCATGTCCCCGTGGCCCGGCCCGACGCGGCCGAGCCGATCCTTGCGGTGCAGGACCTCTGCGCGGGCTATGGCGTGATCCGCGACGGCGTGCCGGCGGCGAAGATCCTGCAGGATGTCAGCTTCCGGCTGGAACGTGGCCGCAACCTGGGCGTGATCGGCGAATCCGGATCGGGAAAGTCGACGCTCGCCCGCGCCATTGCCGGCATTCTGCCCGCCTATCGCGGCAACCTGCTGCTGGACGGCAAGGAACTGGCGCCCGCGCTGCAACAGCGCAGCAAGGACGAATTGCGCCGCGTCCAGATCGTCTTCCAGCTGGCCGATACCGCGCTGAACCCCGCGCAGTCGATCGAGACGATCCTGGCCCGGCCCCTGACCTTCTATCACGGCATGACCGGGGCCGCGCGCAATGCCCGGGTGATCGAGCTTCTGGACATGGTGCGCCTGCCCGGCCACCTGCGCCACCGCCTGCCCTCGGAATTGTCGGGCGGGCAGAAGCAGCGGGTGAATCTGGCCCGCGCCCTGGCCGCCGAGCCCGAGCTGATCCTGTGCGACGAGATCACCTCGGCGCTGGACACCGTCGTCGCGGCGGCCATCCTGGACCTGCTGAAGGAACTGCAGCGAGAGCTGAACCTGTCCTACATGTTCATCAGCCACGACCTGTCCACGGTCGAGGCGATCTGCGACGAGGTCCTGGTGATGCTGAAGGGCCGGGTGGTCGAGGCGCTGCCCGCCGCGCGCATGTCGACCGAGGCCGCGCATCCCTATTCGCGGCTGCTGATCGGCTCGATCCCCCAGCTGGATACCGGCTGGCTGAAGGGGCTGGAGCAGGACCCCGCCCTGATGGCGCAGTTCGCGGGACGGTAGCTGCGACGGGCAAGGGCCCAAGCCTTCGCGGCCAGCTGTCCTGTCCACGGATGCCGCCGGACCGCACAGGCCCGGCGGGCGCCGCCTGTTTCGTCCGGCCGGGCGTCAGGACCGTTCCGCGAATAGCCTGGTCAGCGGGATCTGCGTCTTGACGAAGGGCGTCTTGATGACCACGAAGCTGAAATACTTGTCCACGCCGACGTCGCGGTCGATCAGCGATTCGATGATGTTCTGGTAGTCCACGATCCCCGAGGTCACGAATTTCGCCAGATAGTCGTATCCGCCCGACACCAGATGGCATTCGATGCAGCTGTCGATCTTTTCCAGCGCCTCCTGGAAGCGCGCGAAGTCCGGCGGGCGGTGGTTCTTCAGGGTGAATTCGGTAAAGACGGTCAGCGTCTCGCCCAGCTTCGCCACGTTGATCTGGGCGCTGTAGCCGGTGATGTATCCGGCCTGCTGCAGCTTCTTGACCCGCATCAGGCAGGGCGAGGGGGACAGCGCGACCAGATCGGCCAGCTCGACATTGGTGATGCGGCCGTTCTTCTGCAACTCGGCCAGGATCTTCACATCGATGCGGTCCAGTTTCAGCGGCGGTGCCATTCGATCTTCCTTCCCGTTCCGGGTCCCTTCTGCTGCAATTCGGCCTCGCTGCCAACCGGCTGCGATTCGATAGGAAATGCCGCCGCCGCCGCGAGATGCGGCAGATGCGGCTGGCCACCCGCCGCTAGCCTGCGGTGACACGACCGGAGAACCCCATGCCCGCACCGCTTTTGTCCATCGAGACCGCCGGAGACCCGCCCGCCCGCGCCGATTGCGTCGTGATCGGCGGCGGCATTGTCGGGGTCTCGGCCGCCTATTGGCTGGCCCGCGCCGGGCAAAGCGTGGTGCTGCTGGAAAAGGGCCGCATCGGGGCGGAACAGTCCAGCCGCAACTGGGGCTGGTGCCGGCAGCAGAACCGCGATGCCCGCGAATTGCCCTTGTCCACGCGCAGCCTGGACCTGTGGGAGCAGATGGCCGCCGACCTGGGCCCCGGCATCGGCTTTCGCCGCTGCGGGCTCTTGTATCTGACCGATGACCCCGCCGAGCTGGAAGGCTGGGCCGCCTGGGGCCGCTTCGCGCAAGGCGAAGGCATCGACACGCGGATGCTGTCGGGCCCCGAGGCTGCCGAGCGCGGCCGCGCCACCGGCAAATCCTGGCTGGGCGGCGTCTGGTCGCCCACGGACGGCATTGCCGACCCCGCCAGCGCCGCACCGCTGATCGCGCAGGGCATCGTCAAGCATGGCGGCCATGTGATCCAGTCCTGCGCCGCCCGCGGGCTGGAGCTTGAGGCCGGCCGCGTCGCGGGCGTCGTGACCGAGCGCGGCACGATCCGCACCGGCACGGTGGTGATGGCCGGCGGGGCCTGGGCCGGCAGTTTCCTGCACCAGCTGGGGATCGGCTTCCCGCAAGCCTCGGTGCGCAGTTCGATCCTGTCGGTGATGCCGGGGGCCGAGGGGCTGCCCGATGCCCTGCACACCGCTGCCGTATCGGCCACGCGCCGGGGCGATGGCGGCTATACGCTGGCGATCTCGGGCCGGGCCAATGTGGATCCGACGCCGCGGATGATCGCCGGCGCCAGGCATTTCCTGCCGATGTTCGCGAAACGCTGGCGCGCCCTGCGCCCCGGCGGGCTGCAGGGCTGGGCTGCGGGGTTCGAGACCCGCGCCCGCTGGTCCCTGGATCGCGAAACGCCCATGGAGCGGGTGCGGATTCTCGACCCGCATCCGTCGAAGGCCCTGGTCAGGGAAACGCTGGCCCGCGCCCGCCGCCTGCTGCCCGCATTGCGGGACATTCCCGTGCAGGCCAGCTGGGCGGGCTTCATCGACAGCACGCCCGACGGGGTGCCGGTCATCGACGCGGATTGCGGCCTGCCGGGCCTGGTCCTGGCGGCGGGCCTGTCGGGCCATGGTTTCGGGATCGGGCCGGGGGTCGGGCATCTGGTGGCCGACATGATCCTGGGCCGGACGCCGATCACCGAGATCGCGCAATACCGGCTGGACCGCTTCAAGGGCAGCCAATGGGGCAAGGTGGCGAAATTCTGAGCTCATGCCGCAAAACGCCCGATGTGGAAATCCTCCAGCGGCGTTTCGCAGCGGCCTGTGGCGACCAGTTCCGCCATCGCATCGCCCACGCCGGGGCCCAGCTGGAAGCCGTGGCCGCAGAAACCGAAGGCATGGAACAGCCCCGCCGTGGTGCCCGAGGCGCCCATGACCGGCAGGCCGTCGCGGACATAGCCCTCGGCCCCCGACCATTGCCGGATAACGGCAACATGGCGCAGGGCCGGGCACAGGCGCACCACGGCGCGCAATTGCGCGGGCAGGCGGGCAGGGTCGGCATGGGCGCGGCCATCCGCGCCGACCGCTGCCCGGTCCACCGCGCCGCCAAAGACCACATTGCCGCGTTCGACCTGCCGCAGATAGGCGCCGTGATCCGCCGACCAGACCCCGACGACCGGCAGGATGCGGTGCGGCAGGGGCTCGGTCACGGCCATCTGCGGGCCGCGAACCTCGATCGGCACGGGTTCGCCGAACTGCGCCGCCAGAGCCGCGCCGTGATGGCCCGCGCAGTTGACCAACCGATCGGCATGGAAGGTCCCGCGCGAGGTCTCGACGGTAAAGCCGGGCTTGACGGACAGCACCTGCGCCTGGTCCACCACCTGCACCCCCGCCCGCGCCGCGGCATCGGCAAAGGCCGGCGCGATCAGGCGCGGGTTGGCCGAGCCGTCGCGGGGCGAGAACGACGCGGCGATGGCCTCCGGACCAAGCCCCGGAAAGCGCTGCCGGATCTGGTCCGGGCCCAGCTCTTCGAGATCCAAGCCCCAGGGCCGGGCGTCTTCGGCAAAGCCGCGCATCAGGGCCAGGCCCTCGGGGTCGAAGATCAGCCGCAGATGGCCCGTTGCGCGAAACTCCACGTCGCGGCCCAGCAGCGCCTCCAGCCGGTGCCACAGGGCAAGCGAGCGATGCGCCAGCGGCAATTGCGGCAGGTAGCGCCCGCTGCGCCGGATGTTGCCGAAAGATGCGACGGTCGCCCCGGCGCCGATGCGGCCGGTGTCGATCAGGGTCGCGGCGATGCCCCGGCGCGCCAGGAAGAACGCCGTTGCGCTGCCCATCAAGCCGCCACCCAGAACGATCGCCGACATCCGCGTTCCCCCGAAAATCTTGCCCAAGGGAACGCCCTGGGCCATGAAGGGTCAAGGACGGGTTCTTGGGTGAGCCATAAGTCGAACCTATGGGGTGGTGATGCGGGCCAGGCAGCTTGAGGTGTTCGTGGCGGTGATGCGCGCAGGCTCGATCACCGCCGCGGCGCGGATGCTGAACATCTCGCAACCCGCCCTCAGCCAGGTGCTGCTGCATGCCGAGGACGAATTGGGTTTCGCCCTGTTCACCCGCGAAAAGGGCCGCCTGCACCCTACGCCCGAGGCGCTGGAGCTGTTGCCCGATGCCGAGCGGCTGTTCGGCGGGCTGGAAGGGCTGCGCCGCAAGACCGCCGACCTGCGGCAGGGGCGGGCGGGGCTGGTGCGCATCGCGGCCTCGCCCCCGCCGGCGATGTCCTTCCTGCCGGAGGTGCTGGCCGCCTATCGCAAGGCGCATCCCGACATCCTGGTGCGCGCCCATGTCGCCCCGGTCGCCTCGCTGATCACCATGCTGCGCGCAGGGGATGCCATGCTGGCGCTGGCGCTGGACGACACGATGCCGCCCGATATCGACGTCGAGCCGCTGGGGGGCACGCGGTTTACCTGTCTCTTGCCGCCGGGCCATCCGTTCCTGGACCGCGACGGGCTCAGGCTTGCCGACCTGCAGGATCAGGCATTGATCTCTTATCGCGCGGCGACCCGGCCGCATCACGAATTGTCCCAGGCGGCCCGCGCCCAGGGCCTGCGGTTCGAGCCGGTCCTGGAAATCGACATGTCGATCACCGCCGTCGGCTTCGTGCAGGCGGGGCTGGGGATTGCGGTGGTCGATTCCCTGCTGCCCTGGGCGCAATTCGCGGGCATCCGGCAATGCCCGCTGCTGGACGATGCGGCGCTGCCCCTGTCGCTGCTGACGCTGAAGGGCCGCGTGCTGTCGCGCGCGGAAAGCCTGATGCGGGACACGATCCGAAGGCATAAGCCCGACTTATAGCCCGCGCCGCTTTGCGTCTTGGACGCGGATCGCCGCTTCTGGTTCCATCGCCTCGACCAATGACGGAGTGGCGGAATGGACGGGACCGTAGCGGACTGGAAGATCGGCGTCGATATCGGCGGCACTTTCATGGATTTCTGCGCGCTGGAGGCGACCTCGGGCCGCGTCGCATCGCTGAAGGTGCTGACCACGCCCGACGATCCCGGCGCCGAACTGCTGGAAGGGCTTCGGCTGCTGGCCGAACGCGAGGGGCTGGATCCGGCGACGGTCAGCCGCTTCGTGCACGGCACCACGGTCGGCATCAACACCATCATCCAGCGCAAGGGCGCGCGCCTGGCGCTGATCACCAATGCGGGCTTCGAGGATGTGATCGAGCTCGCCCGGTTGCGGATGCCCGAGATGTATTCGCTGTTCTGCCACCGGCCCGACCCGCTGGTCTCGCGCGACATGATCTTCGGCATCCCCGCCCGGATGCGCGCCGACGGCCGCCAGACCCTCGCCCCCGATGGGGTCGCCATCGCCGATGCCGTGGCCCGCGCCAAGGCCGCAGGCGCCGAGGGGGTGATCGTGGCGCTGCTGCATTCCTGGCGCGACGGTTCGCAGGAGGCCGCCGTCAAGGCGCAGATCGAGGCGCAGGCGCCCGATCTGTTCGTCTTCACCTCGGCAGAGGTCTGGCCGGTGATCCGCGAATACGAGCGCAGCTCGACCGCGATCCTGAACGGCTATGTCCACCCGCGCGTCGCGGGCTATCTGACGGCGCTGGAATCGCGGCTGGCGGGGCAGGGGGTTCCGGCCCGCGCCATGCTGACCAAGTCGAACGGCGGGCTGATGACCGCGGCCGAGGGGCGGCGCGACTGCGTGTCGATGCTGCTGTCGGGCACGGCATCCGGCGTGATCGGCGCAAGCTGGCTGGCCCGTCAGGCCGGCGAGGATCGTATCCTGACGCTGGACATCGGCGGCACCTCGGCCGATTTCGCGCTGATCGTGGACGGGCAGGTGCAGTTCGGATCGGACGAGCTGATCGGCGAGTTTCCGTTGCACATCCCCTCGGTCTCAGTCAGCTCCATCGGCATCGGCGGCGGCTCCATCGCCAGCGTGGACGCGCAGGGGGTGCTGCGCGTCGGGCCGGAATCGGCGGGATCGAACCCCGGTCCGGCCTGCTACGCACGCGGCGGGACACAGGCCACGGTGACGGATGCGATGGCGGTCTGCGGCTGGCTGGGCCACAGCCAGATGGCCTACGGCCAGTTGCAGATGGACGTGGCGCTGGCCCGGCAGGCCGTTGCTGCCTTGGCCGAGCAGCTTGGCCGCAGCCCCGAGGAAACCGCGCAGGCGATCCTCGACATCGCGATTTCCGAGATGTTCGTCGAGGTCGAGAAGCTGTCCTCGCGCGCCGGCGTCGATCTGCGGGATTTCGCGCTGATGCCCTTTGGCGGCGGCGGGCCGATGCTGGGGGCCTTCCTGGCGCGCGAACTGGGGATCTCGCGCGTCATCGCCCCGCGCCGTCCGGGCGTGGTCTCTGCGCTTGGCGGTCTGGTGGCCGATCTGCGCGGCGACTTCATCCGCACGGTCTTTGCCGATCTGGGCGCGGATCTGACCGCGCCGTTCCGGGCGCTGACCGATGACGGTCGCGCCTGGCTGGCCGCCCAGGGCCATCACGGCGCCGCCGATCTGCGCCTGTCCGCCGACATGCGCTATGCCGGCCAGAGCTACGAGATCGAGGTCGATCTGGAACCCGCCTGGCTGAACGATCCCGCCCGCATCGCGCAGGCCTTCCACGCCACGCATCTGCGTCTTTACGATTTCGACGACCCCGAGGGCCGGATCGAGATCGTGAACCTGCGCCTGTCCGCCATCGGTGCCGGGCCGAAGCCCGAATTTCCGACAGAGACGGGCGATCCCGCCCCCGCCCGGCCCGCGCGCCATGTGCCGGTGCATCTGGGGGCGTGGCAGGAGATCCCGCTCTATGACCGCGCGGACCTGACGGGGGGCGCAAGTTTCCACGGCCCCGCCATCGTCGCGCAGGAAGACACCACCTTCGCCATCCCCGAAGGCGCGACGGCCCGGGTGGACGACCACCTGAACATCCACCTGAGCTTTGCGGAGTAAGCCCATGTTCGACAAGATGACGCTTCAGGTCCTGGCCAACCACGCCCGCGCGGCGGCCGAGAACATGGCCCATACGCTGCACCGCACCGCTCATTCCGCCTTCGTCAAGGAAACGCAGGACTTCACCGTCATGCTGATGGACAAGGGCGGCGACACCTTCGCGGTGCCGATGGACCTGGGCGCGACCTGGTATCCGGGCCTGACCTATGGCCGGGCCATCGCCATGGTGGACGATTACCGCCCCGGCGACGTGGCCTTCACCAACGACCCCTATTCCGGCCATGTCGCGACCCATGCCCCCGACACCCACCTGTGGAAGCCGGTCTTCGCGGATGGCGAGATCGTCGCCTGGACCGGCGGGCATATCCACAACACCGACATGGGCGGCGCGGTGCCGGCGTCCCTGTCCCGGTCCCTGACCGAGATCCACCAGGAAGGCATCCGCTTTCCGCCGATGAAGCTGGTGAACGAAGGCGTCTTCGACGAGCAGATCCTGCGGATCATGCAGACCAATGTCCGCAAGCCCGCGCTGAACATCGGCGACATCAAGGCGCTTGTCGGCGCGCTGAACACCGGCGAGCGCAAGGTGCACCAGATGATCGCCCGTTTCGGCAAGCAGGGCTTCGTCCAGGGCGTCGCGGCGCTGAAGGACCAGGCCGAGGCGCAGGCCCGCGACATCCTGCGCGCGATCCCGGACGGGGATTACCATTTTGCCGATTACGCCGACGAGGACAGCGACCAGGCCAATCCCTGCCGGCTGAACCTGACCCTGAAGATCCGCGGCGACAGCGCGGTGCTGGATTTCACCGGATCGGACCCGCAGCTTGGCAGTTCGCTGAACGTGCCCTCGGGCGGGGATCCGCGCCATACCATGCTGCTGGTGGGGGTCTATTACGTCCTCTATACGCTGAACCCGCGCATCCTGCTGAACACCGGGCTGACGCGGCCCTTCACCTGCATCGCGCCGGAAGGCACGGTGCTGAACCCGGTCGCGCCCGCCGCCGTGGGGATGCGGTCGCTGACCTGCGCGCGGTTGCGGTCGGTGATCTTCGGGGCATTCTCGCAGGCCATTCCCGACCGGATGCCCGCCGCGCCCGCCGGCAACAACTGCATCATCAACGTGATGACGCGGGACGAGCGCACGCAGAAGACGGTCATCGCCGCCGTGAACCCGGTGGTGGGCGGCGGCGGCGGCATGCCCTGGCGCGACGGCACCAACGGCTCGGGCGCGGACGCGGCCTATCTGAAGAACACTCCCATCGAGATCACCGAGACCGAGGTGCCGGTGGAATTCGTCCGCTATGGCCTTGCGCAGGACAGCGGCGGGGCCGGACGCTGGCGGGGCGGGCTGGCCACCGAGATGGCCTTCCGCGTCTTCGCCCCCGACAGCCGCATCACCGCGCGCAACCGCGACCGCAGCCTCTTCCGCCCCTGGGGGATCCTGGGCGGCAAGGCTGCGGGCCTGGCCGAGATGATCGTGAACCCCGGCACGCCCGAGGAACGGCGCACCGGGTCCGCCGATACCGCGATCCTTGGCCCCGGCGATGTGCTGATGATCCGTTCCGCCGGCGGCGGCGGGCGTGGCAACCCCTTCGAGCGCGAGGTCTGGCGTGTCGAGCAGGATGTGGCGCGGGGCTATGTCTCGGCCGATGCGGCGCGGCGCGATTACGGCGTGGTCGTCGGCGATGCCGATGCCACGGCGGCGCTGCGGGCGCAGGCGACGGAACATCAGGGGCATTTCCATTTCGGCCCCGAACGCGACGGCTTCGAGGCGCGCTGGACCAGCGCCGCCTATGAGGCCCTGACGGCGATCCTGACGGCGCTGCCGATCCACTGGCGCTTCTTCGCCAAGACCGAGATCTTCCGCCGCATGGAGGGCAACGGCCCCGAGGCCGTGCACCGCGCCTTCGATGCCGTCTGCGCGCGTTTCCCCGACCTGCCGCGCCCGGCCCTTGCGCAGGCCGCGGAATGAGCGGGCAACTGGTCCGGCTGGCCGAGACGGGGCGCGCGCCGGTGGCGTTCCGTTTCGACGGGCGGGACATGACCGGGCTGATGGGCGACACGGTGCTGACCGCGATCCTGACCGGCGCCGGATCGCTGCGCCCGGCCGAGTTCGGGCCGGAGCGGCGCGCGGGCTTCTGCCTGATGGGCGCCTGCCAGGATTGCTGGATCTGGGCCGAGGACGGCTCGCGCCTGCGCGCCTGCTCGACGCCCCTTGCGGCGGGGATGCGGCTGCTTTCCGAGGCGCCGCAAGGGTGGCCCGCATGACGCGGGTGCTGGTCGTCGGCGCCGGGCCTGCGGGCATCCGCGCGGCGGAGCGGCTGGTCCGCGCGGGCCTGCGCCCGGTCGTGGTGGACGAAGCTGCGCGGGCCGGCGGCCAGATCTATCGCCGCCCGCCCGAAGGCTTCACCCGCCCGCCGGAAAAGCTCTATGGCTCCGAGGCCGGGAAGGCGCGGGCGCTGCACGCGCTGTTCGACGCCATGGTGGCGACGGGGCAGGTGGATTATCGCCCGCAATCCGCGGTCCATGCGATCCGCGACGGGGTGGCGCATGTCGGTGCGGCACGCATTCCCCATGACCGGCTGATCCTGGCGACGGGGGCCACCGATCGCCTGGTCCCGGTGGATGGCTGGCAGCGTGCCGGGGTCTATTCCCTGGGCGCGGCGCAGATCGCGCTGAAGGCGCAGGGCGTGGCCATCGGGCGGCAGATCGTGCTGGCAGGATCGGGGCCGCTGCTGACCCTGGTGGCGACGCAGCTGCTGGCGGCGGGGGCAGGGGTCGCGGCGGTGCTGGACACCTCGTCCCTGGCGACGCAGATGCGGGGCGGCATCGGCATGGCCCTGGCCCGCCCGGCGGTGACGGCGCGGGGGCTGGCGATGCGGGCGCGGCTTGGGCGGCTTTATCACGCCGGCGTCCGGCTGGAACGGATCGCCGCGGATGCGGTGCATTGGCGCGATGGCAGGGGCCGGGCGCAGGTCACGGAATGCGACGCGGTGGCGCTTGGCTGGCACCTGCGGGCGGAAACGCAACTGGCCGACCTGGCGGGCGCGCGCTTTGCCTGGTCCGACACCTGGGCCCAATGGCTGCCGGTCGCGGATGAGATGGGCCGGGCGGGGCCGGGCCTCTATCTGGCCGGCGACGGTCTGCGCATCCTGGGCGCGGATGGCGCCGAGGTCGCGGGTGCCCTGGCCGCCAATGCCTGCCTGACCGACCTGGGGATCGCCACGCCCGGCACGCGCGCGCTGCTGCGCCGCGCCCGGCGGCTGCACCGCTTCGCCGCCGCGATGGCGCGGGCCTTTCCCTGGCCTTCGGGCCAGCTGGACGCGCTGCCCGATGCGGCTGTCCTGTGCCGCTGCGAGGGGATCACCCTGGGACAGATGCGCGATGCCGCAGGCCTGGGCGGGGCCGAGGCCAATCGCGTGAAGTCCCTGGGCCGCATCGGCATGGGCCGCTGCCAGGGCCGCTATTGCCAGCTTGCCGCCGCCGCGCTGATCGCCCGCCACGCCGGTCTTGCCCCGCAGGAGGTGGGCCGGCTGCGCGGCCAGCCCCCGGTGCGCCCGGTGCCCGTCGGCGCGTTGCTGGAGGAGTGACAGCATAATCTTCCGTGCCTCGGTGCGGCACGGTGATTTCTGCTGCCCGACGCGCCCCTTCGGCAGCTTTCGCCGGCCGCCCCGCGCCACCCTTGTCCCAACAGCCGAGGATGCCATGACCCTTGCCTTCGATCCCCTGTCCCTGACCCTGCCCGCAGGCCATTTCATCGACGGCGCCTATGTCGAGGACGAGGCGCGGCTCGAGGTGCGCGCGCCTTCCAGCGGCCGGGTGATCGGCCATGTCCCGGTGGCCGATGCGGCCATGGTGGACCGCGCGGTGACGGCGGCGCGGCGGGCGCTTGCCGTGTCGGGATGGGCGACCCTGCATCCCCGCGACCGTCTGCGCGCGCTGCATGCCTGGGCCGACCTGATCGAGGCCGAGGCCCCCGTGCTCGCCCGGCTGGAGGCGGTCTGCTCGTCCCGCCCCGTCGCGCATGTGGCCGCAGGCGACGTGCCGGTGACGGCAGAACAGATCCGCTTCTTCGCCGAATTTGCCGACAAGGAAGGCGGCGACCTGGTGCCCACGGGCGCGGGCAGCCTGGGCTTCATCGCCGCCGAGCCCTATGGCGTGGTCGGCGCCATCGCGCCCTGGAACTTCCCGATCTCGATGGCGGGCTGGAAGCTGGCGCCGGCCTTGGCCGCAGGCAATGCCGTGGTGCTGAAACCGTCCGAGATGACGCCCTGGTCCACGCTTTACATGGCCGAACTGTCGGTGCGCGCAGGCATTCCCGCGGGGCTGGTCAATGTCGTCCTGGGCGACGGGCCGGTCACCGGGGCGGCGATCACCGGGCATCCCGGCATCGACAAGGTCAGCTTCACCGGCTCGACCCGCGCAGGCGCGGCGATCATGGAGAATATCGCGCGCACCGGCATCAAGCCGATGACCCTGGAGCTGGGCGGCAAAAGCCCGATGCTGGTGTTCGACGATGCCGATATCGACCTGGCCGCCACCTGTCTGGAACGCGGCATCCTGCCCAATGCCGGCCAGTTCTGCATCGCCGGATCGCGCATCATCGTGCAGCGCGGCATCGCCGATGCGCTGGCCGCGCGGCTGGCCGACCGCTTCGCCAGGCCGCGCCCGGCGCCGACCTGGGCGGAAAGCCCCGGCTTCTCGCCCATCATCTCGGACCCGCAGCTGCGGCGGATCGACGGCATCGTGCAGGCGGCGCGGGCGCAGGGCGGCGAGATCCTGTGCGGCGGCACCCGCTTCGATCACGAGGGCAGCTTCTACCGGCCGACCCTGATCGGCGGCGTTTCGGCCGACAACCCCGCCGTGACCGAGGAAATCTTCGGCCCGGTCGCCACCTTCCAGACCTTCGACACCGAGGAGGAGGGGCTGGCCCTGGCCCAGCACCCGACCTATGGCCTTTGCGCCGGGCTGTTCACCCGCGACCTGTCCCGCGCCCTGCGCCTGACGCGGCGGCTGGAAGCGGGGACGGTCTGGGTCAACCGCTATGGCCGGTCGCGCGACCATATCCTGCCGACCGGCGGCTGGAAGGCCTCGGGGCTTGGCAAGGATCTGGGGCGCGAGGCATTCGCCGCGAACCGCCGCACGAAATCGGTGCTGATCGACATCTGAAGGAGAAGACCATGACCGCCCACAAGATCGCGCTGATCCCCGGCGACGGCATCGGCGTGGATGTGACCGACGCCGCGATGCAGGTGCTGGACGCCGCCGCCGCGCGCTTCGGCTTCACGCTGGAACCGACCCGCTTCGACTGGTCCTGCGAGACCTGTCTGGCCACCGGCCGCATGATGCCCGAGGACGGGATCGAGCAGCTGCGCGCCTTCGACGCGATCTATCTGGGCGCGGTCGGCTGGCCCGCCACGGTGCCGGATTCGGTGTCGCTGCACGGGCTGCTGCTGCCGATCCGCAAGGCCTTCGACCAATATGCCAATATCCGTCCGCACCGGCTGCTGCCCGGCGTGGAAGGTCCGCTGAGGGCGGAAGGCTTCGACATCCTCTGCATCCGCGAGAACACCGAGGGCGAATATTCCGGCGCCGGCGGCCGCGTCCACCAGGGCCGCGACAACGAGGTCGCCACCGAAACCGGGATCTTCACCCGCAAGGGGGTCGAGCGCATCATCCGCTTCGGCTTCGAACAGGCGCGGGCGCGGCGGGGGCATCTGACCTCGGTCACGAAATCCAATGCGCAGAAATACTCGATGGTGTTCTGGGACGAGGTGACGCAGCAGGTTGCCGCCGAATATCCCGACGTGACCGTCAGTCCCATGCATATCGACGCCATGGCCGCCAAGATGGTGATGGCGCCGCAGGATCTGGACGTGATCGTCGCCTCGAACCTGTTCGGCGACATCCTGACCGATCTGGGCGCGGCGATCCAGGGCGGCCTGGGCTTCGCGGCCTCGGCCAATATCTGCCCCGACCGCAGCGGCCCGTCGATGTTCGAGCCGGTGCATGGATCGGCCCCCGACATCGCGGGCAGGAACCTCGCCAATCCCATCGCCGCGATCTGGTCGGGGGCGATGATGCTGGAGCACCTGGGCGAAAAGCCCGCCGCCGATGCGGTGCTGGCCGCCATCGAATCCGCCACCGCCCGGGGCATCGGCATCCGCCCCGGCTTGCACGGCACCGATGCCATTACCGCAGCCGTCCTGGCCGCGCTGGAGGAACAAGCATGAACCAGATGACCGATTTCGGCCCGCAGTTGAACGATCCCGGCCTGTTCCGCCAGGCCGCGCTGATCGACGGCCAGTGGATCGCCCGCCCCGACATAGAGGTAATGAACCCCGCCACCGGCCGCGCCATGGGCACCATGCCCGACTGCACGGCAGATGAAACCGCGCAGGCCATCGCCGCCGCGGAACGCGCCATGCTGGCCTGGCGCAAGCGCACCCATGCCGAGCGCGCCGACCTGCTGATGGGCTGGTATCAGCTGATGCTGGACCACGCCGACGACCTGGCGCAGATCTTGACCGCGGAACAGGGCAAGCCCCTGGCCGAGGCGCGGGGCGAGGTGCTTTATGGCGCCTCCTTCCTGCGCTGGTTCGCCGAGGAAGCGCGGCGGATCAACGGCAAGATCATCCCCTCGCCCGTGCCGGGCAAGAAGGTCTTTGCGATGAAGGAACCCGTGGGCGTCTGCGCGATCATCACGCCCTGGAACTTTCCCATCGCGATGATCACCCGCAAGGTGGCGCCGGGGCTGGCGGCGGGCTGCACGATGGTGGTGAAGCCGTCGGACCTCACCCCCTATTCGGCGCTGGCGCTTGGCGTGCTGGCCGAACGCGCGGGCATCCCGGCGGGCGTCATCAACATCCTGACCGGCCGCCCCGAGGCGATCGGCGCCACGCTGACCGCCAGCCCGGTGGTGCGCAAGCTGTCCTTCACCGGCTCGACCCGCGTCGGCGCGCTGCTGGCGGAACAATGCGCGCCGACGCTGAAGCGCATGTCGCTGGAGCTGGGCGGCAACGCGCCTTTCATCGTCTTCGACGATGCCGACCTGGACGCGGCGGTCGAGGGCGCGATGCTGTCCAAGTTCCGCAACGGCGGGCAGACCTGCGTCTGCGCGAACCGGATCCTGGTGCAGTCGGGCATCCACGACGCCTTCGTCGCGGCGCTGGCGAAGCGTGTCGATGCGCTGCAGGTCGGCCCCGGCACGGCCGAGGGCACGACCATCGGCCCGATGATCAACGGCGCCGCCATCGCCAAGATCCGCGCCCATGTCGAGGACGCGCTGTCCAAGGGCGCGACCCGCGCCACCGCCGCGCGCGATCTGCCCGATGCCTATGCCGATCCGGTGGTTCTGGTCGGCGCCACGACCCAGATGCAGCTGGCCGCCGAGGAAACCTTCGGCCCCGTCGCCCCGATCTTCCGCTTCGAGACCGAGGAGGAGGCTCTGGCCATCGCCAACGGCACGCCCTTCGGCCTGGCCGCCTATTTCTTCACCCGCGACATCGCGCGCGCCTTCCGCGTGGGCGAGGCCTTGGAGTTCGGCCTTGTCGGGCTGAACACCGGCGCGGTCAGCCATGCCGAAACGCCCTTCGGCGGCGTCAAGGCCTCGGGCCTTGGCCGCGAGGGGGCGCAGGACGGGATCGAGGAATATCTGGAAACCAAGGCGTTCCATTTCGGCGGGCTGTAAGGCCCGCCCCTTCTCGAAACGCTGTCACACCCCCATGAAAGGGCAAGCGGCCTGCAGGGTGGGGTTTTACCCACCTTTTTCCGGGCGCGCGGCGGGGTGAAGCCCACCCCAAGGCCTGCGCCCAAGGCCCGCCGTCACAACCCCAGGCACAGCCGATAGGCATCCAGGATCGAGGCATGCAGGTCGCGGCTGGCGACCGCATCGCCGATCCGGTGCAGCGCGAAGCCCTTGCTTGACCGGCGCAATTCGGCGAACAGATCGTCCACCGGAAGCGTGCCGTGTTCCATCACCACCTGCGCAACGTCCAGGCTGCGTTCCGCCCCCGTCATCTCGTTGCGCAAGGTGGCGCGCAGCCGGTTTCCCCGGCGCTCGACCCGGATCAGGGCATGATCGGTCAGGATGGCGAGGCCCGCCTGATAGAAGCGTTTGCGAAAGCTGGTCGCGTCCTGATAGGGCATCTCGGCCGCAGGGACCGCGTCGGGGGTGGCAAGGGTGACGGTCCGCCCGGCATCGGCCAGCTTCAGCGCGCAGGACGGGGCTGCCTGCCGCCCGGTGCCGTCATAGACCAGCACCTCGCCCTGGGCCGCGACCGCGCCGGTCAGCAGATCCCAGGTGCTGTGGCAATGCTCGGCCCCCTCCAGCCAGTCCAGGTCGGGAATGCCGCCGGTCGCCACGACGACGATGTCGGGGACCTCGGCCAGGATGTCGGCGGCCTCGGCCCAGGTGTTCAGGCGGACATCCACCCCCAGCCGCTCCAATTCGCTGCGCCGCCAGTCGATGATGCCCAGCAGGTTGCGGCGCCCCGGAGCCTTGGCCGCCACCAGGATCTGCCCGCCAAGGTGCGCCGCAGCCTCGATCAGGGTGACGCGGTGGCCGCGTTCGGCCAGCACGCGCGCGGCCTCCATCCCCGCCGGGCCGCCGCCCACGACAATGGCGCGGCGCGGCGCGGGGGACCGGGGGATCGCGTGGCCCAGGGTGGTTTCGCGCGTGGTCGCGGGGTTATGGACGCAATGCGCCTTGCGATACAGGCAATAGGAGGCGCCGACGCAAGGGCGGATGCGATCCTCGACCCCGGCCGCGATCTTGGCGACCAGATGCGGGTCGGCGATATGGGCGCGCGTCATGCCGACCAGATCCGCGATCCCGTCGCGCAGCACATGGCGCGCGGTGGCCACGTCGCGGATGCCGCCCGCGTGCAGGACCGGCAGCGACACCGCCTGCCGGAAGGCGCGGATATGCGCCAGATAGGGGGCCGAGGGCTGGAACATGCCGGGCATGTTGTCCTCGGTCAGCAGCAGGTCGCTGTCCATGCGGCCATAGATGCAGTCGAACAGGTCCACATGCCCCTCGGCCTGGATCATCCGGGCGATGTCCAGAGCGTCGCCAGCGGTCAGCCCGTCCGTGCCGCCTTCGTCGACGACATAGCGGATGCCCACCACGAAATCGTCGCCCACGGCACGGCGGATCGCCTCGTGCACCATCAGCGCGAAGCGGGCGCGGTTGGCAGGCGATCCGCCGAAGCCGTCGCTGCGATGGTTGGTGCGCGGCGACAGGAACTGGCCGATCAGGTGCCCGCCGGTCAGCGTCTCGACCCCGTCCAGCCCCGCCTCCTGGCAGCGCCGGGCGGCGGCGGCGAAATCCGCGATCACCCGGTCGATATCGGCGCGGTCCATCTCTTTCGGAAAGCTGCGGGTCCGGGTCTCGCGCACGCGGGAGGGCGCAATGGCCGGCAGCCAGGCCCCGCCAAGCGCCGTCGCCCGCCGGCCCAGATGCGAGATCTGGCACATGATCGCCGCCCCCTGGCCATGGATCCGCTCTGCCATCGCCGCCAGATGCGGGATGACCGCGTCATCCGCCAGGTTCAGCTGCCCCCCGCCCCAGCTGGAATCGCGCGAGATCATGGCCGAGCCGCCGATCATCGTCATGCCGATGCCGCCCCTGGCCTTCTCCTCGTGATAGGCTTGGTAACGCTCCCCCGGCATTCCGCCATCGTCCAGCATCGAGGCATGGCTGGTGCTGACGACACGGTTGCGCAGTTGCAGTCCCCGCAGGCGGAAGGGGCGAAGAAGCGGGTCGTCTGATGGGGCGTCGGGGGCGATCATCGGCATGCTGTGGTCCTGTCTGCAGCGGCACTTCCGGGCGCAAGCTGTCCTTTCAACCTGCGCGAGGACGGGCGTGGCAGGAAGCTTGATAATCCTGACAGGGGGTATACGCTGCAGGCATGACCCCTCCGCTCCGACTGGGCGCAGCCACGCGCGCGCTGTTCGTTTTCGAAGCCGCGGCGCGCACCGGCAGCTTCTCGGCCGCGGCGCGGGAATTCAACGTGACCCAACCCTCGGTCAGCCGGGCCGTCGCCCAGCTTGAAGCCGAGTTGGGCCTGCGCCTGTTCGACCGCAGCCCGGCGGGCATCGCCCTGACCGCAGACGGGCAGCGCATCTTCGACGCCGTCTCCCAAGGCTTTGCCGGCATCGGCGCGGCCATTGCCGAGGCGCAGGACCGCTTTGCCCGGACCCGGGTCACGCTGTCCTTTTCCAGTTCCTTTGCGACCCATTGGCTGCTGCCCCGGCTGGGCAGCTTCAAAGCCGCCTTTCCGGGCATCGAGTTGCGCCTGGACCTGGCCCCGGGCATGCTGGGCGAGCCGCCCGCCCATGCAGACATCGCCACCCGGATCGTGCGCGACGACGACCCGCGCTATCATGTCTGGCCCTTCGCGCCCGAGGTCATCCTGCCCGTCTGCAGCCCCGACTATCTGGCCAAGCGGGGACCGTTGACGGACGATCCGTCAGGCCATGTCTTCCTGAACCTCGATGACGCGCACGGGGCCCATTGGCAAAGGCTGCTGGGCCCCGGCTTCGCCCGGTCGGGACAGTGGCACCGCTTTTCCGACTATTCCGTGATCCTGCAGGCGGCCGAGCGGGGCGAGGGCATCGCGCTTGGCTGGATCAGCGTCGTCTCGCGTGCATTGCGCGAGGGAAGGATGGTTGAAGCGTCGGACAAAAGATTGCGCACGGGCCGCCAGCATTCCCTGATCGCACCGCGGTCGAAACCCTTGCCGCCGGTGGTTCCGCAGATCTGCGAATGGCTGGCAGGCAGGATGGCCGAGGATCTGGCGGCGATCAATGCTCGCCCCGATACGGCCGAGCAAGGACGATGACCGGCTATTCCGCGATCACGTCCCGCCTCAGCAGCGCCTCCAGCCAGTCGGCGAACACCTGGAGCCGGCGTGAAAGATGCTGCCGGTGCGGATAGAGCAATGTCATCGGCAGGGCCTCGGCCCGGTGATCGGGCATCACCTCGACAAGCTCTCCGGCTTCGAGATGCGCGCGGACATCATAGGCCGGGATCTGGATGAGTCCGAGACCCGCCAGGCAACAGGCGATGCAGGCTTCGGCACTGTTGACGGTGACGCGGGCACGCAATGGCCGGGTGCGGAGGATTCCGCCGTCCATCCATTCCCATTCCTCGACCCTGCCGCTGGAGGGCGAAGCGTAGTTGACGCCCCAATGGGCGCCAAGGCGGTCGGGGCTGTCCGGAATGCCATGGCGCTTGAGATAGGCGGGACTGGCGACATTGATCAGCGCCAGCTTGCCGAGCGGCCTTGCGATCAGCCCGGAATCGTCAAGCGGCCCGACGCGCAGCACGCAATCCACGCCGTCCTCGACAAGGTTCACCGCCCGATCCGTGACACCAAGGTCGATGTCGATCTGCGGGTAGAGATCAAGGAATTCCGGCAGGGCCGGCGCGATGATCAGCCGCCCGATCCGGCCCGGAACGTCGACCCTGATCCTGCCCGAGGGCTGCGCCGCCGTCTGCCGGAACAGGTTCTCGGTGTCCTCGACATCGGAAATGACCCGCAGGCAGCGATCATAGAAGGCCCTGCCGTCCTGCGTCGGCGAGACGCGGCGCGTGGTGCGATGCAGCAGGCGCGCGCCGACGCGACCCTCGAGTTCCTGCACGGCCGCCGACACCGATGAGCGTGGGAGGCCGAGCGTGTCGGCGGCCCGGGTGAAACTGGAACATTCGACGACACGGGTGAAGACGCGGAACAGGTCGATGCGGTCCAAGTTCGGCTGCCCTATTGTGCCGTTTTTCTGACAGGTGATGTCAGAATAGCCGGATTTATCCACAATTTCCATACGGTATGTTGTCCGGACGGAAGCGGCGCCCATACCGGCGCCCTGCGGACAAAGGAGAACGATCCATGACCGACCACAGCATCAAGGGCAAGACCGTCATCATCGCCGGCGGTGCGAAGAATCTCGGCGGGCTCGTCGCGCGCGATCTTGCCGGGCACGGCGCGAAAGCCATCGCCATCCACTACAACAGCGCATCGACCAAGGCGGATGCCGACGCGACCGTCGCCGCCGTCAAGGCCGCTGGTGCCGAGGCCATCGCCTTGCAGGCCGATCTGACCACCGCCGGAGCGATGGAAAGGCTTTTTGGCGACGCGATCGCCGCCATCGGCAGGCCGGACATCGCCATCAACACCGTCGGCAAGGTGCTGAAGAAGCCCATCGTCGAAGTTTCGGAAGCCGAATATGACGAGATGGCGGCGGTGAATGCCAAGACCGCCTTCTTCTTCCTGAAGGAAGCCGGCAAGCATCTCAACGACAACGGCAAGATCTGCACGCTCGTCACTTCGCTGCTGGGCGCCTTCACGCCCTTCTATGCGGCCTATGCCGGCACCAAGGCGCCGGTCGAGCATTTCACCCGCGCCGCGTCGAAGGAGTTCGGCGATCGCGGCATCTCGGTGACTGCGATCGGTCCGGGCCCGATGGATACGCCCTTCTTCTATCCGGCAGAGGGCGAGGATGCGGTTGCCTATCACAGGACGGCGGCGGCGCTTTCGAGGTTCTCCAGGACCGGCCTGACCGATATCGAGGACATCGTGCCCCATATCCGCTTCCTGGTCTCGGAGGGCTGGTGGATGACCGGGCAGACCATTCTTGTCAACGGCGGCTACACGACCAAATAGGATAGGCTGCCCGAAGACGAAGAAAGGCCCGGCGAACGATCCTGCTTCAGCCCCGCCTCGGCCTGCGTCGCAAAACCCTTGCCCATGCCGCCTGCCATCGGCCAGATCCGCGTGTCGGCCGGAACCGGGATCAAACCGCGTTCAACCTCTTGTGCCTGCCGTTCCCCGTGCTGCGGATCATCCCGGAACTGAAAGGGAAGGTCACTGTCACTCTTTGGTCAAACTGGGCCGCTATGGAAGGGGCGGTCCCGTCTTCGGCCGGGGCCGCGCCATCAGCCAGGAGCGTCTCATGACCGAGCAACATCCGTCCCGCCATGTCTTCCGCACCAGCCAGTTGGAGGAGGCTGACGGACCGGGCCACAATCCGACCGACAACCGCACCATGGGCGAGATCATCGCCGCGCGCTTCTCGCGCCGCGGTTTCCTGAAGGGCTCGATGGCCGCGACCGCCATCTCGGCCACCGTCAGCCCCTTCGCCCTGCTGGCCGCCGACGAGGCGCGCGCCCAGGATGCCGTCGAAGGTTCGGCCTTCGACTTCCCCGAGGTGACGGCCGGCGTCGATGCCGACCATCACGTGGCCCAGGGCTATGACGCCGACATCCTGCTGCGCTGGGGCGACAAGGTTTTTGCCGACGCGCCGGAATTCGACCCGCTGAACCAGTCCGAAGCCGCGCAGGAACGCCAGTTCGGCTATAACAACGATTTCGTCGGCTTCATCCCGCTGGACGGCGCCGATGACCGCGGCCTGCTGGTGGTGAACCACGAATATACCAACGAACACCTGATGTTCCCCGGCATCGTCACCGTCGAGGACGGCAAGATCGCCGTCGCCGATGCGACCGAGGACCGCGTGGACATCGAGATGGCCGCGCATGGCGGCACGGTGATCGAGATCCGCAAGGTGGACGGCAAATGGCAGCCGGTGCTGGACGGCGCGCTGAACCGCCGCATCACCGCCAAGACGCCGATGGATATCCGCGGTCCGGCCGCCGGGCATGCGCGGATGCAGACCGCCGCCGATCCGGACGGCACCCGCGTCCTGGGCACCATCAACAATTGCGCCGGCGGCGTGACGCCCTGGGGCACCTACATCATGGCCGAGGAGAACATCCACGGCTATTTTACCGGCGCGCTGCCCGAAGGCCACCCCGAGGCCGAGAACTACAAGCGCATGGGCATCCCCGAGGACAGCTATGCCTGGGGCAAGTTCCACGACCGCTTCGACATCGGCAAGGAACCGAACGAGCCCAACCGCTTCGGCTGGATCGTTGAGGTCGATGTCATGGACCCGAACTCGACCCCGAAGAAGCGCACCGCGCTTGGCCGCTTCAAGCACGAGGGCGCGGCGAGCGCCTTGGCCAAGGACGGGCGCGTCGTCTTCTATCTGGGCGACGACGAGCGTTTCGATTATGTCTACAAGTTCGTGACCGCCGGCCGCTATGATCCCGAGGACCGCGCCGCGAACCTGGACCTGCTGGACGAAGGCACGCTTTACGTCGCGCGCTTCGACGAGGATGGCAGCTTCGTCTGGCTGCCGCTGGTGCACGGGCAGGGACCGCTGACTGCCGAGAACGGCTTCGAGAGCCAGGCCGACGTGCTGATCGAGACCCGCCGCGCCGCCGACCTGCTGGGTGCGACGCCGATGGACCGGCCCGAGGATATCGAGCCCAATGCCGAGACCGGCCGGGCCTATGTCATGCTGACCAACAACACCAAGCGCGAAGAGGCGAATGCCGCCAACCCGCGCGTGGACAATGCCTTCGGCCATATCATCGAGATCCTCGAGGACGGGGGCGATCTGGCGGCGACCAAGGGCAGCTGGGAGATCCTGCTGCAATGCGGCGATCCTTCGGTGGCCGAGGTGGGCGCGACCTTCTCGACCGCAACCACGGCGAATGGCTGGTTCGGCATGCCCGACAATTGCGCCATCGACAGCGACGGGCGGCTCTGGGTCTCGACCGACGGCAATTCGCCTTCGGATACCGGGCGCACGGATGGTCTTTGGGCGGTGGATGTCGAGGGCGCGGCGCGCGGCACCTCGCGGCTGTTCTATCGCGTGCCCGTGGGGGCCGAGATGTGCGGCCCCTGTCCGACGCCGGACCTGACCACCTTCTTCGTGGCGGTGCAGCATCCCGGCGACGGCGGCGAGGATTGGGAGGGCCACGGCCGGCCGTCCTATTACGAGGACCTGTCGACCCGCTGGCCGGATTTCCGCGACGACATGCCGGTGCGCCCGGCGGTGGTGGCGATCACGAAACAGGGCGGCGGCCGGATCGGCTGATACGTCCTGCCCGAATTAAAGAAGGGGGCGGAAAACCGCCCCCTTTCGTGTCGTGCCTGCGTCAATGCGTGACGCCGCTGCCGCCGGTCACGGCGATGTTGTAGGGCTTGCCCTCGACCTCGACCGTCCCGAGTTCTTCGAGGCTCTCGGTCGCGATGCGGCGCACCAGACCTGCGTTGGGGTCGGTGACGACGATTTCATTGCCGGCCATGGCGATGCGCGGGCGCGGGTCGTTCCAATGCCCGTCCATCGAATAGGGCTCCGTCACCTTGGCGCTGGCCGCGATCTCGGCCTTCAGCAGGTCGATGCGGTGCAGGCTGCCGTCCTCGGTCAGCACGTAGCCGGTCGAGGGCTTGGCCGGGTCGAGCGCGAAATCCACCCGGCGGAAGGGCAGCTTGATGTAGCGGTAATGCGGCTCGTCCACCGGGTCGAGCACCACCAGCCCGTCGGGGCCGTAATTGCCCAGGAACACCTGGATGCCGGTCGAACCCAGCAGCGTGCCGGTGGTCACGCCCTGCGGCAGATCCTCGGGATAGGGCAGCAGCTTGTATTCCGGGCCGTTCGCGCCGGCCTTGACGGTCAGCACGCCCTCCTTGCAGCCGGCGGCCAGATAGGCGCCCGAGAAGGCCTCGCCATGGATCGCGGTGCAGGTGGCCAGCTCGCCCGCCGGATTGCCCTCGGCATCGAAGGCCTGCAGGCCGAGGCGCGGCACCGAGGCGTCGCCCTCGACCTTCTCGTCCGAGGCGACGGTGGAGAGCCAGCTTCCCCCCAAGGGCGCGACGAACCCGTGATGGGCGCGGGCCTGCGGGAACTTCACCGGCTCGACCTTGCCCTCGGCCAGCGCGCCGCCGTCGAGGATCTCGGCATAGCCGCCATTGTCGTAGTTCAGCACCACCTTGCCGTCATGCTCGACCAAGTGGAACGGGCGCGGCCCGGTCAGGCTGGCGTCGATGGCCGCGGGATCGCCCACCTCGATGTCGCGATGGTCGCCGTGGTCGTGGAACGAGATGCCGCTGCGGATGAACTGCACCGTATCGGCATCGGACTGCACCGCGGCCACCACCGCGCCGCCGGCAACGGAATAGAGCTTGACCTGGCCGGTGGTCGGGAAGGTCCAGCGATGGTCGGGTTCGGACAGGTCGAACGCGGTGACCTGACCTTTTTCATGGTCGCCGACGAAGACGCGGTAAAGCGTGACGTCGCCATGGTCGTGATCGTGGTCGTGGTCGTGATCCTGGGCGACGGCGCCGCCGGCCAGGATCAGCGCCAGGGTGCTGGCGCCCGCGAGTTGTCTGAACATGGATGGTCTCTCCTTGATGAGGTTCGGGATGAAGGAATTGAAGCGGCCCGGCGCGGTCGGGTCAGTCGGCGGCCAGCGCCGCGGTGATGGCACCGGCATTGTGCCGCATCATCGCGATGTAGTCGGACGCGGGACCGTCCGGCCCGGACAGCGCGTCGGAATAGAGCGTGCCGGCCAGCGGCAGTCCGGCCTCGCGCGCGATCTGCTCCAGCAGCCTCGTGTCGCTGATGTTCTCGGCGAAGATGGCCGCGGCCTTGCGGTCGCGGATCTCGCGGATCAGGCCCGCGATATCGGCCGCAGCGGCCTCGGATTCGGTCGAGATGCCCTGCGGCGACAGGAAATCCACGCCATAGGCGGCTTCGAAATAGCGGAAGGCGTTGTGGGCGACCACCACGGTGCGGCGGTCCTCGGGCAGGGCGGCGACGGCGCTGCGGATCTGGGTATCGAGGGCGTCCAGTTCGCCGGCATAGCGGGCCGCATTCGCCTCATAGGCGGGGCAGCCCTCGGCATCGGCGGCGCAGAAGGCGGCGGCGATGTTCTGCACATAGATCTTGGCATTCGGCACCGATTGCCAGGCATGGGGATCATGCGCGCCGGCATGGAAGATCGCCTTGCCGTCGATATAGTGGTAATGGCCGCCGCCCGGCTCCTCCATGGTCTCAACCCCGTCGGTCAGGGTGGCGACGGCGGCATCGGTTCCGCTGGCGGCGATCAGGCGGGTCAGGAAGCCCTCGAACTCCAGCCCGTTGGTCAGCACCACATCGGCGCCGGCCAGCGCGATCGCGTCGGCCGGGCGCGGCTCATAGACATGCGTGTCGGAATCCGGGCCGACCAGTACGTTCAGCCTGATCCGATCGCCGCCGACCTCTGCCGCGAAATCCCCGATGATCGAGAAGGTCGCGACCACGTCCAGCGGTTCCGCCTGCGCAGCCGCAAAGGAAGAAAGCGTGATTGCCGAGCAGGCGGCGATGCGGAAGAGCCAGTCTTTCATGGGATATCCTTTCATGGCGTCAGGCCGTCCGGTGGTGGCGGCGGGGCAGGGCGGGCCGCAGCACGCCGCGCGGCCCCGCCAGAAGCGAGACGAGATAGACCACCCCTGCCGAGAGGATGATCGCCGGACCCGAGGGCAGGCTGGCGTGATAGGACAGCAAGAGCCCGCCCAGCGAGGAGACGATGCCGATCCCGACCGAGACGACGCACATCGCGAGGGTCGTGTTCACCCAGAACCGCGCCGCAGCGCCCGGCAGGATCATCAGCCCGACCGACAGCAGCGTGCCAAGCGCCTGGAACCCGGCGACCAGGTTCAGCACCACCAGCCCCAGGAAGGCGAAGTGCACCACGCCCCCCAGGCCCGAGACCGAACGCAGGAACAGCGGATCGAGGCATTCCGCCACCAGCGCACGCCACAGCAGCACCGTGGTCGCCAGCGTGACGGCGGCGACAAGCCCGATCAGCCGCAATGCATCGTCGTTCAGCGCCAGCACCGTGCCGAACAGAACATGCATCAGATCGACGCTGGAGCCGCGCAGGCTGACCATGACGACCCCGATGGCCAGCGAGACCAGGTAGAAGGCCGCCATCGAGGCGTCCTCCTTTTGCACCGTCAGCCGTGCGACAGCGCCGGCGCCAAGCGCCACGATGGCACCGGCGATCAGCCCGCCGATGGTCATCGGCACGATCTCCAGCCCGTAAAGCAGGAAGCCCGCCGCCGCGCCCGGCAGGATGGCGTGGGACATGGCGTCGCCGGTCAGGCTCATCCGGCGCAGCATCAGGAAGACGCCGACCGGGCAGGCCGAGAGCGACAGCAAGAGCGCCCCCGCCAGCGCGCGCTGCATGAAGGCGAATTCCATGAAAGGCGCCACGACCCAGTCGAACATCACGCAGCGCCTCTGGCCGGGGCGGGGGACGGCTCGCACCAGGGCGCCTTCTCGTCCCAGGCTTCCTGGAACTGCCGGGCGCGCTGCATGTTTGCGGGCGTGACGACCTTGGCGGTGGGTCCCCAGGCGATGGGACGGCGGGCAAGCAGCAGCGCCTGCGGGAAATGCGCCCGCACCAGGTCGAGGTCATGGACGACCACGACTACCGTGCGCCCTTCGCCATGCCAGTGCAGGATCAGGCCGATGAGGTCGCGGATGGTCTTTTCGTCGATGGCGTTGAAGGGCTCGTCCAGCAGGATCAGATCGGCATCCTGAACCAGCACCCGGGCGAACAGGGCGCGCTGCAACTGACCGCCCGACAGGCTGTCGATGGGACGCCCTTCGAAGCCCTCCAGCCCTACGGCGCGCAATGCATCCGCCACGGCCTTGCGATCCTCGGCCCGGTGCCGGCCCAGCAGGCCGCGCTTGCGCCACAGGCCAAGCGCGACCAGGTCCACCACCCGCGCCGGAAAGCTGCGGTCCAGTTCGGATTGCTGCGGCAGATAGGCCAGGCTGGTCCGCGGCGCGATGCGGCAGCTGCCGCTGAGCGGATTGAGCAGCCCGGTGATGCATTTGACCAGCGTGGACTTGCCCGATCCGTTCGGCCCGACCACGGCGAGCAGCGCGCCGGCCGCAACCGGGCCGTTCAGGTGATGGACAGCGGCATGGCTGCCATAGCCGACCGTCAGATCCTCGAAGGTGATACAGGCATCGGCCGTGCGGGGGTTCATTTCAGGCGGCTCCGGGCGTCGCTGCATGACAGACTCGAATTTGCGTGATGTTATTACATTACCGAACTGCGACGGCAAGAGACGAGGTTCAACAACCCTCCGCTTCCGTCCGAGAGGGTGGCACGGCACGTGAAAGCGGGCCGAGACTCCGGCGGGGAACTGCCGAGACGCCGGTTTTGTGATTTGTCCAGGCGGACGCCAGCGCATAAGGCAGGCTCCATGCGCTGTCTCGGGCTTGCTACACTGTGTCTGCTGTCGGTCCTTTCGCTCGGAAAGGCCGAGGCGCATCCGCATGTCTTCATCGACACCGGGCTGACGTTCCGCTTCGACGGTGAGGGCAGGCTGGGCGCCGTCAGCGTGGTCTGGGCCTTCGACGATTTCTCCTCGATGCTGATGGTCGAGGACATGGAGATGGACAAGGACGGCGATGGCGTGCTGACGGATGACGAGATCGCCCGCCTCACCGCCATGTTCAGCGACTGGCCCGAGGATTTCGCGGGCGACCTCTATCTGACCCGTGACGGCAAGCCGGTTGCGCTGTCCGGCCCTTTGGACATTGCCGTGCGCTATCAGCAGGGCCGGATCATCGTGACCCATATCCGTGCGCTTCTGGACCGGATCAGGCCCGAGGACGAGCGGATCGAGGCGCAGGTCTATGATCCGACCTATTACACCTTCTATGACCTGGCCGGAGCCCCCCGGATCAACGGCCGGGACGATTGCCGGATCGAGATCGAAAAGGCCGACATCGCCGCCGCGCAACGCAAATATGGCGACGAACTGGCCAAGCTGACCAATGACGAGATCATGGATCAGGGCAAATATCCCGATGTGGGCGGCGATTTCGCTGACGACATGAGGCTGGAATGCGCAAGGTGATCCCCGTCACCCTGCTGGCTCTTGCGGTGGCCGCCGGCCTGGTCTTCTGGACCGGGCTGGACGACCGAGTCGCCCGGATGGCGGTGGGCTGGCAGCGCGACTATCAGAACGCGCTGGCGCGTGCCTTGCGCGCCCTGCGGGGCGGCGAGGCCGGGGCGGTCACGACCTTTCTGGGCATCTGCTTCGCCTATGGTTTCCTGCATGCGCTGGGGCCGGGACACGGCAAGGCGCTGATCGGTGCCTATGGGGTCGCGACCGACGTGCCGATGAAGCGCATGGTCAGCCTGGCCGCGATCACCAGCCTTGCGCAGGCGACGGTGGCGGTGGTCCTCGTCTATGTCGGCGTCTGGATCTTCGGCGGCGCGCGCGACCGCGTCGAGGGCGCCTCGGCCAGTCTCGAACCGTTCTCGGCCGCGGCGATCGCCCTGCTGGGGGTGATCCTGTGCTGGCGGGGATTGCGCAGGCTGGCCGCCGGCCGGCATCGGCACGGTCACGCGCATTCCGAAACCTGCGGCTGCGGCCATGCCCATGTCCCCGATGCCCAGGAGGTTCTGGCGACCCGCTCGTGGCGCGAAGCTGCCGCGCTGGTCGCCGGAGTGGCCCTGCGTCCCTGCACCGGGGCGCTGTTCCTGCTGATCCTGACCTGGCGGTTCGGTCTGGACGCCGTCGGGATCGCCGGGGTCTATGCCATGGGGATCGGCACCATGATGGTGACGGGCCTTGCCGCGGTCGTCGCGGTCGGCTTGCGTCGCGGCGTGCATGTCTCGCTGCCGGCCTTTGGTCGCGCGCCGGTCCTTGCCAGCCTGGTCGAGATCGTCCTCGGCGGTCTCGTGGCGATCTTTGCCTTCTCGACGGCGCTGCGCCTGCTCCAGACGCCGTTCTGAACTGCGCCGATCCCGGCGCGTCTACCCGACAGGACCAGAGGGGTTGCCAATCAAGCTGGTTGCGGCCTGCGGGGTCCGCCTTGATCCGGCCGCGGGCCATTCATGCCGGCGAGGCTTGCGCGCGTTTTGGTAACGTAATAACATTACGTTCATCCATTGGCGAGGCAGTTGCATGTCGGGGTCCGGTCCCAGTCCTGCTCACACCCTGAGCATCGAAGCGGTCGAGCGCATCTGCGCCGAACGGGGCGTCCGCTTCACGCCGCTGCGGCGGACGGTGCTTGAGGTATTGCTGAAATTCGACGGCCCCGTCAGAGCTTACGAGCTGTTGCGGGCATTGGGCCACAGGCTGGGCCGGCCCCTGGCCCCGCCGACCGCCTATCGGGCGCTCAACTTTCTGCTGGAGCAGGGGTTCATCAGCCGGATCGAGACGCGCAACGCCTTTGTCCCCTCGGCGCATCCACAGGATCGCTATGCCGGTCTCTTCTTTCTCTGCAACAGCTGCGGCGCCACGGTGGAACTGGAACTGGCCGGCCTTGCCGAGGTCCTTTCCGAACGCGCGGCTTCGCTGGGCTTCCAGGTCGGACGTCGCGTCATCGAATTGCAGGGAACTTGCGCCGATTGCCGGGATGCCGCCGCCGTCCCCAAGCGCCAGGGCCGGATAAGGGCGGGGCGGGCATGACGGACCCTTCCCCGACGCCTCTTCCCGTCACGCTGCTGACCGGCTTTCTTGGCAGCGGCAAGACCACGGTGCTGAACGGGCTGCTGCGCCATCGCGATTTCGGCCGCACGGCCATCATCATCAACGAATTCGGCGAGATCGGGCTGGACCACGAACTGGTCGTCTCGACGACCGAGACTCTGGTCTTGCTGCAGTCGGGCTGCATGTGCTGCGCCTTGCGGGGCGATCTGCTGGACACGCTGGTCGAACTTGCGGAACGGCGCGAGGCGGGAGAGCTGGACTTCGAGCGGGTGATGATCGAGACCACCGGGCTGGCCGATCCGGCGCCAATCCTGCACACGCTGCTGACCAGCATGGACCTGTCCGAGCGTTTCGTGACCGATGGCGTCGTGGCGACGGTCGATGCCGCGACGGGGCCGGACACCCTGCGCCGGCACGAGGAAGCAAGGCGCCAGGTTGCCCTGGCCGATCTTGTCCTGCTGACCAAGACCGACCTGCCCGAGGCCGACGAGCCCGCCGCCCGCCGCGAAATCGCGGCGCTGAACTCCGCTGCGCCGGTCCAGATCGCGTTGCAGGGCCGGATCGATCCCCGGCGGCTGACCGGGCTGGGGCACTTCGATCCGACGATGAAGTCGGCCGAGGCGCAGGGCTGGCTGCGGCAGGAGGCCGTTCCGGTTCCGAAGCTGGCCGATCTTGACGCCCTCAGGCATCTGGACGCGATCCGCTCGGTCTCCTGGGTGATCGACGAGCCGATTTCGGCCACGGCCTTCGATCTCTGGATGGAGATGCTGATGGCGCAGCGCGGCGCCGATCTGCTGCGCTTCAAGGGGTTGATCCACCTGCAGGGCGTGCCGCATCCTTTCGTGGTCCACGGCGTCCAGCACATCTTTCATCCGCCGGTCCTGCTGACCGACTGGCAGGGCGAGGATCGCCGCTCGAAACTGGTGCTGATCCTGCGCGACTTCACCGATCCCGAGCTGCGGGATCTCTTCTCCGCCCTGAACTCCGTTGCCGTGTCCGAGCATGTGCTGCCCGTCGGCTATCTTTCCGCCGAGGTGACGCCATGAGCCTGTCCGAAGACCGTCGCATCCCCGATCACGTCACCGTGGCCATCGTCGGGGCGGGGCCGGCGGGCCTGGGCGTGGCGCGGGTGCTGCGCGACCTGGCGATCCCCGATGTCTGGGTGCTGGAACGCGGCCGGATCGGGCAAAGCTTCCTGCGCTGGCCCTCGGGCACGCGGCTGCTGACGCCGTCCTTTCCCGGCAATGTCTTCGGCCTGACCGACCTGAACGCGATCAGCTATGACAGCTCGCCCGGCTGGTCGCTGAAGCGCGAACATCCCGACGGCGGGCGCTACGCCCAATATCTGGAGCAGGCGGCGCTGGCCTTCGGGCTGAACGTCGCATGCGGCATCGAGGTGCTGGGGCTGGAGCCGCATGGCGAGGGATTCGCCCTGCGCACGGGCTGCGGCGAGATCGGCGCGGATTTCGTGATCTGGGCCTGCGGCCAGTTCGGCACCCCTTCGGATGGCGGCCTGATCGGTGCGGAACATGCCCGCCACTACGCCGCGGTCGGCCGTTGGCAGGATGTGCCGGGCGACGAGGTCTTCGTCATCGGTGGCTATGAAAGCGGCATCGACGCGGCGCTTGGCCTTGCCCGCGCGGGCAAGCGGGTGACGGTGCTGGAACGCGGGGCGGCGCCCTGGCAGGACGGCGACAAGGATCCCAGCCGCGCCCTGTCGCCCTTTACCCGCCAGCGGCTGGACGTGGCGATGAAGGGCGGCGCCATCACGCTGACCGACGGCGCCGAGGTCGTCGCGCTGGAAGAGGAGCCGGGCGGCATCCGCATCCTTGCGGGCGACGGGCGCAGCTGGCTTTCGTCCCATGCGCCGATTCTGGCCACGGGTTTTGCCAGCGGCACGGCGCCGGTCTCGGGCTGGTTCGACTATGACGAAACCGGCCTGCCGCTGCTGACGCCACAGGACGAATCCACCGAATTGCCGGGCCTGTTCCTGGTCGGGCCCGAGGTGTCGCATAACGGCCATCTCTTCTGCTTCATCTACAAGTTCCGCCAGCGTTTCGCCGTGGTCGCCCGCGCCATCGCCGGGCGGCTCGGTGCCGACACCTCGGCGCTGGAACTCTATCGCGCCAACAACATGTATCTGGACGATCTGGCCTGTTGCGATGCCGACAAATGCCTCTGTTGAGGCCCGTCCCCGCGCAACCGATCCGGCATTTTCCACACAAAGACGACAGATGACCCTATATCTCACCAACAGCCTGGGCGGCGAGAAACAGCCCTTCGTCCCCCGCAATCCGCGCGAGGTCCGCATGTATGTCTGCGGCCCGACGGTTTATGACTACGCCCATATCGGCAATGCCCGCCCCGCCGTGGTCTTCGATGTGCTGGTGCGGGTGCTGGAACGGCATTTCGGCCGGGTGATCTATGCCCGCAACCTGACGGATGTGGACGACAAGATCAACGCGGCTGCGGCCGCAGCGGGTGTTCCGATCGGGACAATCACCGAACGGTTCACAACGGCCTATCACGCCGACATGGCCGCGCTGGGGGTGCGGCCGCCCGGCATCGAGCCGAAGGTGACGGATCATATTCCGCAGATCATCGACCTGATCCGGCGCCTGCTGGCGGCGGGGCACGCCTATGAGGCCGAGGGCCATGTGCTCTATCATGTGCCCTCCTTTGCCGATTACGGCATGCTCTCGCGGCGCAAGCGCGACGAAATGATCGCGGGCGCGCGGGTCGAGGTCGCGCCCTTCAAGCGCGATCCGGCGGATTTCGTGCTGTGGAAGCCCTCGGACGCCACCCAGCCCGGCTGGGACAGCCCCTGGGGCCGGGGGCGGCCCGGCTGGCATATCGAATGCTCGGCGATGATCGAGCATCACCTGGGCAATCCCATCGACATCCACGGCGGAGGCGTGGACCTGCAATTCCCGCACCATGAGAACGAGATCGCGCAAGGCACCCGCGCGCGCTTCTGGATCCATAACGGCTTCGTCACGGTCGAGGGGCGGAAGATGTCGAAGTCGCTCGGCAATGTGCTCTTGCTGCGCGACCTGTTGGGGCAGGCGCCGGGCGAGGCGGTGCGGTTGGCGCTGCTCTCGGCGCATTACCGGCAGCCACTCGGCTGGACGGCGCAAACGCTGCCGCAGGCGGTCAGGACGCTTTCCCGGCTTTACGTCGCCATCGGCGACGGGCCGGGCGATCTGCGGCTGTGCCGGGACAGCCCGCTGCTGGCCCGTTTCCGCGCCGCGCTGGACGACGATCTGAACACGCCGGCGGCGCTGGCCGAGCTTTTCGTGCTGGCCACCACGGCGCGCTCGGTCGATCCCGAACTCAGGCCGCGCTATGTCGCCGCCCTGGTCGAGGCGGGGGCGGAGCTTGGCCTGCTGCAAAGGACCGAGCGCGACTGGCAGGCGGAACTGGCCGCGTGCCAGACGGGCCAGAAAGACGTGGCCCGCATCGATGCGCTGCGGGACGAACGCGCCGCCGCCCGCGCCGGCCGCGATTTCGCCACGGCCGACCGTATCCGCGACGAGCTGTTGGGGCTTGGCATCGCGGTCGAAGATCCCCCGCTTGTGGGGCAAGGCGGATGAGGGCGCGCCGCAGCATCCAGCCGCGCGGCGTGTCGGGCGGCATGATCGGCCCTGTGCGGGCCTATCAACTGGCTGCCGCCCTGGTTCGGCCACGGCTGCCGCATCCGGCCAAGGATTTACCGAAGATCGAGGCGAGGATATCCGCATGAAACCCGGCAGAACCATCGAACAGCTTCCCGTCTTCCTCCTCACCGGCTTTCTGGGTGCGGGCAAGACCACGCTGCTGAACCGCATCCTCGAGAATCCCGCCTTTCACGACACGGCCCTGATCATTAACGAGTTCGGCCTGGTATCCGTCGATCACGATCTGGTCCGCGAGGGGCGGGAGCGGCCGGTGGTCACCACCACCGGCTGCATCTGCTGCACGGTCGGCAGCGACCTGCGCTCATCCCTGGATGAGCTGCTCGTGGGCCGCCGCGATGGCAGCCTGCCGCCATTTTCGCGCGTCATCGTCGAGACCACGGGGCTGGCCGATCCGGCGCCGATCATCAACAGCCTGATCCCCGGCGGGGTGGCGGCCATGTCGCTGCGCGATCACGCGGTGGCGCGGGCCTTTCGGTTGTCGGGCGTGATCACGGTCGTGGATGTCCAGGGCATCGGCGCGGCACTGGACAGCCATCCCGAAAGCCTTCGCCAGATCGCCTTCGCCGATCATGCCGTTCTGACCAGGACCGACGTGGCACCGGCGGGCGATTGGCCGGAAAAGCTAAAGCGGCTCAACCCGGGCCTGAGGATTCATGACGGAACCGATCCGTCGTTCCGACCGGCCGCGCTGCTCGAACCTGCCAGCTATTCCGCTTTCGGCAAGGGCGAGGGGGTCGAGGCCTGGCTGGCGGCGGAAGCGAGCCATGACCATGGTCATGGCCATGGCGGCCATTTCCACGACCTGAACCGGCATGGGAACGTCGTCGCCATCCCGCTTGTCCGCGACGATCCGGTCGATGAGCGCGCGCTGCGGCAGTTCCTCGTCCGGCTGACCGCGACGCCGGGCAACGGGCTCTTGCGGATCAAGGGATTGGTCGCGCTTCAGGACGATCCTTCCGCGCCGGCGCTGATCCATGCCGTGCAGCATCGGCTCTATCCGATCATGCGGCTGGAGGGCTGGCCGCAGGAGCAGGCCGCAAGCCGGCTGGTGATCATCGGCACCAATCTCGACGAGGGCGCCATCCGCGCCGAATTCGAGGCGCTTTCGGGCAAGCCTCAGCCGTTTCTCGCCATGGCGTTCCAGGCATTCAAGCAGGGCGGCAGGCCCTTCGGTTGATGGGCCGCCCGGGGCCGGGGCCCGGCAGGACAAGGAGAGTGTCATGAAACAGGACGTCATCGTCATTGGCGGCAGCTACGCCGGGATGGCCGCGGCGCTGCAGCTTCTGCGGGCGCGACGCTCGGTCCTGATCGTCGATGCGGGCCGGCGGCGCAATCGCTTCGCCAGCCATTCGCATGGCTTCCTGGGACAGGACGGCGTCGACCCGGCGGTGATCTGGGCGACCGCGCGCGAGCAGCTTCTGCGCTATCCGAGCCTGACCTGGATCGACGCGACAGCCGTCGATGCCGCCGGGCAACGAGAGGAGTTCCGCGTTACCCTGGAGGACGGTTCCGGCCATGAGGGCAGGCGCCTGCTCTTCGCCATCGGCGTCCGCGACATTCTGCCGGACATTCCGGGGCTGGCGGAGCGCTGGGGCAGGACCGTGTTCCATTGCCCCTATTGCCACGGCTACGAACTGGACCGCGGCCGGATCGGCTTGCTGGCCAGCGGGCCGATGGCGCTGCACCAGGCGCAGCTTCTGCCGGAATGGGGCGAGGTCACGCTGTTCACCAACGGCGCGGTGACGCCGGATGCGGCGGCCCTGGCCGACCTTGCCGCCCGGGGCGTCGGGGTCGAGACGGCGCCGGTCGTGCGGCTGGACGGCGAGGCCGAGGTGGTGCTGGCCGACGGGCGCCGCCTGGGCTTTGCCGGGCTGTTCACCGCCGGCCGCAATGTCCCGGCCTCGCCGCTGGCCGAAAGCCTGGGCTGCGAACTGGAGGAGACCCCTTTCGGCACCCAGATCCGCACCGATGCGGCGAAGGAGACCACGGTGCCCGGCGCTTTCGCCTGCGGCGATGCGGCGCGGGTGCCGCATTCGGTCTCGCTTGCCGTGGGGGCCGGGGCTTGGGCCGGGGCGCAGATGCATCGTTCGCTGGTGTTCTGACGAATAAGCGGCGAAGTTGCTCCTACGGGACGGCGCCGCTTCGGTATCCGGCGACAGCTGCGGTAGCGGCAGCAAACATTCAACCAGACAAGAGAGCGCCAATGCGAATTGCCAGCACCGTCCTTATTCTCGCGCTCCTTGGAGGATGCGCAGAAAGCGGCCCCAAGGCCCACCTGGTCGATGAAGCCACGGAACGCGCGACCCTGGATGTCGAGGCCCGGGCGGCGGCGCATGCCCTGTCGCTTTATCTGAACGGCATGGTTCCGTCCCCCTAGCTCCGGGCAGGACATCGCGCGATGATATTCCCGCCGGCCGGCTTCGGGCGCAGGCGAACCCCGGATATGCAGGATGTCCGGGGATTGCCTCATCCGCTCACGCCGGGACGATCTTGCCCGGCAGGTTGTTCACCCGCATCGTTTCCTGCGGCTGGTAATGGATGACCGAGCGGATCGACTCGCCCGCATGCAGCAGGTCGAAGGCGGTATTGATCTGCTCATGCGTCATGTTGTGGGTGATATAGGGATCGACGTCGAAATCGCCCCGCAGCCATTCGTCCACCATGCCGGGCAGCTGGCTGCGCCCGCGCACGCCGCCAAAGGCCGAGCCGCGCCAGACCCGGCCGGTGACCAGCTGGAAGGGCCGGGTGGCGATCTCTTCGCCCGCGCCGGCGACGCCGATCACCGTGCATTCGCCCCAGCCCTTGTGGCAGCATTCCAGCGCCGAGCGCATGACATTGACGTTGCCGATGCACTCGAAGGAGTAATCTACACCGCCGCCGGTCATGTCGATGACGACCTGCTGGATCGGCTGCTGGAAATCCGCGGGATTGATGCACTCGGTCGCGCCAAGGCCGCGGGCCAGCGGGAACTTGTTCGGGTTGGTGTCGATGCCGATGATCCGGCCGGCGCCGACCATCTTCGCCCCCTGGATCACCGCCATGCCGACCGCGCCCAGGCCGAAGACCGCCACCGTCGCGCCGGGTTCCACCTTGGCGGTGTTCCTGACCGCACCCATGCCGGTCGGAATGGCGCAGCCCATGACGCTGGCCTTGGCCAGCGGCGCCTCGGTCGAGATCTTCGCCACCGAGATCTCGGGCAGAACCGTGTATTCGCTGAAGGTGCTGGTGCCCATGTAGTGATGGATCATCTTGCCCTTGTAGGAGAAACGTGAAGTGCCGTCGGGCATGACGCCGCGGCCCTGCGTTTCGCGGATGGTCTGGCACAGGTTGGTCTTGCCCGACCTGATATAGGGGCAGTCCGGATCCTCGGGGATGTAGAGCGGGATGACATGATCGCCCGGCTTGACCGAGGTGACGCCGCGGCCGATCTCTTCGACGATCCCGACGCCCTCATGGCCGAGGATGGCGGGGAACAACCCCTCGGGGTCCTTGCCCGACAGGGTGAACATGTCGGTATGGCACAGGCTGGTGGTGACGATACGGACCAGGACCTCGCCGTCCCTGGGGCCTTCAAGGTCGATTTCCTCGATCTCCAGCGGGCGGTTCGGTTCCCAGGCGATGGCGGCGCGGGTTTTCATCTCGGACAGTCTCCTCGGCTTGCATCCAATCACGTAATGTTATTACGTTACTGATGCTGCAGGAACCTGTCCGGCCGGTCGATTTCGGACAGGGTTCCCGATGTTCAGGCCAAGGGACAGGAAGCGAATGACAGGGCAGGGGCCAGCCGCGCCCGGCAGGGACAGCCACCGGGTGCATATCGTCATCTATCCCGGCTTCAAGTCGATGGAGGCGGTCGGGCCGGTCAATGTGCTCAGCTATGCCAACCGCCATCTGGCCGAGCGGGGCGATCCGCGCCGCTACGACATCGTGCTGACCGCGCCCCGGCCCGGCGCCATCCCCTCGGATACGCCGATCACGCTTGCCGCCGAAACCGGATTGCCCGAGACCGGCCCGCTGGCCACGGTCATGGTCGCCGGTGCGCTGGACATCCAGGCGGCGCTGGCGCGGGAAGCCGGGCTGGTGGAGTGGTGCCGCAGGCGGGCCTTCGAGGCGGAACGCTTCGCGGCCCTTTGCTCGGGGTCGTTCTTCCTGGCCGCGGCGGGGGTCCTGGACGGACGCCGCGCGGCGACGCATTGGAGCGTGGCCGAGCTGTTGCAGCGCCGCTTTCCCGGGGTCCGCGTGGATGCCGACGCGATCTTCGTGCAGGACGGCAGCCTGTGGACCTCGGCCGGGGTGACGGCGGCGATCGATCTGGCGCTGGCCTTCGTCGAGCAGGATTTCGGCCGCGACCTGGCGCTGGCCGTGGCGCGCGACCTGGTGATCTATCTCAAGCGGCCGGGAGGGCAGTCGCAGTTCAGCGCCGCCCTGACCAGCCAGATGCGCGGCCCGCCGGGGATGCGGGACATCCAGTCCTGGCTGCTGGCCAACCTGCACCAGCCTTTGCACATCCCCGACATGGCCGCCCGCGCCGGGATGAGCCCGCGCAACTTCACCCGTCTGTTCGCCGCCGAACTGGGCACGACTCCGGCCAGCTATCTGGAAGGCGCGCGCTGCGAACGGGCCAAGGCGCTGCTTCTGGACAGCGACCTGCCGCTGAAGGCCATTGCCTTCCGCTGCGGCTTCACCTCGGACGAGCAATTGCGCAAGGCCTTCCTGCGCCGGTTTTCGCTGACGCCGCGCGACTATCGCGACCGTTTCAGGACGTCGCGGCCGGGGTGACAGGCGCAACGCCGGGCCGGGCGGTCTATCGCTGCGACAATCGCGCCGTGCTTGCCGGCCAGGGATCGTCGAAGGCTTCGCCCGCCCTCCACGCCGCGACCTCTGCAGGGGTGCAGAAGCAGCCCCTGACCGCATCGGAGAAGTCCGCCAGCCCGTCGCGATCCCCGATCACGGTCAGCCGGCAGCGCCGGTCGCCGAACTCGGGCGACATGCCTTCAAGGCGCCGGCGCATCTCTTGCCGTTCCTCGGGCAGCAGGTTCAGGCTTTCGTCCTCCAGCGCCGCGACTTTCCAGTAATTGACGATCTCCAACCCGATGCTGCCGGCGGTCTGGTTCCACAGCAGTTGCAGCCTGTCGCGTGAAGGCAGCCAGAAGAAGCCCTTGCTGCGATGGATGCCGGTGCCGAGGGAATGGTTATAAACCTTCCACAGCCTTTGCGGGTGAAAGGGGCGGGGGTCCGCGATCACGATGCTGCCGAGCCGGTAGCCTTCGGCGCCGGACATCGAGGCGGTGCCGCGGCTGCGGTCCCAGTCGGTCAGCTCGGCGCCCAGGGTGGCGACGCGCGCATGGTCATAGGGCGGCAGGGCCAGCACATCGGCCAGCCGGACATTGCCCCATTGCATCCCCATGATGTCGGCGAAGGGGTTGAGCGGATGGACGGCCTGCGCGACAGTGCGCAGCGTCTCGCCGGATACCCGGTCCATCTTGCTCAGCAGAATTCGGCTGGCGAACATGATCTGCTCGGCCAGCAGGTTCTCGATCCCGCGCCGACCCTCGGCCAGATGGTGCGAGGCGGCGGGCAGGATGGCGCGGCCCAGGTCGTGGTCCTGCGCCAGCGTCACCGTGTCCACCACCGACAGGAAACCGTGCAGCCGCAGGGCGGGATGCACGCGGATCGCTTCCAGAAGCGGCCAGGGATGGGTGCTGCCCGAGGTTTCGATCAGGATATGCGTGGCGCCTGCGCCGGTCACTTTGTCCACGGCGCCGGCGAACTGCTTCAGCCCCTGCGCGTCGCTGATGCTGCCGGCCGGAATGGCGGCAAAGCGCGGGTCGCGGCGCGAGATCACCTCGCTGGTGTCGAGGATCGCGCCATCGACATCAAGCGCGCTCATCTCGTTGACAATGACGCCAAGCCGCACGCCCGGCATGCCCCGGGCCTGCACCAGGAGGCTTTGCAGGAGCGTGGTCTTTCCGGCGCCGAGAAAGCCGTTGAGAATCGTGACCGGAATCTGCGGCATGGTGTCTTCCTGAATGAATGCGGGTCAACCGGCGGCGAGCTTGCCTGCGGCCGCGCGGAACCATTCAAGCGTCCTCGCGTGATGGCCCTCGCCCCAGCGGTCGATGAATTTCTGGGTGTGGAAGTCATGCCTGTCCTCAAGCGCGGCGATGCGCCCGGCCACATAGCCCGGGGTCAGCGGGATGCCGCATTTGACGGTGATGCAATGTTCCCATTCATCATAGGTTTGCGGAATGTAGTTCATCCAAATCCTCATGCAGGCGTTGGAGAAAGCGCGGCGGATAGTGGGTCGTCGCGCCACAGGGCAACCGAAGTCAGGCCGAGGCCGCCGAGGCGGCGCAGAAGGCCATCCGGGCCGAGATCGCAGGCCATGTCCGGCATGCGGCGGGAACCTTGCAGGCGAAGCCCGTGCCGTCCGCTCCGCGTCTCCAGCAGGGCGTCGGCGCCCTCGGGGACCGCCCCCGCCCGTTCGGTCAGGATCAGTTCCGGCTCTCCGGTCCGGGTGCGGTGCAGGAAGCCGGACATGATCGCGGCGGCGTCAGCTGCGCCTTCGCCGATCGTCACCTCGATGCCGGCCGCGCGCAGCCGGGCGAAGCCGCCGCCGTCCACGCGGGGATCGGGATCCTGCATCGCGGCAACGACACGGGTCACCCCGGCAGCAATGATCGCATCGGCGCAGGGCGGGGTCCTGCCCCAATGGCAGCAGGGCTCCAACGTGACATAAAGCGTGGCTCCGCGCGCCGCCGCCCCGGCGCGGTTCAGCGCGACCCGCTCGGCATGGGGCCGTCCGCCCGGCTGCGTCTCGCCTTCGGCGATGATCGTGCCGCCTTTCACGATCACGCAGCCCACGGGCGGATTGGGCCAGACATGGCCGCGCATCCGCCGGGCCAGCGCCAGCGCCCGCGCCATCCAGAACGCATCAGAGCTGCGTGGGATTGGGCGCATCGCCGTAGACCTGAACCGGATCGAAAAGCTTTTCGGACTCGGTGAAGACGAGCCGTGGCGCACCGTCCCCGCCCAGCGGCACGGCGCGATAGAAGCAGGAGCGATAGCCGACATGGCAGCTTGCGCCCCCGGCGATCTCGACCCGCAGCCAGATCGCGTCCTGATCGTCGTCGATCCGCATCTCGACGATCTTCTGGATCAATCCGCTGGTCGCGCCCTTGTGCCACAGGCATTGCCGCGAACGGCTCCAGTAATGCGCCTCGCCGGTTGCGATGCTGCGTTCCAGCGCCTCGGCATTCATCACGCCCATCATCAGCACCTCGCCGGTCGCGGCGTCGGTGGTGACGACCGGGATCAGCCCTGCGGCATCGAATTTCGGAGCCAGCGCGTGGCCTTCCTCGACCTGCGCGACGGTGAGACGGGGGGAAAAGAGCGACATTGTGTTTCCGTGCTTGAATTACGACGAAGATGGCATGCGCGAGGAGTGGTGCCCGGTGATCAGCCAGACTCCGTCGATTTCCTCGAAGGTGAACAGGTAGCGGGCCGGCAGCGTCTGTTCCGCGCCGTCGCGTTCGAAGGTGAAGGTGTAATGCCCGCCGACAACCACGGTGCCCAGCTTGTGGCTGATCCGCTTGCGCAGCGTGTCGATACGACAGCGCAAGTTGGGATTGGCGAGGAAGCTTTCGAAATAGGCCCGGCGTTCCTCGGCATGGCCGCCGATCTCGTCCGCCATGGTCGGGACCAGGATGGCATCGGTGGCGTAAAGCGCCAGCAGATCCTCCAGTCGGCCCAGGGACACCACCTCGGCCCATCGCATCAGGGCCTGGCGCACCTGCGCCAGATAGGGCCGCGCGGCTGCCTCGAACAAGGCATCCTCCCGGACGCGGCTGGTCGTCACATCTTCCAGCATGGCTCTGCTCTCCTCGCTGTCCGGGGTGGGCCGGCCTGAAAACGGCATTGCAGGTCCCGGTGATTCTGGCTATTGGAGTAACGTAATAACATTACACTTACGAGGACGCCATGCCGACCAGCCAGCAAACCCGCGACAATCGCCTGCCCGTCACCGTCCTTTCGGGCTTTCTGGGCGCCGGAAAGACCACGCTGCTGAACCATATCCTGAACAATCGGGAGGGGCGCCGCGTCGCGGTCATCGTCAACGACATGTCCGAAGTGAATATCGACGCCGATCTGGTCCGCGACGGGGCCGAGCTGAACCGGGCCGAGGAAAAGCTGGTCGAGATGACCAACGGCTGCATCTGCTGCACCCTGCGCGACGACCTGCTGCAAGGGGTGCGCAAGCTGGCCGAGGAGGGCCGCTTCGACTATCTGCTGATCGAGGGCACCGGCATCGCCGAGCCGCTGCCCGTCGCCGCGACCTTCGATTTCCGGGACGAGAACGGCGACAGCCTGTCGGATGTCGCGCGGCTGGACACGATGGTCACGGTCGTCGATGCGATCAACCTGACCAAGGATTTCGCCAGCGACGATTTCATCGCCGAACGCGGCGAAAGCCTGGGCGACGAGGATGAGCGGACGCTGGTCAACCTGCTGACCGACCAGATCGAATTTGCCGATGTGATCGTGCTGAACAAGGCGACGGATGCGGGACCCGAGCGGCTGGACCGGGCGCGCAAGATCGTGCGCGCGCTGAACCCGGACGCGCAGCTGATCGAGACGGATTTCGGCCGTGTCGAGGCCGATGCAATCTTCGATACCGGCCTGTTCGATTTCGACCGCGCGCATATGCATCCGATGTGGGCGAAAGAGCTTTACGGGTTCCAGGACCATGTGCCCGAGACCGAGGAATACGGCATCTCGTCCTTCGTCTACCGGGCGCGGCGGCCGTTCCATCCCCGCAAGATCTACGACCTCTTCAACGGCGAGTTGCCGGGCGTGATCCGGGCCAAGGGGCATTTCTGGATCGCAAGCCGCCCGAACTGGGCGGTGGAGTTCAGCCTGGCCGGCGTCGTCTCCTCGGTTGTGCCGCTGGGCGGCTGGTGGGCCTCGGTGCCGCGCGAACGCTGGCCGACCCATCCCGACAGCCTCGCCGAAGTGGCGAAGAACTGGGAGGAACCCTGGGGCGACCGGCGTCAGGAGCTGGTGTTCATCGGTGCGGGCATGGACCCCGCGGCCATCACCAAGGCTCTGGACGACGCCCTGGTCGACGCCTGGGACTTCACGCCCGAGGCCTGGGCGAGATTGCCCGATCCCTTTCCGCAATGGGGCCAGCGCCGCGTCGCCTGAGCGCGGCGGCTGACAGAAAGGACGAAGGGCAGGGCTGCCCCCGTCCACGAGAGAACCATACAGGTGAGGAGAAGCCGCTGCATGACCGAAACCGTTTCCGCAACTCCGCAAGGAGCATCCCCCGATCAAGCCGAGGCGCGGGAAATCCTCGAATCCGACAGCGGGCTGGTTCTGCAGCAGGTTGCCCAGCCGGGGGTCGGCGCGGCGATCTGGCGGCGCAGCCTCTCGTCCGGTTTTGCCGAATGGATCGAGGGCATTCCGCTTGACCAGATGCCGGCGCTGCGCGCCCTGGTGGATTTCCGCGCGGTCGAGAACTGCATCCATGCCGCCTGCGATCTGTCCGGGCTGCCCGCCGGGACGATGCGCGACCTGCTGGCCAGCGACATCGGGGCGCTGGCGCTGATGCTGGCGCAGATCATGCGCAATCCGCTGATGCATCTCCGCTTCGAAGCCGTGACCACGGATGCCTGCCGGAAATTCCATGTCGACCAGATGCCCGCGCGGCTGCTTTGCACCTATCGGGGGCCGGGAACGCAGTTCGGGTTGCAGGACGAAAGCGGCCAGGTCGTGCCGGCCGGCGAGATGCGCACGGGCGAGGCCGCGATCCTGCGCGGCGGGCTGTGGCCCGGCGAGGAGGTCACGACGCTGCTGCACCGTTCCCCGCCCATCGCCGGAACCGGCGGGGTGCGGCTGTTCCTGGCCCTCGACCCCGCCGTGGAACCCGCAGCCGAGGCGCGGAGGCTGCACTGATGCGCGGCAACCTTGCCACCTCGCTGCGCCGCCGCCGCCGGCCCTGTCCGATCGCGCAATACGACCGCCTGCCGCCCGAGTTGCGCCGCTGGCTGGCGCAGGCGGCACTGCCCTGGAGCCCGGTTTCGGCGCTGCGCCTGTGGCGGAAGCTGATGGCCGAGACCGCGGGCAATGCCGAGGCCGTCTGCCGACGCCTCGACCTGATCGAGGCGCGGATGCTGATGCGCGATGCGCCGCGGATCTGGGCTGACTAGCTGGGGCTTCGCGGCATACTGGTTGCTCGTGACCAGCATCCGGGTGTTGGGAGGGTGTCGGGACCGGGGCGAAACAGGGGTCCGGGATTGTCCCGGGGCCGGCAAGGGCCCGGCCGCGGCATGGGCGAAGATCGGCGGCACGTTACCACTATAGCCAAGTCCTGCGAGATCCGCGTCCTGCGCGGGGATGCCTGGGGAGCCTCTCAGAAGGCCTGCAGCACCGGCGGGGGCGCGGCGGAGGGCTGGGGGACGGTATAGGGCGACAGGAAGGGGGCGAACTGGTCCACCGCCCGGCCCAGCCGGGTATGGGCGGCATCGTCGGCCAGCTTGCCGCCGGTGAATTCGCGGTCGGCGACATAGACTCCGGTGGCCAGGGTCTGCGCCTCGAAAAAGGCCATCAGCGGCCGCAGCTGGTGTTCGATCACCAGCGCATGGCGGTCGCCGCCGCCGGTCGCGGCCAGAAGCACCGGCTTGCCGGCCAGCATGGGGGGATCCAGCAGGTCGAGGACATGCTTGAACAGCCCGGCATAGCTGCCCTTGTGGACCGGGCTTGCGATCACCAGCGCATCGGCATGGATCAGCTCGGTGAGATGCGACAGCGCCTCTGGGTCGAGGTCGCTGATGTGGCGAGCATGGCCCAGAGACGGGCCCAGATCGGCAAGATCGAAGACATGGCCGACGGCGCCGAAGCGGTCGGCGGCCAGATCCACGGCGGCCTGGACCAGGGCGCGGCTGCGCGAGGGGGCGGAAAAGCTGCCGGCAAAGCCGGTGATGGTCAGGGCGGTCATGATGATCTCCTGTTCTGTGCGGTCCCGAAGGGTCAGGACAGAGGCGGCGTGTGGCCGGCGGCGACGGCGGGTCGTGTCGCCGCCGGGTGCAGGATGGGGCCCAGCAGGGCATGGCGGGCGATCTCGCGCGCGATCTGGCTGGTCTGGGAGGCGCATTCCGGTGCCCCGGTCAGCTCTCCCAGATGGCCCCGGGCCAGCGGGCCGGCGATAAGGATGCGGTTGCTGGCGCGTCCCTGCGCATCCAGTGCCCGGCAAATCTCTGTGGTGGCAAGGCCCAGGCCCAGCGGACAGGGCACGATCAGCCCCAGCCGCGCCAATGCGCCAAGCGCCGGGTTGGCGTCGATACATCGGTCCTGCGCGGGGCCGGTGGTGACGATGATGCGGTCGAAATGCGCCTGCTGCGGCTGGGACCGGCCGCGCGGACGCCAGCGGACATCCACGCCGCCGCCGCGCCTCGTCGCGTCCAGGAGATGCCCGGCGACGAATTCCAGCCGGCTCTGATCGGTCAGCCGGGCCAGCACGGCCTCGGTCTGCGGGGCAAGGCGATAGCGGTGCACGTCCCACCAGACGCGCAGGTGGCGCAGGAAGCGCCGCCGCTCGGTCATGTCCAGCGCCGCCCAGATCTGCGGGGCCTGTGCCCGCAGCCGCCAGAAGGTGGCGTGCCAGCCGTTGCCGCGCGCCTGATCGTCGACGATGGCATGGCGCACCCGGCGCAGCAGGTCCGAGACGCGCCGCGCGGGCGGGGCGGTGAAATCGGCCTGGCTGTCATGCTCGGCCGCGCCCTGGCCACGGGCGTGCAGCCCGCGCCGCGACAGGCAGGTGATCTGCCCGGCATGGCCCTGGCGGTCCAGCGTGGCGATGGCGTCGGCGGCGCTGAGCCCGGCGCCCAGGATGAGGACCCGCGCCTGCTGCGGCACGGCGGCCAGCGCCTCGGCATCGCCCGGATCGGCGACCAGCTGGCTGCTGCCGGCCAGTCCGGCCAGGGGCCGGGGCAGGGCAGGGGCGGGATGGCCGCTGGCCAGCACCAGCAGGTCGGCGTGGATGCGGTTGTCGTCGGAAAGCAGCAGCAAAAGATCGCCATTCGCGCCATGCGCCACATCGCTGACCCGCGCCCGGATATGGCGCACCGCGCCCGAGGCCAGGTGCGGCGCCAGCCGCTCGGCGACATAGCGGCCGAACAGCGCGCGCTGGACATAGAGATCGCCATTCGGCGCCGTCGCCTGCGGGTCCGGCAGGTCCGGATTCTCTGCCAGCCAGTCCGCGAAATCGCTGCGGTTCTCGGGGTCGATCGACATGCGATGCGCCGGCACGTTCAGCCGGTGCGCCGGGTCGGTGGCGGAATAGGCCAGCCCGCGGCCCAGTTCCGGCCGCGGCTCGACCACGGTCAGGCGCACCGGCAGCCGCATCCGCGCCAGCTGCCATGCCAGCGAGGCGCCGGTGAAGCCGCCGCCCAGAATGACGATGCGCAGGGGGTTCTGGATCGCGGTCATGGTCTCAGCCTCCGGCTACGGCAAGACGTGGCGCGGGCGGGGCCGGGCGATGGTCGTTGCCGATCGTCTCGCCGAAGGGGCCCATGTTGGCCGCAAGGCTGGCCTGCGGCAGCGGGTGGTCCAGCGGCAGCAGGGGCAGGACGCGTTCGCCGAAGCTGTAGGCTTCCTCCAGATGCGGATAGCCAGAAAGGATGAAGGTATCGATGCCGATGCGCCGGTATTCGTCGATGCGCTCGGCCACGGTTTCGGCATCGCCGACCAGTGCCGTGCCGGCCCCGCCCCGCACCAGGCCGACGCCGGCCCAGAGGTTCGGGCTGATTTCCAGCTTGTCGCGGCGCCCGCCATGCAGCGCCGCCATGCGCGCCTGCCCGACCGAATCCATCCGTGCGAAGGTCTCCTGCGCCTTGGCTATGGTGGCGTCGTCCAGCCGGCTGATCAGCTGTTCGGCGGCCTGCCAGGCCTCGGCATTGGTGTCGCGCACGATGACATGCAGCCGGATCCCGAAGCTGACCTCGCGGCCCTCGGTCGCGGCCAGCCGGCGCACGGATTCGATCTTGTCGCGCACCTGGGCCGGCGGCTCGCCCCAGGTCAGGTATTTGTCGATCTGCCGCGACGCCACCTTGTTCGCCGCTTCCGACGAGCCGCCGAAATACAGCGGCGGGCCGTTTTCCTGCAGCGGCGGGAACAGCAGCTTGCCGTCGTCGATCTTCAGGTGCCTGCCGTGGTGGTTCACGGTTTCGCCGGCCAGCAGGGCCTTGTAGACGTTCAGGAATTCCTCGGTCACCTCGTAACGCTCGGCATGGTTCAGGTGGATGCCGTCGCCGGCGTTCTCGACCGGGTCGCCGCCGGTGACCACGTTGATCAGCAGCCGCCCGCCCGACAGCCGGTCCAGCGTCGCGGTCATGCGCGCGGCCAGCGTCGGCGATTGCAGCCCCGGCCGCACCGCGACCAGAAAGCGCAGCTTTTCGGTCTGCGAGGCCAGCGCCGCCGCCGTGACCCAACTGTCCTCGCAGCTGCGGCCGGTGGGCAGCAGCACGCCGTAGTAACCCAGGGAATCGGCGGCTTGCGCCACCTGGCGCAGATAGGGCAGGTTGACCGCCCGGCCGCCCTCGGCCGTGCCAAGATAGCGGCTGTCGCCATGCGTCGGCAGGAACCAGAGCACGCGGATCTTGTCGGGAGTAGGGATGCTCATGTCGGAGTCCTTTGCTGATATCACGGCCGGGCAGCGGATGCCGGTCTTTCTCGCGCCTCAGGAAAACACTTAAATACGACCAAGTATATAGTGATTTAGGGCGCGACAGGAATTTGGGCTGAAACCGGCATTTCCTGCCGCCGATTTGGAAAAATTCGCTATGCGAGCGGTGGCTGGGGGACTGATATTCTCTGCCCGGCGCGGAAGCCTCGGGCGTCCCGCGGAAGAACGCGCCCATGGGTCCGGCCGGATTCGCCGGGTCGGCCCTGCGCCGCCGGACCCGGACTGGCGCGGCGCCACAGCCGCGGCCGGTCTGCCGCGCTTCCTCCATGCCCGGCCGGGGAACCGAGCCTGCGTCGCTGCCAGGGGAAAGAGAACGATGCTCTCCCAGCAGCACGACCTTTGGAATGGCCGCAGGATGAGTGGCGGCGTAGCAAAAGACGATCAGAATTATCGTTTTTTGACCGCAGAGGATCAGCCATGAGTTCAGCAACGAGGTGGAGAACGCGTATCCCTGTTACGGTCGCCGCGCTGATGCTGTTGGCCGGCCCGGCGCCGGCCGGGGTCAGGATCGGCGTGACGCCCGGCGCGCTTGCCGATTCGATCAACGTCGCCGCCGAGGAGGCCAAGGCCCAGGGGCTGGAGGTCGAGGTTGTCGAGTTCAGCGACTGGACCACGCCCAACCTGGCGCTGGAGAATGGCGATCTGGATGCCAACTATTTCCAGCACCAGGCTTTTCTGGACAATGCCGTCCAGGAAACCGGCTATGACCTGACCTCGGTCGCGCTGGGAATCCTGCCCAATATCGGGCTTTATTCGGAACGATACGACCGGCTTGACCAACTGCCGGACGGCGCGCGCGTGGCGGTGGCCAGCGACCCGGTGAACCAGGGGCGGGGCCTTGCGCTGCTGCAGACCGCCGGGCTGATCTCGCTGCGTCCCGGCGTGGGCTGGAAGGCGACGCTGGACGACATCGCCGACAATCCCAAAGGGCTGGAATTCGTCGAGGTCGAGGGGCCGCAGCTGGTCCGCGCCGTGTCGGATGTCGATCTGGCGCAGGGCTATCCGGCCCATTACGTCAACGCCGGACGCGGCGATTTCGCGGGCAAGGCGCTGATCTATTCCGGGCTGGACGACACGCATTTCGCCATCCGCTTCGTGACCCGGACCGACAATTCCGACGATCCCGAGATCGCCGGCTTCATCCGCATCTATCAGCAATCTCAGGCCGTGCGCGACCAGATCGACGCCTCGAATGCCCATAACCCGGCGCTTTACTCGCTGCCCTGGCTGGCAGCGGCCAAGACCCAATAAGGAGACAGGAATGAAACTCGTGACATTCGCCCTTGCCGCCGCGCTGTCGCTGGCCGGGCTGTCCGCCTCGGCCGAGGCGCTGAAGATCGGCGTCGTGCCGGGCGCCTATGGCGATGCCGTGAACGTCGCCGCCGAGGAGGCCAAGGCCAAGGGGCTGGAGGTCGAGGTGATCGAATTCAGCGACTGGACCACGCCCAATTCCGCGCTGGCCAGCGGCGACATCGACCTGAACTTCTTCCAGCACCAGCCCTTCCTCGAGAATGCCGAAAAGGAACGCGGCTATGATTTCGAGGTGGTGGGGCAGGGCATCCTGGCCAATCTCGGCCTCTATTCCCTGCGCCACAAGAGCTTTGACGAGATCCCGCAGGGCGGCACCGTCGCCATCGCCAACGACCCGGTCAATCAGGGGCGCGGCTTGCTGCTGCTGGAGAAATCCGGCCTCATCAAGCTGCGCGAGGGCGTGGGCTTTCTGGGCACGCTGGACGATATCACCGAGAACCCGCGGGCGCTGAAATTCACCGAGGTCGAGGGGCCGCAGCTTGTGCGCATCACCGGCGACGTGGATCTGGCGCAGGGCTATCCGCATTTCATCGTCGCGGCGGGAGCCTTTGATCCGACCTCGGGGCTGGCCTATTCCGGCATCGAGGACAAGCAATTCGCCGTCAGCTTCGTGTCCCGCGCCGACAACAAGGATGACCCGCGCATCGCGCAGTTCATCGCGCTGTTCCAGCAGTCGCAGGCGGTCAAGGATCAGGTGCGCCATTCCTTCGCCGACAGCGACAAGCTGTATATCCTCGCGTGGCAAGGCTGATGACGGGCCTGGCTGCAAATCTGGGCCGGCGGAGCGCGGTGACCGAGCTGGCCCCGGCCGCCGCCGCCACCACCCCGGCGCTGCGCAAGGCGGGGACCGTGCGCTTCGAAGCCCTGGGCAAGAGCTATGCCTCGTCGGCGGGGCAGGTGCAGGCGCTGGCGGGGATCGACCTCGACATCCGCGCGGGCGAGATCTTCGGCATCATCGGCCGCTCGGGGGCGGGCAAGTCCAGCCTCTTGCGCACCATCAACCGGCTGGAGCGGCCCAGCACCGGCCGCGTGCTGGTCGATGGCGAGGATATCGCCGCGCTGGACGAGGCAGGGCTGGTGGCGCTGCGCCGCCGCGTCGGCATGGTGTTCCAGCATTTCAACCTGCTCTCGGCCAAGACCGTGCGGGGCAATGTGGCGCTGCCGCTGCGCGTGGCCGGCCTGCCCGGGGGCGAGATCGCCCGCCGCGTCGACCAGGCGCTGGAGCTGGTCGGCCTGACGGGCAAGGGCGATACCTATCCCTCGCGCCTGTCCGGCGGCCAGAAGCAGCGCGTCGGCATCGCCCGCGCACTGGTCAGCCGCCCCGAGATCCTGCTCTGCGACGAGGCGACCTCGGCGCTGGACCCGGAAACGACGGTTTCGATCCTGCGGCTGTTGCGCGACATCAACCGGCGGCTGGGCCTGACCGTGGTGCTCATCACCCATGAGATGAGCGTGATCCGCGAGATCTGCGACCGCGTCGTGGTGCTCGAGGCCGGGCGGATCGCCGAACAGGGCCCGGTCTGGCAGGTGTTCGGCGCGCCGAACCATGCCGCGACGCAGGCGCTGCTGCAGCCCCTGCAGCACGGCCTGCCCGAGGACCTGGTCCAGCGCCTGCGCGACAAGCGGCACGGGGCGGGCGACGAAACGCTGGTCGAGCTGAGCTTTCTGGGCCGCAACGCCCCGGACCTTGGCCAGCTTGCCGCCGTGACGGGGCAAGGGGCGGGGCGGGGCCGGCTGCGGCTGGTCAGTTCGCAGCTGGAACGCATCCAGGGCCATTCCATCGGCAAGCTGCTTGTGGCGCTGGGGCCGGGCGTCGCGCCCGAGGCGCTGGCCCCGCTGGCCGATCAGACAAGGATATTGGGATATGTTGACGCCTCAGATGATTGATCGCCTGCAACAGGCATTCTGGGATACGGTGCTGATGGTCTCGGTCTCGGCCGGGATCGCGGTGCTGGTGGGGATTCCGCTGGCGGTGTTCCTGGTCACCTCGGGACCGGGCGGCATCTTTCCGGCGCCCCGGCTGAACCGCATCGTCGGCACGGTGGTCAACGGCTTTCGCGCCGTGCCCTTCATCGTGCTGCTGGTGGCGCTGATCCCGTTCACCCGGCTGGTCGCCGGCACCACGATCGGGGTCTGGGCGGCGATCGTGCCGCTGGCGGTTTCGGCGACGCCCTTCTTCGCCCGCATCGCCGAGGTCTCGCTGCGCGAGGTCGATTCCGGGCTGATCGAGGCGGCGCAATCCATCGGCTGCCGCCGCCTCGACATCGTGCGCCATGTCCTGCTGCCCGAGGCGCTGCCGGGCATCATCGGCGGCTTCACCATCACGGTGGTGACGATGATCGGCGCATCCGCCATGGCGGGGGCGGTCGGTGCCGGGGGGCTGGGCGACGTGGCCATCCGCTATGGCTACCAACGCTTCGACACCACGGTGATGCTGGTGGTCATCGCCATCCTGATCCTGCTGGTCTCGGCCGTGCAGTTCACCGGCGATTACGCGGTGCGCCGGCTGCGGGCGCGCTGATCGGGAAAGGAAATGGGGGCTGACTCCCCCCATACCCCCGTGGATATTTTTCCAAGAAAGAAGCCTATTCGGCCGCCAAGGCGGCTGCCGGGCGAAAGGCCTGGGCGCTGTGGCGTTCGGGCAGCCTGTCGCCCTGGCCGAACAGCTTGCGGCGCAGCGTCCCCGGGGCATATCCGGTCTTGTAGCTGCCGCGGTCCTGCAATTCCGGCACGATCAGGTCGGCGAAATCCTCGTAGGTTTCGGGGGTGACCAGCCGGGTCAGGTTGAAGCCGTCGATCTCGCCCTCGCGGATCCAGGATTCCAGTTCGTCCGCGACCTCGGCCGGGTCGCCCACGGCCAGCGGATAGCGCCCGCCAAGCGCCAGCTGGCCCAGGAGGTCGCGCTTGGTCCAGCCCCGGCTTTCGGCCAGCGTCGCCGCCGACTGGATCGCGTTGGTCGGGCCATAGGGGATGGGGTCGTCGAGGCCGTAGCGGGCAAAGTCGATGCCGGTCGAGGCGGCGAAATGCGCCAGCCCCGCCTCGGGGCTGGAATGGGCGCGGTATTCAGCCAGCTTCTCCTGCGCGGCGGCGGCGTTGTGGTCGGTCACGACATTGATGCCGAGGATGACCTTGACGTCCTCGGGGCGGCGGCCGGCGGCGACCACCGCCTCGCGGATGCTGCGCGAGGCCTTGCGGGCCAGCGCCTTGTCCGGGGCCGAGATGAAGACGCATTCCGCATGCCGCGCCGCGAATTGCTGGCCGCGCCCCGAGGTGCCGGCCTGGAACAGCACCGGCGTGCGCTGGGGCGAGGGTTCGCTGAGGTGCCAGCCCTCGACGTCGTAGAAGCGGCCGTGATGCACGATCCGCCGCACCTTGGCCGGGTCGGCATAGACACGGGCGTCGCGGTCGCGGATCACCGCGTCGTCGTCCCAGGACCCCTCCCACAGCTTGTAGAGCACGTCGAGATATTCGTCCGCCTGGTCATAGCGCAGGTCGTGGCCGGTCAGGCCGTCGCGCCCGACCGCGCGGGCGGCGCTGTCCAGATAGCCGGTGACGATGTTCCAGCCGATCCGTCCCCCGGTCAGGTGGTCGAGGGTCGAGATGCGGCGGGCAAAGGTATAGGGCGCCTCCTGGTTGACGTTCACCGTGACGCCGAAGCCAAGGTTCTGCGTCACCGCCGCCATGGCCGAGACCAGCAGGATCGGGTCGTTCACCGGCAGCTGCACCGACTCGCGCAGCGTCAGGTCGACGCCGCCGCCATAGATGTCGTAGGTGCCCAGGATGTCGGCCAGGAACAGCCCGTCGAACAGGCCCCGCTCCAGCGTGCGCGCCAGCCCGGTCCAATAGTCCAGCCGGATGTAATCCGCGGAACGGTCGCGCGGATGCGTCCATTGCCCGTGGTTGATATGGCCCACGCAGTTCATGTTGAAGGCGTTGACGATGATATGCTTGCCAAGGCGCTTGTCCGTGCGGGCCATTCAGATCGCTCCATGTCGCGGCGGGTTGACGCCGTTCAGGCTGTGGTTGCCGATGGCGTGGTATTTCCAGCGCACCGGGTCGTGCAGCGTATGGGTGCGCACATTGCGCCAGTGGCGGTCCAGGTTGTCCTCGGCGAAGGTGGCCGAGGTGCCGGTCAGCTCGAACAGCTTCGAGGCGGCGAGCAGCCCCGCCGTCGTCGTCAGCGCGCGCGCCGCGGCCACCGCCAGCGAGGCCTGCGCCACGGTGAATTCCGTCGGATCGGCGATGGCCTCGTCCACGGCGCGGCCGGCGCGATCCACGAGCGCCTCGGCCGCACGCAGCCGGACCGAGACCTCGCCCACGCCGGCGACCAGCAGCGGGTCGTCTGCCGCGGGTTCGACCCCGGCGTCGATCCATGGCCGGGCGCGGTCGCGGATGAAGGGCAGGGTGGCGGCAAACGCGCCCTGGCCGATGCCGAGGTCGATGGCCGCGTGCATGATCTGCGCCAGCGGGCCGATGGGCGTCGGGCGCTCGAAACTGGACTGGAAGGGGACGACCCATTCCGGCCGCACCTCGACCTGCCGGAAAGCGACCGAGCCCGAGCCGGTGGTGCGCTGCCCGAAGCCGTCCCAGTCGTCGGTGACGGTGACGCCCGGCGCCTCGCGCGGGATGAAGACCAGTTGCTGGCGGTCGTCCTCGTCCACGACCAGCGTCGGGATCCAATGCGCATAGATGGCGCCGGTGCAATAGAACTTGTCGCCCTGCACCAGCAGCCGGTCGCCTTGGCGCAGCAGCCGGGTGCGGCGCTGGAAGTCGCGGGCGCCGATTTCCGCCAGCGCATTGCCGAAACGGTGCCCCGACAGCGCCAAGCCGTCGAAGAAGGCGCGCTGTTCCGGGCTGCCGCCGCTGCGCAGCACCTCGAGCGCATAGAAATGGTTCTGCGGGATCTGCGCCAGCGACCCGTCGGCCGCCGCGACGATGGCGATGACGCGCGCCAGCGTGACGGCCGAAACCGCCGCGCCGCCATGTTCGCGCGGCACGGTGATGCCCCAGAGCCCCGAGGCGGTAAAGGCGTCGAGCTGCTGCCAGGGCAGCCGCCGATCGCGGTCGCGGTCCGAGGCGCCGGGCGCGAATGCGGCGGCAAGGCGGCGGGCGGCCTCGATGGCCTCGGCATCCGAGGCGATCACATGCACGCCCTGCGGAGGAGATGCGGTCTTCATGCTCAGTTCCATTGATGGCGGGCGGGCAGGGCGCCGTTCAGGTGCCAGTTGCCCAGCAGGTGATGTTTCCAGCGCACGGGATCGTGCAGCGTATGGGTGCGGGCATTGCGCCAGATCCGCCCCAGGTTCGGGCCTTCGCGTGTCGCGGCCGAGCCGGCCAGCTCGAACAGCTTTTCTGCGGCGTTCAGGGCGATTTCCGTGGTCAGGATCTTGGCCTCGGCCACGGCGACCGAGGCGCGGGCGCTGGCCTCGGCGGTGACTTCGCCCGCGGCGATGTCGTCGAGCAGGCGCGCGGCGTCGTGCAGGACGGCCCGCGCGGCCCACAGGTCGACCTGCAACCGCCCGATATCGCTGATGACATAAGGGTCGTCCTGGGCCCGGGCGACGCCGGAATCCACCCAGGGCCGCGACTTGTCGCGAATGAAGCGGACCGCCTCGTCCAGCGCGCCGATGGCGATGCCGCTGTCGATGGCGGCCTGGATCAGCTGCGAGACGGGGCCGGCCAGTCCCGGCACCTCGGCGCGCTGCCAGACCGGGATGATCTGGTCCTCGGCCACCGGCACGTCGTGAAAGATCACGCTGCCCGAGGCGGTGGTGCGCTGGCCGAAGCTGGACCAGTCGTCGACCACCTGCACGCCGGGCGCGTCGCGCGCCACCCAGACCTGGACCGGGCGGCCCTGCTCGTCGGCGGCGCGGGTCGGGATCCAATGCGCGAACATCGCCCCCGTGGAATAGAAGCGGTGGCCGTTCAGCCGCAGGCCCTCGGGGCCGCGGCTCAGCCCGGTGGCGTTATGGGTGACGGGTTTGCGGCTTTTCTCCGGCCCGGCATTGCCGATGCGGGCGCCGGCAAGGATGTCGGCGAACCAGCGCGCCTTCTGCTCCGGGCTGCCCGCCTCGGAGAGCAGCTGGATGACGCCGAAATGGTTCTGCGGGATCTGGCCGACCGAACTGTCGGCGGCGCAGAGGATCTCGAACACCTCGGCCAGCGTCACATGGTCCAGCCCCGGCCCGCCCCAGTCACGCGGCACGGTGATCGCGCCAAGGCCCGAGGCGGTGAAGGCGGCGATCTCGTGATGCGGCAGGATGCGGTGGCGGTCGCGCTCGGCCGCCTTGGGGGCCCAGCCGGCCGCCAGCTGCCGTGCCGCCTGAAGCGCCTGTTCCCGCGTCTCGATCAGGGCCGGCACGACGGGCTTGCCGGGATCTGCCGGGATTTTCGCGGGGTGAAAGGTCATGGCGGTGCTCCTGTGCTGGCGGTCGGGCGGGCCGGGCCGGAATGGCTGCCCGGCCCGCACGGCATCGAAAGCTGCCCGATGCGGCCACAGGATCGCCTTGCGGAGGTTCGATCTCCATTCCAAAGATCGGCGGGGGCAGAGCACAGGCTTCCACCAGGCGCGGCGCGGACAGTAAGCCCATGCCCCGGTCGGGACGGGCTGTCGGTCCAGGGGCGGCGGATGGGCGGCGTTCAGCCAGCAATGGCCGATATGGAGGACCTGCCCCCGCACCGGGTCGCGCAGCGCATGCGCCCGGCCGGCCGGGATCGGGCGCCTTTCAGTCCTTTGCAGGAGCTGGCCGATCTGCCCTGCGGGCACCTTTATCTGCGCCAACCCTGTCCGGACGAAGGGTCACATCGGCTCGGTGGCCTTCGGCCATCCGCCTCATGCGACCGGCGCCGGGCGGCGGAACCGTTTCGGACGAGAGGATCCTGCTTGTGAACGGGGCCGTCTGTCGCGACCGCCATCCAGAGGGCCGGGACAGCGTACCGCCACCGGGGCCGGTCAGCCGCCCGCTGCGCCGGCGGCTGGCGCCAAGGCCCGGGCTTGCCCGGCTTTTCTCAGTTCGAGAAAGCCTCGATCAGGTTCAGGACGGCGAGGATCTTTCGGGTGCCGCTGTCGACACGATAGATCCGGTCGTCGTCCCGATAATAATTCCACCCCCGGCGCTGCTCCAGACCGTATCGGTCCAGGTTGCGGATCAAGGTGTAATTGCCAATGCGAAGCGTGTCGCCTACCCGGGTGCCATAGCGTTTGCCGACCTGACCCGGCGGAACACAGGGCGGGTTCTTCTTGGCAAGTCCCGGCGGGCAATCGGCAACATGGCGAGCCTGCGTGCGGGGCTTGTCCTTGTGGCCGCGATGGTCGTGATGACCCGCGAAACCGCCCTTGCCGTTGTTCCGCCCGGGATCGGCCGCGACCGGCGCGGCGCCCGTCGCGGCAACAACCAAGGCGGCCATCAGTATCGGCGCCAGTTTCATCGTTCGTGCTCCAAGCAGTATCCAGCGAAACATATAGCCTCAACGGGGCGCAAGGTTGCATCACGAAAACAGGCGCTGGCGGAAAGGCGCCGCCGGGCTGCAGGCCGCGCGGCATGCGCCGGGGCATGTCCATCACCCCAGGCTGTCATATCTGCGCACGATCCAGCTGATGTCATAGGCCAGCCAGACCGCGCCGATCAGCGCGACGCCTTGCAGGGTCCGGGCGCGAAGCGCCGCGAAGGCGACGGACAGGCCCAGGGCCAGCCTCAGGAAATATTCGGGCCCCAACGCATGAAGATAGTCGCTGCCCTTCATCAGCGTGTCGAACAGGTCAAAGCCGAATGTCAGGGCAAAGACGCCGAAGAACCAGCGGCGGCGGCGCATGAAGAAGCTCTCGCTTTCGGCATGGTCGGGCAGCGCGTCGGGAAAGATCAGCGTCGCCATCACGAAATGCAGCGAGGCATAGCAAAGAACGAAGACATAGGCGCCGAAATGCCAGTCGCTGATACGGCGCAGCCCGAATTCCCACCACCAGAAATGCACCGCGCCCAGCAGGACGATGACCGCCCAGACCGTCTGGGCCAGCATGCCCTCGGTCCGGGCGGGCGACTGGATGCGCCGCGACAGCCCCGACAGGACGCGGGTGATCCCCAGCCCCAGGATCATGCTGACGAGAATGCGAAGATGGCCGTAAGCATCCATCGCCAGGCTCCTTCATCCTTCCACCGTCCCCATCCATCCTGAAAGCCGGGATCGCGTTTTTCCAGCCCCAAGGCGGAAATTTATCGTAACCTGCCCGGAGAGATCATTGCATTGAAAGGATTGGGACATGCCTTCGTTCAAGGTTTCGTGGATCGCCATCGCTCTTCTCCTCCCGCAGGTCGCGCAGGCTTCCGAGGTCTGCGACGGGGTCGGCCGCATCCAGGACGACGCGGGCAGGAGTGCCTTCCGCGCCTTCGTCACCGGCGCGCTGACCGAGCCGCCCCCCGCTTCGCAGATCGCCGTCGACGATGTCCTGCGGCAGGGCGCGTGGACCATCGTCGGCGCGGAAATCCCCGATGCGGACGGCGTGGGTTACTTCCTGTATCAGGAACGGGGCGGCAAGCAGATGTTCTACGGCATCTGGGGCGGGATGGCCGATCCGTCAGAGGCCGCCGAGGTCGCCAAATGGGCGACCGACCAGGGCGCGCCTGCCTCATTGGCCCGGTGCTTCGCCAGCATAGCGACCGCGGAGTGAGGCCGAAGGCAAGCCGGAATCGGAACCCTGTCCCCGCGCTGCCTCCGGGGGGCGTAACCGCTGTTTCCCGCTTCCGGTGTGCGCTGGCCGATGTCCGCGGCCTCGCTCATCCGCTGCTGTCCGCGATGAAACCGGGCAGCTGTTCAGGAAGAAGCGGGTCGGACGCCGGCCCATGCGCGTCTCGCGTCCGGGTCTCCATGGCGCTCATCCGCCTGCGGTGCGGGGGCATGGCCCCGCCGTGCCCTTCATCTTCCGCTGGGCGCGGCATAGATGGCCGACCAGAACCGGGTCCGGCCATCCGAGCCCGTCGCATGGCCGATGCCGAATTGCCGGACCTGCGGAATCAGGATGTTGGCGCGGTGTCCGCTGGAGCCGTTCCATTCCCGCAGCACCTGATCGACCCCGTAAGGGCCGGCGGCAATGTTCTCGGCGGTGATCCGGGGCGAATATCCCAGCGTCTTGATCCTTTGCGCCGGCCCGCTGCTGCGGCTGCCGGCATGGGTCATCCTGCCCCGGCGGGCCATATCGCAGGCATGCTCGGCCGCCGCGCGGGCCAGCAAGGCGTTGGCGCTGACCGGAGGCAGGCCGGCCTGGATGCGGGCGCTGTTGGTTGCGGCCAGGCCGGAGCCGATGACCGCCGCGCTGGGGGCGCTGCATTCGACCTCTCCCGGCGGTGATGCCTGCACGTCGTGGTCCTTGACGGGATCCCGGGCGTCCGGGGGCGAGCAGGCGGCAACCAGTATGCAAGCCATCATCGTCGCGCGGGGGTTGTGCGGGAATGCATGCGGCATCGTCCTTCTCCTGGCCTTATGGAAGAACGCCTGCGGCATGACTGGGAAATTCCGGTGAAATAACTCAATAAATCTTGTGCATCCATGCCTGCGCTTCTGGCAGCGCAACGCAAAGCGGGCGATCCTCGAACACGTTATGCGTGCATAACCTGTGATGCGGCTTATTGTTCCGCAGGCTTCGGACCACCGCCAGGCACCGGAACAAACCCGCCGCCAGCAGGACCGGGCCCGGCCCTTCGGGAGACGGGCCATGCCGGCCACGGTCCAGCCCTTGCCGGCGCCGGGTTTGCGGCAGCTCTGGATCGACCGGCGCCGGCTTTCCATCGCGTCGCGGTGCGGGCGAACTGGCCTCTCGGCGCGAAGGTGCTGCCCTCGCCCGGCAGCCGGCCAGAGGACAAGGCGACGAGGCCGCCCGTCGGGACCGCTGCCGAATGACGGGCCCCGACCACCAATCTGATCCATTTGGACAAGTCGACATGGTCCCCGCTTCCTCTCAGGATGGCCGAAGATCGGTTTCCGAGTAAGGTCATGGCCCGTATCCTTCTGACCCTCGCGTTCCTGTTCGGGCCGGCCCTTGCGCTGGCCGAACCCTTGGCCGGGCGATGGTCGGGCACCTATGCCTGCAATGCGCTTGGCGGCGCGCAGTTCACCCTGGAAACCGAGCAGGCGGGAAACGGCATCATCTCGGGCACCTTTTCGTTCGAGATCGGGACCGGCGGCCATGCGCTCAAGGGCGCCTACAAGGTCATGGGCCGGGGCGGCGCGGACGGCTTCCGGCTGCAGCCGCGCGACTGGATCGAGCGCCCGCCGGGCGTCGAGGCCCTTGCGCTGAGCGGCAGGACCCGCGACGGCGGCGCCGTCATCGAGGGCGAGATGGAGGGCTGCGCCCTGAACGACAGGTTCCTCGGCGCCTCGGCGGAAGGGATGGCCGTGCGGCTGGAGGACGCGAACAGCGAGCCCGTGCCGCCGACCATGGGCCCGCCGGCCGGGCGCTGGAAAGGAGAGGTGATCTGCCGCGGCCAGCGCAAGACCACGCTGTCGCTCCCGATCGAGGCGGTGATCCTGACCGACGGTGATCGCGTCGCGGCGGATGCGCGGGTGCATGTGGCCAACCAGCAGGGCGGCGTGCCCGCCGAGCAGCGCACGATACTGGGCGGGCAAAGCGCCGAGGGGCGGCTGGAGCTGGCCGGGCTCGGCAGCCTTTCCCCCGGCGGCCCGCGGTTCCAGATCAACGGCCTGTCCCTCGCCGTCGACGGCCAGTCGCTGAGCGGCCCAGTCAATATGCGCGGCTGCGACAAGGTCAGCCTGACCTATGCCGGCCCCGCCGCTGTGCCGCCCCTGCCCGACAGCATGACCGGCAGCTGGGTCGGCACGGCGGAACAGCAGAACGGCGCCATCGCCATGCATTTCGAGCTGCGGAACGGCCAGGCCGGGGGCTTCGGCGAGCTTCGCCTCGGCGCCCCGGCGCATCTGCCCGTGGAGCGGCGCAGCAAGCTGCATCTTGTCCTGGCGCCGGTGGGAGAGCTGAACGGATGGCAGCTGATGCTGCCGCTTGGCCAGCGCGCCTTCGAGATTTCGCAAGACGATGTCCGGCGGCACAGTTCCGGCCCGGTCGGGCCGTTCGCCAAGGCCGGCGCCTATCTGGTGTCGGAAACCCCGGCCGGCGGGCTTGAGCTTGTGGCGCTGATCCGGTCGGGCGATTTCGCCGTGGCCGCCTCGCTCATGCCGGGCACGCCGCCGGGGCCCAAGACAAGTGTGTTGGTCTTGCAGCGGTCCGAGGGCGGGCTTGCCGATGCCGTCGTCGCCGGCGAAACGCCGCCGGTGATCTTTCCCGAACCGCTGGGGGGAACGCTGGCGGCGGCGCGCTCGCGCGAGGCGCAATGCGCGGTCTTGCAGGAATGGATCACCCCCTATTCCGAAGGCAAGGACATGCGCGGGACGGTGATCGCCAATCTGCAGCGCGAGCTGGCAGAGGCCTTCACCGACGCGAAGTTCGAGCCGGTGTTCGGCCTGCCCTTCGCCCTTCTGAGCGACGAGGAGCGCAGGGCGCTGGCCCGTTTCATCCGCGAGGATTGCGAGCAGGGACAAGGCATGGCCGACGTGGGCTTTGCCGGCGCGCAAGTGATCGGGCACCAGAGGGGCTATCGGGAAATGGTCAAGCGCCTGACCGATGTGGCGGAATCCTCGCGTTGGGCCGAGGCCGCGCTGGACGAGGCGCAGGCGCTCTCCAGCACGGCGGCTTCCCTCGCCCGGATCGAGCAGCTGAAGGCCGGGGCCCGGGATCGCGCGCGGGAGCTTTCGGCGCGGCAGATCGCCGGGCTTGACGCGGGGCTGGCGCTTCGCGCGCGTCAGATCCGCACCGATATCCTGCGGGCCGATATCGACCGCGACCTGCCCGGACTTTCCGCCGGCAGCCGGGAAGACGGCGCCCTCGACCAGCTTTTCCGGCTGGCCGGGCGCATCGCGGATGAGGATGTCCTGCCTGACGCGCGGCAAGAGCTGCATGATCGCATCGCGCCTCCTGCCCTGAAGATAAGCGACGAATACGTGACCGCGCTGATGGCCGAGGTCGATACCTTGCCGGCCTCGTTGCAGGGCCTTGCGGATGCCCGGCGGATCGGTGCCGCGCTTGGGCCGGTCGTCGAGGCGGTGCACGAGCATTTCGGTGCCGACCTCCGGCCCCGCATCCAGCCGCTCTTTCTTCGCCGCAGCATGATCGAAAGCGATCCGGCCGTGCTGGAAGCTTTCCGGAAACTGCTGGCGGATGCCCCCTCCGGTCGCGGCGCGAAAGAGGCGGTCCGGGCCGCTGCCGCGCAATATCTCGACGAGGCGGCGATGCAGCGCCTGCCCGAATATGATGCGGTTTACAAGGCGGCTCTGGAACATGCCGAGTGGCGCGCGATCATCATCACCGACAACAGCCGCAATCCCGGCGGGGACGAGCCGCGTGCCGAGGATATCGCCCGGTTCGCGCTGGACCGCGTGCGCGAGGTGAACGCGACGATCTCGCAGATCGAGGACGACTGCCTGCAGGGGGTCGCGGCCATCGGCAACAGTCCGGCGCGCGGGATCGAGTGCCTGACCATGCCGGCGGTCTGGACGGGGCAAAAGGGCTTTGCATCCGAGCTGGTCTCGGTCACCAAGATATCCTGCTCTCCCGACGCCGGGGGGTTCCGATGCTATTTCCAGCAGGAGATACAGTTTTTCGGCCCCGGCGGCGCCCGCATGAATCTTGAGGATTTCATCGGCACCTTCGGAGAGAGGGCCGCCCGGCTGGAGGTTCAGGAGGCGCTTTTCATCCCCGGGAACGAGGGCTGGCAAGTGCTCTGGGGCGACTTGAGATAGGGCGGAGGCAATGCCGGTGGGGGGCCTCGCCCATCCCGGAGGCCGCATCAGGCGCCCGACCGGGCGGTTCGGTCCCGGATCGGCGGGCAAAAGACGTCTTTTCTGGCCGCGAAAGCAGCCTGACCCGCACCCGGCCCTGAAGGGTCGGTCGCCGAAGGCTTGCGGTGCAATCGGCCGGCTTGTCCGGTCCGCCGGCCGGGCCGCCAGGAACATCCCGCCCGTTTCCCTGTTGTTGTCCCCATGCTGCTGAAGGCGTGAAACCTGCAACAGGAAAGGACGACGACATGCCGAAGATGGCCGATGCCAGGATTCTCATCCTCGCCACCGACGGGTTCGAGCAATCCGAACTGGAAGTGCCGCGCGACCGGCTGCGCGAGGCGGGCGCGACGGTCGAGATCGCCTCGCCCGACGGAGAAAGCATTCGAGGCTGGCAGGGCGAGGATTGGGGGCAGAGGGTCCAGGTCGATCTGGATTTGTCCTCGGTCGATGCGTCGGGCTATGACGCGATCGTGCTGCCGGGCGGCCAGATCAACCCCGACAAGCTGCGCATCGAGGCCGGCGCGGTCGATCTGGTGCGGCGCTTTCACGACGAGGGCAAGATCGTCGCGGCGATCTGCCACGGGCCCTGGCTGCTGGTCGAGGCGGATCTGGTCGAGGACCGCAAGGTGACCTCTTACAAGTCCATCCGCACGGATCTGGTGAATGCGGGCGGCATCTGGACCGACAGCCCGGTGGTATCGGACGAGCGCATCATCACCTCGCGCAGCCCGGACGACCTGAAAGCCTTCTGCGGCGCCATCATTGCCGAGCTTGAGGGTGGCGGCGCGCAGCCGCGCTGACGGGCGGCGCAAGGGACGAACACGGGCCGTTCCTCCGGGAAAGGGATCCGCGCCCGTCCCTTTGCGTTGAAATTCAGTCATCCGCGTCTCACAAGGGCCTTTCATGCCGATCTCTCCCGACAGGCCAACCGACGATCTGGGCCATGGCGCGGACACTCCCGCCGAAATTCCCAGGAACGGCTGGCGGCAGATATTCCGACGGGTCCGGTCCGAAATCGCCGAGGACCATGTCGGCGTGGTGGCGGCAGGTATCGCCTTCTATGGGCTGGTCGCCATCTTCCCGGCCATCGCGGCGCTGGTGGCGATTTCCGGCCTGATCCTCGATCCCGCCGATCTGGGCAGCACCATGGAGCGGATATTCGCCTTCCTGCCCCCCGATGCCGCGGCGATCATCCGAGACCAGCTCGTCAAGGTCACCGATGGCGGGACCGGCACCGGGCTCGTCGCAGTCTCGGGCCTGGGGATCGCAGTTTACGGCGCGATGAAAGGGGTGATGACGCTGATCGAGGGGCTGAACATCGCCTATGACGAAGACGAGACGCGCAGCCTGCCGATGCTCTACCTGACCGGCTTCGCCTTGACGCTGGCGCTGATGATGGGCTTGATCGTCGCGATCGGCCTGATCGTGGTGCTGCCCCTGGCCGCCGATCTGCTGCATCTCGGCGGAAGGGTGCAGGCGGCGATCTCGTGGATCGCCTGGCCGATCCTTGCAGGCTTTGCGGTGCTGGGGCTGGCGGTGGTCTATCGGTTCGGCCCGTCCCGCAAGGCGGCGAAATGGCGCTGGCTCAGCCTGGGTGCGGCGCTGGCGGTCTGCGTCTGGATCGCCGCATCCTTCGGATTTTCGCTCTATGCCAGCAATTTCGGCAGCTATACCGAAACCTACGGAACGCTGGCCGGGGTGGTGATCCTGCTGACCTGGCTCTGGCTGTCGGCCTATGTGATCCTGGCCGGCGCCGAACTGAATGCCGAGATCGAACAGCAGACCGCACGCGACACGACGGCCGGCGCACCGCAGCCCATGGGCCTGCGCGGCGCCGTCAAGGCGGACACGCCTCCGCCCGGAACAGCGCATCCGAACGGCGAAGGCGGGAACGGCACGGATGGGGCGTCCGGCGCCTCGGCGGAAGGCTCGCCCCGCCATGAGCTTCTGCTGGCCGGGGCGCTGGCCCTGCACGCCCTGATCCGCATGGCGAAGCCTCGCGGCAAACAATCGCATGAGCATGATCGCCGGCTTGGGTAGATTCCAGCCCGATGCATCTTCAGGAACATTTCCCGGCGCATTGTGTTGGACCGGCATGAACAGGAGGCGAGCATGACCGATCATGACGACCACGTCGAGAAATTCTGGAGCCGGCTCGGCGGCATCAACTCCGGCATGCTGGGCTTGATCCAGGACGCGCGGCTTGTGCCCATGTCGCATTATGCCGAAGCCGAAGCGGGCAGGCTGTGGTTCATCACCGCCAAGGGGACGGATCTGGCCCGCTCGCTGGCCGCTGGCGGCAAGGAGGCCGTGCATGTGGTCGGCGACGAGGGGAAAGGGCTCTTTGCCCGGATCCACGGCACGCTGGCCCTGTCCGACGACCGCGCCAAGCTTGACGAGCTGTGGAACGCCGTGGCCTCAAGCTGGTTCGAGGACGGCCGGCAGGACGAGGATGTCCAGCTTCTGCGCTTCGATATTGCCGAGGCCGAGGTCTGGCTGACGGGCGGCAGCCTGTCCTTCCTCTACCAGATCGCGAAGTCCAAGGTCACCGGCGACAAGCCGGATATGGGAGAGCATTTCACCCTTTCCTTCTGACCCTCGCCGCGGCGGCTTGTCCCGGCCCTTCACCTGGTGGCGACCGGTCGCGAGCCGCGGAAATCGGGCGGACGACCCGCGCCATCTTCGAGATCGCGCCGGAGCCGTGCTGCCCGGGGGCTTGCAGAGCCATGCATTCGACTGGCGCGACATCTGCGGCGGCGTCCAGTCGGGCAGGATCGGCCCGGATCGGCCGCTGCACAGGTATTCCGCCCGGATGAAATCCGGCAACAGCACCACGCCCGCGCCATCGGCCTATGCGCCGGCAGATCGCCATCATGGGCGCTGATGGACCGCCCCGCAAAGCCCGCTTTCCCGGTGGGTGCCGGCGCTGCAGGCCGGGCAAACGCCGGGCGACAATTCGCTGGGACGCCTGACCTCGGCATGCGGCCAGCCTGGTGCCGCGACCAGCAGGCGTTTGACCGGGCAGATCTTGCGCCAGATGGTGGACTTGTCCGAAGGCGCGGCGGAGATGCGGATCGTCATGTCGAAATCCTCCTCGGCCATGTCGAAGATCGACTTCGACGCACTGCCGCCGTCGCAAGTTGCCCGGCAAGGGGCGGGTGCGGTGCATCGCATCGCCTGCTGCGGCAGTTCGCGGTGGATGCCGAGCCCGACCATTTTCGATATCCTTGCTCCGCTGCTTCCCGGCAAGCAGGCCGAGACGGGAATTCGTCGCGACGGCGATCCTGGGCGGCCTGACGGAGAGCCATGGCGTCGACGCTGGCCGGGCTGCTGGCCTGGTTTCTGCCGGGAACCGGCGAAGGCGCGCATCAGCGGCGCGCCAAGGAGTTCGTGCCGAAGGAGATGCCGAACCCTTCGAGCTCGGCGGCCAGCCGCGCCAGAGCCTCTGCATCCGGCGCGATGGCGACCAGCCGGTTCATGGCCATGCCTTCGGGCGCCTCGGCCGGTTCCAGCGCCAGCACGCCCGCGGCCAGCTGCAGCAGATGCGGGCGCTCCGCGTCGGGCAGGCGGACATAGCCCTTCAAGCGGTGGATGGCGCGCCCATGCCGCGCGATGATTGCGGCCAGCCCTTCGCGGTCCGGGGGTGGGGAAATCCCGATGATGCGGCTGGCGAACAGCCGACCATGGTCGCGGTCCGGGGCCAGGGCCACTAGGCTGCGGCCGTCATGGGGCGTCGCCAAGGCCTGCATGAAGCCGCCGTCCACCGCCAGATGCTGGCTGGCCAGCGGGTTGAGCCGGGCGACCAGCCGCGCCGCGCGGCGCAGCGCAGCGCGGCCGGCGATGTCGGCGCGCGACAGGAACACGGCGTCGGCGCCGCGGATCTGGCTTTCCGCAACCCTGCCGATCCGGGGATCGGCCAGCCGCTCGGCCAGGCTTTGCGGATCGACCACCGCCACCACCGCCCGGCAGTCCAGCTCGGGCTCGGCCAGGGCAAAGGCGGCCAGCCGCTGCGGCTCGGCCACGCCGCTGGCCTCGATCACCAGCCGGTCCACCCGGTCGCGAAGGCTCAGCGCCCGCTCGAAGGCGTCGAACAGCCCGCCGCCCATCGAGCAGCAGATGCAGCCGTTGCTGAGCTGGATCGTGTCGGCCGAGCGGCCGGCGATCAGTGCCGCATCGACCGCGATGTCGCCGAAATCGTTGACCATGACCAGAATGCGCTCGCCCTGCCGGTCCAGCAGCCGGTTCAGCAGCGTGGTCTTGCCCGCGCCCAGATAGCCGCAGAGCAGGTTGACGGGCAGCGGCGCGGCCATGGTCAGAACGACCCGGCCGCGACCGGCCTGCCGCCGAAGACGGTGCCCCAGACCCGGACCTCGCGCAGGTGCTCGGGGCCGAGGGTATGCGGATCGTCCTCGAGCACGGCGAAATCGGCGCGCTTGCCGACCTCGACCGAGCCGAGCTCGCCGTCCAGCTTCAGCGTATGGGCGGCGCCCAGGGTGATGGCGTAAAGCGCCGCCTCCAGCGGGATGCGCTCGGACGTGCCCAGCTGCCGGCCGCTGTCGGTTCGGCGATTGACCGCGCACCAGGCGGTGACCAGCGGCGCCAGCGGCGTGATCGGCGCGTCGGAATGGATGGCCAGCGGAATGCCCATCTCCAGCGCGCTGGCGCAGGGGTTCATGCGGCAGGCGCGCTCGGGGCCGATGGTGATCTCGTAATGCTTGTCGCCGAAATAATACAGGTGGTTGGCGAACAGGTTCACGCAGCATTGCAGCGCGGCGATGCGGCGCAGTTGCGCCCGGTCGGCCATCTGGCAATGTTGCAGCACATGGCGGTGGTCGGGGCGGAAATGCCCGGCCAGCGCCGCCTCCAGCGCCTCGATGGCGGCAAGGCTGGCGCCGTCGCCGTTGACATGGATATGCATCTGGATGCCCTGGCGGTTCAGATCGTCCACCATGGCGTTCAGCGCCTCGGGGGCGATGTTCCAGATGCCGTTGTCGGTGCCGCGATGATAGCCCGGGGCCAGCAGTTGCGCGGTGAAGCCCTGGATCGAGCCGTCGGTGACGATCTTGACCCCGCCCAGCCGCACCCGGTCGGTCGAGCGCGCCCGCAGCTCCTTCGCCCGCGCCGCCACCGCCGCGGGTGGCAGCGCCATGGCCGACAGCATCGGCACCAGCCGCAAGGGATAGCCGGCCTCGGCCGTGGTGGCGAACAGGTCGGCCAGCGTCTCCTCGGCCAGCTCGTTCAGCAGGTCGGTCGAGGTGGTGACCCCCGCCCGGCAGGCCGAGCGCGCGAAGTTCCAGATCGCCTCGGGATCGCCGCCCATGGCGCGGAAGCTGGCGCCGACCCGGCGCATGACCGGGAACATGGCGCCCATCTCATGCAGCTCGCCGTGCAATTCGCCGTCCTCGGTGTGGATGACGCCGGGCACGTCGGTGTTCTCGTCATAGCCGGCCAGGTCCAGCGCCACGCTGTTGGCGGTCAGCAGGTGCATGTTGGAATGCAGCACCACCACCGGCCGCGTGGTCGAGACCCGGTCGAGGTCCAGCCGCGACAGCCGGTCGCCCGGCACGAAAAGCGGATCGAAGCCCCAGCCGACGACGGGCCCGTCCCCCAGTTCCTCGGCGCGGTCGCGCAGGCGCTGGACCAGCGCGTTGGTGCTGGTGACGCCCTGCCACAGCCGCCCGTCCGGGGCCACGCGGTCGTAATGCCCCAGATAGGTGAAGCGCCAGACCGAGCCTTCCATCATATGGGCATGGCCCTCGACGAAACCGGGCATCAGCACCTTGTCCGCGAATCGGTCGTCGTGGTGCAGATCTCCGCGACCACGCATCTCCTCGGGGCCGCCGACGGCAAGGATGCGCCCGTCATGGGACACCATCACATGCGTCGCCTCGGGCCGCGACGGGTCCATGGTGATGATGCGGCGTGCTGAAAAAACGGTCGGGATCATGCAATTTCTCCGTCAGATGCGGCTTCGCGGGCAGATTAGCCGTGACAAACATCCTGCGTGAAATGCATAATTGCGCGGGATTTCCGCTATTTTCCTGAGGGTCGGATGCATTACACCCTGAAACACCTGCGCTATATCGAGGCGGCCGAGCGGCACCAGTCGATCACCGCCGCGGCCGAGGCGCTGGCGGTCTCGCCCTCGTCCATCGCCGCCGCCATCGACCATGTCGAGGCGCAGCTGGGCCAGCCGGTCTTTGCCCGCGTGCCCTCGCGCGGGATCGCCGCGACCAGTTTCGGGCGCAAGATCATCGACGAGATCCGCTTGCTGCTGGTGGCGCAGGCGCGTTTCGACGGCAAGATCGCTGATCTTGAACAGCGCATCGACGGCACCGCCCGCATCGCCTGCTTCACGCCGCTGGCGCCGATCCTGCTGCCCACGATCCTGTGCGAGGTGCGCGAACGCTATCCGAACCTGATGATCGAGGTGATGGAGGGCAACTGGGAGGAGGTGGTGCGCGCCGTCGATACGGGCGACGCCGATTTCGCATTCTGCTACGGGCTGATGAACGAGCTGGCCTATCGATTCCTGCCGCTTTTCGTCGGCCATCCCCATGCCGCGCTGCCGGCGGCGCATCCGCTGGCCAGCGGCCGCTTCGTCACGCTGGAGCAGCTGGCGCCCGAGCCGCTGGTGGTGCTGGACCTGGACCTGTCGCGGCGCTACCTGATGGACCTGTTCGCGACGCGGGGCCTCAAGCCGAACGTGGTCTATTCGGCGCGCTCGACCGACATGATGCGGGCGCTGATCGCGGCCGGCATGTGCTACGGAATCTTCAACATCCGCCCGATGAGCAAGCAGACCTATGCCCGCGGCGACCTGGTGCGCCTGCCGCTGGCCGGCGAACACGACGCGCCGCGCGCCGGGGTTCTGACCCGGCGCGACGTGCAGCTGACCCCGGTTTGCGAAGCGATCATCGCCACTTGCGAGATGCAGGCGATGCGCGGCGAATTCGACCGCGCCTTCGTGCGGCCCTACCTTCCACAGGATTTCTGAGGAATTCGGGCGCAAAAATGCATTTGCCGCAAAGCCTGCCGATGACCGATCCATAAGGACGCAGCGTCAACGCAGAATTCGGCGCGCGCCCAACACGGAGAACCAGATGACCCTTCCCCCCGCCTTCTCGCGTCGTTTCCTGCTGGCCGGTGCCGTGGCGCTGGCCGCGATCGCCACCGCCCCCGCGCTTTTTGCGCAAGAGGCGCAGCAGGGCGGCACGCTGGTCGTGGCCTCGGTGCAGAAGCCGCGCCACCTGAACGCCGCCGTGCAATCGGGCATCGCTACCGGCGTGCCGGCGGCGCAGATCTTCGCCACGCTGCTGCGCTATGGCGAGGATTTCACCCCGCAGCCCTATCTGGCCGAAAGCTGGGAATTCAGCGATGACAGCAAGGTGCTGACCCTGAAGCTGCGCGGCGGCGCCACCTTCCACGACGGCCAGCCGATCACCGCCGATGACGTGATCTGGTCGCTGGGCGTGGTCAAGGAGAACCACCCGTTTTCCAGCATGCTGGAACCGGTCGAGGCCTTCGAGGCGCCCGATCCGCAGACCGTGGTGATCCGCATGAAGCAGCCGCATCCGGCGATCCTGCTGGTGCTGTCCTCGGCGCTGACGCCGATCCTGCCGAAGCATGTCTTCGACGACGGCCAAGACATCAAGTCGAACCCCAAGAACAATCTGCCCGTGGGCTCGGGTCCGTTCAAGGTGACTGCCTTCGAGCCGGGCCAGCACATCATCCTTGAACGCTATGACGGCTTCTTCCTGGAGGGGAAGCCCTATCTGGACCGCATCGTGATCCGGCAATACCAGGACGCCAACTCGGGCGTGCTGGCGCTGGAATCAGGCGAGGCGCAGATGTTCCCGCTGCTCGACTCGACCCGGCTGATTCGGCGGCTGGAGAAGTCCGGCGGCCTGACCGTGACCGATCAGGGCTATGCCGGCATCGGCCCGGTGAACTGGCTGGCCTTCAACACCAAAAGCCCCGGACTGTCGGATGTGCGCGTGCGCCAGGCCATCGCCTATGCCATCGACCGCAATTTCATCACCAAGGCGCTGCATTCCGGCCTGTCGAAGCCCGCGATCGAGCCGGTCGTGCAGGGCAGCCCCTTCTTTACCGAGGAGGTCGAGCATTACGACTTCGACCTTGACAAGTCCAAGGCCCTGCTGGCCGAGGCGGGTTTCGGCGAGGGCGGCAAGACGCTCAAGCTGCGCATCGACTACATCCCCGACAACGAGGAACAGCAGCGCGCCATCGCCGAATATGTCAAGGCGGCGCTGGCCAAGGCCGGGGTCGAGGTCGCCGTGCGCGCCTCGCCCGATTTCCCGACCTGGGCGCAGCGCGTGGCCTCGTATGACTTCGACATGACCATGGACCAGGTGTTCAACTGGGGCGACCCGGTGATCGGGGTGAACCGGACCTATCTGTGCTCGAACATCCGCGAAAGGATCATCTGGTCCAACACCCAGCAATATTGCAACGAAGGCGTGGACAAGCTGATGAACGAAGCGGGGGTCGAGCCGGACCTGACCAAGCGCAAGGACCTTTACGCCCAGGCGTTCAAGCAGATCACCAGCGACATCCCGATCCATTTCATCAACGAAGTGCCCTATCACACGGTCTATTCGCAGGCCGTGCAGAACCCGCCCGTCTCGATCTGGGGCGCGATGGGGCCGATGGATGAGGTCTGGCTGAAGCAGTAACCGGCGGAGGCAATCCCGATGTTTCGACCTATCCTGCGGCAGCTGCTTTATGCGGCCGCCCTGATCCTTGCTGTCCTTGTCCTGAACTTCCTGCTGATCCAGCTCGCCCCCGGCGACCCGGCCGAGGTCATCGCCGGCGAGATGGGCGGCGCCAGCGCCGAGGTCATGGCCGCGATCCGCCAGCAATATGGGCTGGACAAGCCGCTGCCGACCCAGCTGGCGCTGTATCTGGGCCGCGCGCTGCAGGGCGACCTGGGCATGTCCTATTTCTACAACCGCCCGGTGGTCGACCTGATCCTGTCGCGGCTGGGACCGACGCTGCTGCTGGTGGCGACCGCGCTGGGTTTCGCGCTGGTCGTCGGCACGCGGCTGGGGATGCTCGCCTCGCGCAACCCGCGCGGCATCGCCTCGGCGCTGGTCACGGTGCTGTCGCTGATCGGCTATTCGGCGCCGGTGTTCTGGACCGGGCTGATGCTGGTGATCCTGTTCGGCGCCACCATCCCGCTGTTTCCCATCGCCGGCATGATCGACGTGGTGAAACAGGGCGGCCCGCTGGTCCGCGCGCTGGACATCGCCCATCATCTTGTGCTGCCGGCGCTGACGCTGGGGCTGGTCTATCTGGCGCAATACAGCCGGCTGACCCGCGCCTCGATGCTGGAGGTGCTGGGCGCCGACTATATCCGCACCGCCCGCGCCAAGGGCGTCAGCGAGCGGCAGGTCTTCGGCCGCCACGCCTTCCGCAACGCGCTTCTGCCCGTCGTCACCGTCGCGGGGATGCAGTTCGGCGCCATCATCTCGGGCGCGGTGCTGGTCGAGACGGTGTTCAGCTGGCCCGGCCTTGGCACGCTGGCCTTCCAGTCGATCCTGGCGCGCGACTATCCGACCGTGCTGGGCATCCTGTTCTTCTCCACCCTGATCGTCATCATCGCGAACCTGCTGACCGACTTCGTGTCGCGCCTGCTGGACCCGCGCCTTGCCGGAGGTCGCTGAGACATGACCGCGCCCGCCAGAACCACGGTTCCAGCCGCCCGCGGTCCCATGGCCGAAGCCTGGGACATCTTTCGCCGCAGCCCCTCGGCCATGCTGGGCCTGGCGCTGCTGATCCTGGTCATGGGAATGACCTTCGCCGGACCTCATATCTATCAGGTCGATCCGTTCGAGATCGTCTGGGCGCCGCTGACGCCGCCCGGCGAAGAGGCGACCATTCCTCTGGGCACCGACAACCTGGGCCGCGACATCCTGGCCGGGCTGATCGCGGGCGGCCGCGCCACGCTGGCGGTGGGCTTTGCCGCCGCAGCGATCACCATGCTGATCGGGGTGCTGATCGGCGCCTATGCCGGCTTCTACGGCGGCTTGGTCGACGACATGCTGATGCGCGTGACCGAGTTCTTCCAGGTGCTGCCGCCCTTGCTGTTCGCCATGGTCGTGGTGACGCTGTTCCAGCCGACGCTGGTCAACGTGGCGCTGGCCATCGGCATCGTCAGCTGGCCGCAGACCGCGCGGCTAACCCGGTCCGAGTTCCGCCGCATCCGCACGCTGGAATATGTCAGCGCCATGCGTGCCATCGGCGCCGGCGACGGCAACATCATCTGGCGCGTCATCCTGCCCAACGCCCTGCCGCCGCTGATCGTCTCGGCCACGCTGACCATCGGCATGGCGATCCTGTTCGAGGCCGGGCTCAGCTTCCTTGGCCTGTCGGACCCCAACGTCATGTCCTGGGGGCTGATGATCGGCTCGGGCCGGGAATACCTGCTGGACGCCTGGTGGGTGGTGACGCTGCCCGGCGCGATGATCTTCCTGACCGTGCTGGGCGTCAGCCTGGTCGGCGACGGGCTGAACGATGCGTTCAACCCCCGGATGAGGGAGCGCTGAGCCATGACCGAACCCGTTCTGGACATCCGCAACCTCAAGGTCGATTTCACCACAAGGCGCGGCGTGGCCCATGTGCTGGACGACGTGTCCTTCAGCGTCGCCCCGGGCGAGCTGCTGGCCATCGTCGGCGAATCCGGCTGCGGCAAGAGCATGACCGCGCTGTCGGTGCTGGGCCTGATCCCCTCGCCCCCCGGCAAGGTGGTCGGCGGCAGCATCCTGTTCCAGGGCCGCGACCTGACCAAGCTGCGCCAGTCCGAGATGCGCAAAATCCGCGGCGGCGACATCGCCATGATCTTCCAGGAGCCGATGACCTCGCTCAATCCGGTCTTCACCTGCGGCGAGCAGATCGCCGAGGCGGTGCGGCTGCACCAGAAGGTCAGCCCGAAGGCCGCCTTCGCCCGCGCCGTCGACATGCTGCGCGCCGTCGGCATCCCCGAGCCGGAACTGCGCGCCCGCGCCTATCCGCACCAGCTTTCCGGCGGTATGCGCCAGCGGGTGATGATCGCCATGGCGCTGTCCTGCGAGCCGAAGCTGCTGATCGCGGACGAGCCGACGACGGCGCTGGACGTGACCGTGCAGGCGCAGATATTCGGCCTGCTGGACGAGCTGCGGCAAAAGACCGGCACCGCCATCGTCCTGATCACCCATGACATGGGCGCGGTGGCGGAAATGGCCGACAAGGTCGCGGTGATGTATGCCGGCCGCGTCATCGAGCGCGGCCCGGCCGACGCGGTGCTGGATAACCCCGGCCATCCCTATACGCGCGGCCTCTTGGCCAGCATCCCGCGCGTCGATGCCGACCCGGATGCCGATCTGCCGGAAATCCCCGGCATCGTGCCGGCGCTGACCGACCTGGGGCGCGGCTGCGCCTTCGCGCCGCGCTGCCCGCTGGCCGTCGAAGCCTGCCGCGCCGCCCAGCCCCGCCATATCGCCATGACCGGCGATCACTCGGCCGCCTGCATCCAGCTTGAATCCCGCGAGGTCCCGGCATGACCCAGCTTCTTTCCGTCCGCGACCTCAAGGTGCATTTCCCCACCGCGAAGAGCGGCACCGTCCATGCGGTGGACGGGGTCAGCTTCGACATCCAACGCGGCCAGACGCTGGGCATCGTCGGCGAATCCGGCTCGGGCAAGACCACCACGGCGCTGGCGGTGATGCGCCTTGCCCCGATCACCGGCGGCGAGATCGACCTGGACGGCACGCCCGTCAGCCGCATCGAGGGCGAGGCGCTGCGCCGCGCCCGGCCGCGCTTCCAAATGGTGTTCCAGGACCCGTTCTCGTCGCTCAATCCGCGCGACCGGGTCGGGCGGATCATCCGCCAGCCCATGGACCTGCTGGGTCTGGGCGAGCCCTCCGGCCGCGACGCGCGGGTCGAGGAGCTGCTGACCCAGGTGGGCTTGCGCCCCGAGCTGAAATCGCTTTACCCGCACCAGTTCTCCGGCGGGCAGCGACAGCGCATCGGGCTGGCGCGAGCCTTGGCGACCAAGCCCGACCTGATCGTCTTCGACGAGCCGGTCTCGGCGCTGGACGTGGCGGTGCAGGCGCAGGTCCTGAACCTGATCCGCCGCCTGCAGCGCGAGACCGGGCTGACCTATCTGTTCATCAGCCACGACCTCGGCGTCGTGCGCCATATCTGCGACGAGATCGCGGTGATGTATCTGGGCCAGATCGTGGAAAAGGCGCCGGCGGCGCAGATCTTCGCCGCGCCGCGCCATCCCTATACCCAGGCGCTGATCGCCGCCGCGCCCTCGCTTGCGCCCGAGCATCGGCGGCGGGGCGGCGGCGCGCGGCTGCAGGGCGACCCGCCCAGCCCGGTCAACCTGCCCAAGGGCTGCCGCTTCGCCTCGCGCTGCCCGATCGCGGTCGAGGATTGCCGGCAGCGGATGCCGGCCCTGCGCGAAGTCGCCGCCGGGCAGGCGGTCGCCTGCCATCTGGCCTGACGGCCGGCCGGGAAAAGGGGCCTGCCGCCAGGGCAGGCCCCTTTCGTCATTTCGACACCGCGGCGGCCAGCTGCGGATCGCATCCGAGACCTTCGTCGTCATCGGCGGGATCGTCGCGGAACGGGCGGTCCGGGCGGATCAGCAGCGCGCAGGCCGCGCCCACCAGCAGCAGGACCAGCGAGGCCGCGAAGGGCAGGTCCCAGCGCCCGGTCAGGTCGATGATCAGCCCGAAGACGATGGGCGAGATCATCCCGGCCAGCCCGAAGCCGAAGTTCATGAAGCCGCTGGCGGTGCCGGAATATTGCGGCGCGATATCCATCGGCGTGGCCCAGATCGGCGCCACGATCAGCTCGGCGAAGAAGAAGGCCGCGCTGAGGCTGATCGCCACGGTGACCAGATCGGTCGAGAACATCACCGGCAGCATGCAGGCGAAGGCGCCAAGGAAGCCCAGGATGATGACACTGATCCGCGCCAGCGTCACGTTGCCGGTGCGGCGCAGGATGCCGTCGCTGAGCCAGCCGCCCGCCAGGTCGCCCACCACCCCGGCCAGGAAGACGCCGGCGGCGAAGATGGCGGATTTCTTCAGGTCCAGCTCGTGCTGGTGCAGGAAATAGGACGGGATCCAGTTCAGGAACAGCCACAGCGTCCAGCCATAGCAGAAATCGGTGATCGTCACCGGCAACATGCGCTTGAGCAGCCGGCCCCAGGGCAGGGTCTTGCGCTCGCCCACGATCTTCTGGTCGGGCAGGGCCTCCAGCTCTTCGGGCGTGATGCCCTTGTGGCTGCGGGGATCGTCGCGGAAATACCACCACCACAGCGCCACCCATAGAAAGCTGATCAGGCCGACGATGATGAAGGCCTCGCGCCAGGACAGCGCGATGATCAGGAAGGCGATCAGCGGCGGGGTCAGCGCGTTTCCGAAGCGCGCGAAGGCATGGGTGATGCCCTGCGCGAAGCCGCGCTTTTCGGCCGGCATCCAGTTCGACAGCGCCCGGGTGGCGGTCGGGAAGGCCGAGCCCTCGCCCATGCCCAGAAGCACGCGCGCGATGATCAGCGAGACCGCGCCCTCGACGAAGCCGATCATCACCGTCGCGGCCGACCAGACCGTGCCGCAGATGATCAGCGTCTTGTGCGGCCCCAGCCGGTCGCCCAGACGGCCGCCCAGGATCTGGAACAGCGCATAGGGATAGGCGAAAGCGGAAAACGCCAGCCCCAGCTCGAAATTCGTCAGGCCCAGTTCGGCCTGCATGGCGGGGGCGGCGGTGCTGATGTTCACCCGGTCGATATAGGTGACCAGATACATCAGGCAGATGACGAACAGAACCCGGTCCGTCGTCCTGAATCGGGTAAGCCTTAGCATGTCTCCTCCCTGGATTATGCTGGATGTGTTGGCACGTCCGTTTGCGGCCCGTTGCGCGGTCCCCTGTTGAAGTCCCGCCCTCCTCCGACGGGTCTTCGGGCTTTTGGCGCCGGGCCGGGTTCTTGGGAATCACACCTCCTTCCTGCCTCTTTGGACGCTATTGCGTCAGTTGCGCCAGCTTCAGGCGCTGGATCTTGCCCGAGGGGCCCTTGGGCAGTTCGGCCATCAAGTGGATCACCTCGGGCGACTTGAACGCCCCCAGCCGCTGCTGGCAGATCGAGATCAGCTCGGGCGGCTGCAGCGCCGAGCCGGGGCGCAGGGTGACGGCCGCCTCGACCCGCTCGCCATAGCGGGCGCATTTGCGGGCAAAGGCCGCGGCCTCGATCACGTCGGGATGGGTGTAAAGCGCCTCGTCGATCTCGCGCGGGGCGATGTTTTCGCCGCCCTTGATGATCAGCTCCTTCAGGCGGCCGGTGACGAAGACGTAGCCCTCCGCGTCCATCCGGCCCAGGTCGCCGGTGCGCAGCCAGCCGTCCGCGGTCAGCGCGGCGGCGGTCGCGACCGGATCGCCCAGATAGCCGCGCATGACATTGGGCCCGCGCACTGCGATCTCGCCCTCGGCTCCGGGTGGCAGCGGGCGCAGGTCGGGCGACAGGATCGCCACCTGGTTGCCCACTGCCCGGCCGGGCGAGCCGATCTTGCGCGGACCCGGCGGCAGCGGGTTCGACAGGATCTGCGCCGCCGTCTCGGTCAGGCCCATGGTCTCGACGATGGGAATGCCGAAGCGGCGCTCGAAACCCGCCTGCACCTCGGGCGCCAGCGCCGCCGAGGCCGAGCGGCCGAAGCGCAGCCGCGCCCGGGCCTCGGGCGACGGCGCGCCCTCGCCATGCAGCAGATGCGAGATGATCGTCGGCACGACCGAGAACCAGCTGGCCCCGTGCCGCTCGCAGAGGCCCCAGAACTGGCTGGCCGAGAAACGCTCGCAGACCACCACCGAGCCGCCCGAGAGCAGCGGCGCCAGGATGGTCACGCAAAGCCCGTTGATGTGATAGATCGGCAGCACGCAGAGCGCCCGGTCCTCGGGGCAAAGCTCATGCGCCAGCGCGGTGGTCCAGCCGCCGGCCAGCAGGCTGGCATGGCTGTGCAGCACGCCCTTGGGCCGGCCGGTGGTGCCCGAGGTATACATCAGCAGCGCGTCGTGCCCGGCGCCATGCGGATGCGGTGCCGCCGGTTCGCAGCCGGCGGGCCAGCGGAAGCCGTCCCCGGCCTCGATGACCATGGGCTCGGCGGGATGGGCGGCCAGCGCGCTGTCGAGCAGCCCGCGCTGGCCCGGATCCAGCAGCAGCGCCCGGGCGCCGGAATGCGACAGCGCATAGCCGACGGCCTCGGCCCCGGCGACCAGGTTGATCAACGTGGCGCGAAAGCCGCCGTAGAGCGCGCCGAACAGGCCCAGCACCGCATTGCGGCCGTTGGGCATCATCAGCGCCACGCTGTCGCCAAGCGACAGGCCCAGCCCGGCCAAGTGCCCGGCGATGCGGGCGGCCTCGTCCCGCAGTTCGCGCCAGGTCAGCGCGCCGCCGTCGCCGGGGAAAATGTGGCTGGTGGTATCGCCCCGCTCGGCGGCGCGGATGTCGAGCCAGTCGCGGACGGTGCCTTGCGGCGGGTGGTGCGGGTCCAGCCTCATTGCCCGACCTCCTGCCAGTAATCGCCAAAGATCTCGTCCAGCGCCGGCTCGCGTGGCGGGATCGGACGCACGACGCGGGTGCGCTGCATGAAATGCCGCCAGTTCAGGTTGGCGTCGATGGAATTGCCGCCCCAGCTGCCGCAGCCCATCGACAGCGAAAAGGGCAGCCCGTTGTCGAAGGCGCCGCCGGTGGCGAAGCAATGCGCCTGATTGACGATGACCCGGCAGACCGGCAATTCGCGGCCCAGCCAGAGCGGGCGGCCGGTGTCGCGCGAATGCAGCCCGACCGAATGGCCGGCGCCCTGATGCAGCAGGATGCGCCGCGCCAGCTCGGCCGCATGGCCGAAATCGCGGGCACGGTAGAGCGCGGCGATGCGGCTGAGCTTTTCGCCCGACAGCGGATGATCGGGACCGATGCCCTCGGTCTCGACCGCGATCAGACGGGTGCCGGGCGGGACCTTGCCGGCCAGCCCCAGCCTGTCGATCATCACCTCGGCATCCTGGGCGATGATCTCGCGGTTCATGTGCCCGTCCTGCCAGAGCCGGGCAACGATGCCCGTCGCCTCGGACGGCGGCAGCACCGCACCGCCCTCGGCCGCCAGCGCGGCCAGGAAGGCGTCGTAGACCGCATCGACCACGATCAGCGCGTTTTCCGACGAGCAGGAGGTGGCGTTGTCGAAGGTCTTCGAGGCGGCGATCCTGCCGGCCGCCGCCGCCAGGTCGGCGGTCTCGTCCACGATCACCGCGACATTGCCGGCGCCGACGCCGATGGCGGGGGTGCCGCTTTCATAGGCGCGGCGCACGTTGTCCTGGCTGCCGGTCACCACCACCAGGTCGGCGGTCTCCAGCAGGCGCTGGGTCTTGGCCTTGCTGCCCTGGCCCGGCAGCATCTGCACCAAGTCGCGATCCTCGCCGATGCGGTCGAATTCGGCGTGGATGAAGCCCAGCAGCATCTCGCAGCAGGCCACGCCCTTGGGCGAGGGCGACAGCAGGATGGCATTGCCGCATTTCAGCGCGTTGATGATGTTGTTCGCGGGCGTCGCCGCGGGGTTGGTCGAAGGCACTACCGCGCCGATCACGCCGATGGGCCGGGCGATCTCGGTGATGCCGGTCTCGGGGTCGTCGGACAGGATGCCATGCGTGGCCACGCCGCGGATGTCGCGCAAAAGGCCCAGGGTCTTGCGGTGGTTCTTGACGATCTTGTCGGCGACATTGCCAAGCCCGGTGCTGCGGACCGCCAGCTCGGCCAGTTGCCGGTTGCGCTCGGGCTGCATGATCGCCCAGCCGGCGGCCAGGGCGGCGCGGTCATAGCGGCGCTGGCTGCCCCGCGCCTCGTATCCGGCCTGCGCGCTGCGCGCCCGCGCCATCGCCGCGTCGACCGAGAGAATATCGTTCGAGATGTTCATACCTGTCACTTGCTCCGGTTCCCGGCAGGCTGCCCGCCGGGAAGGTGAATGGATCAGCGGCCCGGGAAACCGGGTCTCACCATGTCTGCAATGTTGGTCTGGCACGGCTTCCTCTTGCCGTGATCTTCGACCTTAGGCGATGAAAACAGTCTTGCAAATGTTTTCATAAACTCTCATGATTGATAAAATTATATCCGGAAAATCCAATGATTAAGCCCGATATCGTTTTCGTCGCCAAGCTTGCAGGCGTTTCACCTGCCACGGTGTCGCGGGTGATGAATCACCCCGACCTGGTGCATCCGGCGACCCGCAAGAAGGTCGAGCTGGCGGTCGAGAAATCCGGCTATATCCGCAACCGCGCCGCGCAGGCCATGCACGGCAGGCGCAGCGCCACCATCGGGCTGGTGGTGCCGACCGTCGCCAATACCATCTTCGCCGAGGTGGTGCAGGCCTTCAACGACACGGTCAGCGCGCAGGGCTTCACCCTGCTGCTGGCCTCGCATGGCTACGACCTGGACAGCGAATACCGGCTGGTCCGCAAGCTGCTGGAGCACCGCGTCGATGCGCTGGCGGTGGTCGGGCTGGACCACAGCCCCGGTACCTTCCGGCTGATCGCCGAGCAGCGCGTGCCGCTGCTGGCGATCTGGAACTATCTGGCGGATTCGCCGCTGCCCTGCATCGGCGTGGACAATCGCGAGGCGGGGCGGCTGGCGGCCGAGCATCTGGTGGCGCTGGGACATCGCCGCATCGGCATGGTCTTTCCCGCCACTTTCGACAACGACCGGGCGCGGGACCGCAAGACGGCGGCGACGGCGGTGTTCCGCGCCGCCGGGATCGAATTGCAGGACCGCTGGCAGGTCGAGGTGCCCTACAGCATCGCCCAGGCCAAGGCCGCCTGCTTGGAGCTGCTGGCCGGCGAGGACCGGCCGAGCGCCCTGCTTTGCGCCAATGACGTGATCGCGCAGGGGGCGATCTATGCCGCGGCACGGCTGGGGATCGCGATTCCCGCCAGCCTGTCGGTGATCGGCATCGGCGATTTCGCCGGCTCGGCGCAGATGGAGCCGGCGCTGACCACGGTGCGGATCCCGGCGCAGCAGATCGGCATTTCGGCCGGGCAGGCCATCGTCGAGGCGATCGGGCGCCCGGATGCCGATTTCATGATCCGCAGCCGCGCCGAGCTGGAGCTGATCATGCGCACCAGCACCGGCATCGCCGCCGAGATGATCCGGCCCTGACTCCCCTCACATCAACTCGGCCAGTTCCTCGGCCGCCGCGCGCAGGTCGGGCAGGTATTTCAGCCCCTCGTCCAGGGTCAGCCGCTGCACCGGGGCGTGGAAGGACACCGTGGCGATCATCTGCCCCGAGCGGTCCAGCACCGGCACGGCCATGGCGATCATGCCGGGCACGAATTCCCCGGTATCGGTCGAATAGCCCTGCTGCCGGATCTGGCGCAGCTCTTCGCGCAGCCGGTCCGGGTCGGTGAGCGTCTGCGCCGTATAGGCCCGCAGCTCGGCGCGTTTCAGATAGCGTTCCAGCCTGCCGTCGTTGATCTGCGACAGGGCGAGCTTGCCCGCCGCCGTGGCGTGCAGCGGCACGCGCGAGCCGATGTGAAGCTGGATGCGCAGCGGCCAATGCGTCTCGACCCGGTCGATATAGAGCATCGCGTCGCCGTCGGGGATCGACAGGTTGCAGGTCTCGCCCAGGCGCTGGTTCAGCCGAATCAACACGTCGCGCTGCGGCAGGTTCTGGTGCCAGAAGCGGATCACGCCCTGCATCATCTGCCGCAGCTTCGGCCCCGGCTTATAGCTGCGCCCGTCGATGTCGCGGCTCAGGAAGCCCTCGGCTTCCAGATTGCCGACCAGCCGGTGGATGGTCGGCACCGGCAGGTTCAGCGAGGCGTTGATCTCGGTCGCGGTCAGGGGCCGGCCCTCGCTGGCAAGAACCTCGAGAATCTGCAGATTCCGGAAGCTCGGCGGCAGGGCGGACTTGTCCTGGATACTCGTCATGATCGGCTGTTTCCGTCGTTTACCCGACCCGACTCTACATGGTTGCCGGCGCCGCTCCAACCGCCGGCTGTGAAACATGGATATGTAAAAATGAGAGCATGACTACCAAAAATGCTTTGACATGACTCGGCCGGCTGGGGCAACGTGGGTCCGCCGGCAAAAGGAGGAGTTTGCCGGGGCACAGCTGAACAAATCGAACAACGTCGCAGCATCAGGGAGGATGTCATGGCGGTCACAACCGCTGGCGCCAACGCGTTTGGCGACCGGGAGCACGATGTCAAGAAGGTGGTCTTCGCAAGCCTCGTGGGATCGACCATCGAGTGGTACGATTTCTTTCTTTACGGCGTCGTCGCCGGCATCGTCTTCAACAAGCTGTATTTTCCGGCCGACGACCCGACGATCTCGGTGCTGCTGGCCTATGCGACCTTCGCGGTGGGCTTCATCGCCCGGCCGCTGGGCGGGCTGGTCTTCGGCCATTTCGGCGACCGCATCGGCCGCAAGACCATGCTGGTCATCACGCTGTTGCTGATGGGCGGCGCCACCGTGCTGATCGGTCTTTTGCCGACCTATGACCAGATCGGCATCCTGGCGCCGATCCTGCTTTTGCTGCTGCGGGTGGCGCAGGGCATCGGCATCGGCGGCGAATGGGGCGGGGCGGTGCTGATGGCCTATGAATTCGCGCCCGAGCACAAGCGCGGCTTCTACGCCTCGATCCCGCAGATCGGCCTGTCGCTGGGCCTGTTCATGGCCTCGGGCGTGATGGCGCTCTTGACCATGCTGCCGGACGAGGCCTTCATGGCCTGGGGCTGGCGCACGGCCTTCGTCGCCTCGATCGTGCTGGTGCTGCTGGGCACCTGGATCCGCAGCAATATCGGCGAAAGCCCCGAGTTCAAGAAGGCCAAGGCGGCATCGCGGGCCAAGGACCAGGGCCTGCCCTTCGTCGACATGATCAAGCGCTATCCGGGCAATGTCACGCTGGGCATGGGTGCGCGCTATATCGACGGCGTGTTCTTCAACGTCTTTGCGGTGTTCTCGATCCTCTACCTCACAAAATATGTGGGGATGGAGCGGTCCTTCGCGCTGTGGACGGTCTGCGGCGCGGCCATCGTGATGGTGGTCTGCATCCCGTTCTTCGGCCGGCTGTCGGACCGGGTCGGGCGGCCGCGGACCTATGCGATGGGCTCGGCCCTGCTGGCGCTGAGCGTGTTCCCGGCCTTTGCGCTGATGTCCTCGGGCGATCCGCTGCTGGTGGTGCTGGGCATCGTGCTGCCCTTCGGCATCGTCTACCCGATGTGCTACGGCCCCGAGGCGGCGCTGTTCTCGGACCTGTTCGATCCCAGCGTGCGCTATACCGGCGTGTCCTTCGTCTACCAGTTCTCGGGCATCTTCGCCTCGGGCATCACGCCGATGATCGCCACCTGGCTGATGGCGGCGAACGACAACGATCCCTTCTGGCTTTGCGCCTATGTGGTCTTTGCCGGGCTGGTCTCGATGCTCTGCGCCATTCTCATCGGCCGGCGCGAGCGCCGCTGAGCACATGCCGGGCGGCCCGCCCCGGGCCGCCCGCGACCTTCAGGAATTCGGGGGCGCAACCGCCCCGCAAGGGATGAAATCATGAGCCATGAATCAGAGTTGCCGGATTATGTGGTCGTGGGCGCGGGTTCGGCGGGCTGCGTCGTCGCCAACCGGCTGTCCGCCGATCCCGCGATCCGCGTCACCCTGCTGGAAGCTGGCAACCGCGACTCGAGCCCCTGGATCCATATCCCGGTCGGCTATTTCCGCACCATGCATAACCCGGACTTCGACTGGTGCTACGAGACCGAGCCCGATCCGGGCCTGAACGGCCGTTCGCTGCACTGGCCGCGCGGCAAGGTTCTGGGCGGGTCCTCGTCGCTGAACGGGCTGCTCTATGTCCGCGGCCAGCGCGAGGATTACGACCGCTGGGCGCAGATGGGCAACGAGGGCTGGTCCTGGCGCGAGGTCGGCCCGATCTTCGAGGAGCTGGAAACCTTTCAGCGCGGCGAGGGCGAGGGGCGCGGCACGCATGGCGCCTTGCAGGTCTCGGACCCGCGCCTGCGCCGGCGCATCTGCGAATTGTGGATCGAGGCGGCCAAGGCCAACGGCATCCCCTACAACCCCGATTACAACGGCCCGGTGCAGGACGGCGTCGGCCATTTCCAGCTGACCGTGGACAAGGGCCGGCGCTGCTCGGCGGCGGTCGCCTTCCTCAAGCCGATCCGGCACCGGCAGAACCTGCGGGTCGTCACCAACGCCCAGGTGCGCCGCGTGGTGATCGAGCAGGGCCGCGCTACCGGGGTCGAGATCCGGCGCCCCGACGGCAGGCGCCAGGTGATCCGCGCCGCGCGCGAGGTGATCCTGTGTGCCGGCGCCATCGGCTCGCCGCAGATCCTGATGCTCTCGGGCGTGGGCGACGCCGAGCACCTGCGCGACCACGGCATCGCGGTCGCCCATGACGCGCCCGAGGTCGGCCGCAACCTGCAGGACCATCTGCAGGCCCGGCTGGTGTTCAAATGCCGCGAGGCGACGCTGAACGACGAGGTGCGCAGCCTGATGAACAAGGCGCGGATCGGGCTGGAATACGCGCTGTTCCGCAGCGGACCGATGACCATGGCGGCCAGCCTGGTCTTCGGCTTCCTGCGCACCCGGCCGGGGCTGGCGACGCCCGACATCCAGTTCCACATCCAGCCCTGGTCTGCCGACAGCCCCGGCGAGGGGGTGCATCCCTTCTCGGCCTTCACGCAATCGGTCTGCCAGCTGCGCCCGGAAAGCCGCGGCACCATCACGCTGCGCTCGGCCGATCCGCTGGAGGCGCCGCTGATCGAGCCGAACTACCTGGCCACCCAGACCGACCGCGACACGCTGGTCGCCGGCATCGAGATCGCCCGCAAGCTGGCGCGCACCGAGCCGCTGAAATCCGCCATTTCCGAGGAGTTCCGGCCGACCGCCGAGGTGCAGGGCTATGACGAGGTGCTGGCCTGGGCGCGGATGAACTCGACCACGATCTACCACCCGACCGGCACCTGCCGCATGGGCGCGGACGCGCGCGCCGTGGTGGACCCGCGCCTGCGGGTGCGCGGCATCCGCGGCCTGCGGGTGGCCGATTGCTCGATCATGCCCGAGATCGTCTCGGGCAACACCAATGCGCCCGCGATGATGATCGGCGCCAAGCTGGCGCGCATGGTCCTTGACGACCGTCGCGCCGAAACCGGCGCGGGACCCCGCCCCGGTATCGACAAAGCCGCCTGATGGACGAGGAAACAGCCATGCGAATGACGACTGAGGAATCTTTTGTTAAGGTATTGCAGCTTCACGGGATCGAGCATGCTTTCGGGATCATCGGCTCTGCGATGATGCCTGTGTCGGATCTGTTTCCGAAGGCTGGGATCAGGTTCTGGGACTGCGCGCATGAGACGAATGCGGGTCTGATGGCGGACGGGTTCACGCGCTCGACCGGCAAGATGTCGATGGCGATCGCGCAGAACGGGCCGGGGGTGACGGGCTTCGTGACGCCGGTGAAGACCGCCTACTGGAACCACACGCCGCTTCTGCTGGTGACGCCTCAGGCGGCGAACCGGACCATCGGCCAGGGCGGCTTCCAGGAGATGGAGCAGATGCGGCTCTTTGCCGATTGCGTCTGCTACCAGGAGGAGGTGCGCGACGCGAGCCGCATCCCCGAGGTGCTGAACCGGGTGATCATGCAAGCCTGGCGCAACTCGGCCCCGGCGCAGATCAACATCCCGCGCGACTTCTGGACCCAGGTGATCGACGTGGAACTGCCGCAGGTGGTGGCCTTCGAGCGGCCCGCGGGCGGCGAGCAGGCGGTGGCCGAGGCGGCAAGGCTGCTCAGCGAGGCAAAATTCCCGGTCATCCTGTCGGGCGCCGGGGTGGTGCTGTCGGGGGCGATCCCGGACCTGGTGAAGCTGGCCGAGCGGCTGGATGCGCCGGTCTGCAGCAATTACCAGCACAATGACAGCTTCCCGGGCAGCCACCCGCTGGCCATGGGGCCGCTGGGCTACAACGGCTCGAAGGCCGGGATGGAGATCATCCAGAAGGCCGATGTGGTGCTGGCGCTGGGGACGCGATTGAACCCGTTCTCGACCCTGCCGGGCTACGGCATCGACTACTGGCCGAAGCAGGCCAGGATCATCCAGGTCGACATCAATGCCGACCGCATCGGGCTGACCAAGAAGGTCACGGTGGGCATCCAGGGCGATGCGGCCAAGGTGGCGCGCGGCATCCTGGCGCAGCTTGCCCCCGCGGCGGGCGATGCCGGGCGGCAGGAACGCAAGGATCTCATCGCGCAGACCAAGTCCCGCTGGGCGCAGGAGCTTTCGAGCCTCGACCACGAGGAGGATGATCCGGGCACCGAATGGAACGCCGAGGCGCGGGTCCGCGACGCCGGGCTGATGAGCCCGCGCCAGGCCTGGCGGGCGATCATGCAGGCGGTGCCGAAGGAGGCGATCGTCAGCTCGGACATCGGCAACAACTGCGCCATCGGCAATGCCTATCCAAGCTTCGAGGCCGGGCGCAAATACCTGGCGCCGGGCCTCTTCGGTCCCTGCGGCTACGGCTTCCCGGCGATCCTGGGCGCCAAGATCGGCAATCCCGAGGTGCCGGTGATCGGCTTTGCCGGCGACGGCGCCTTCGGCATCTCGATGAACGAGATGACCGCCTGCGGGCGCGCGGACTGGCCGGCGATCACCATGGTGATCTTCCGCAACTACCAATGGGGCGCGGAAAAGCGCAACACGACGCTGTGGTACGACAACAACTTCGTCGGCACCGAGCTCGACCGCGACACCTCCTATGCCGGCATCGCCCGGGCCTGCGGGCTCGCCGGCGTGCAGGTCAAGTCGCAGGAGGAGCTGACCGCGGCCCTGCACGAGGCGGTCGAGCGGCAGATGCGGGACGGCGAGACCACCTTCATCGAGGTGCTCTTGAACCAGGAGCTGGGCGAGCCCTTCCGCCGCGACGCGATGAAGAAGCCGGTGGTGGTGGCCGGCATCGACCCGGCCGACATGCGCCCGCAAAAGGGCGCGGCCTGACGCGGAAAGGCGGCGCAGGGCGCCGGCGCCCCCCGGCTTTCACCGTTTCCCAAATACTCCGGGGGGCGCTTGCCGGGCCCCGTCGAGGGGCCGGGCAAGCGCGAGGGGGCAGCGCCCCCCTCGGCGGCCGGGAAGGACCGCAGGACCGCCGGACACATCCGCCCATGAGGCCCTCTCCCGGGGCGCATGACGCCCTTCCGACGACGACCCGGCGCGGCCCCCGCCCCGGCCCCATCCCCGCATCCCGGTGACGACGATGATGACCACCCTGATCCCTTCGCGCAGCCTGCTCGGCGAGGCCTTCCCGGGCTTCGCGGTCTCGGCGCTGGTCGCGGCCACGGCGCAGTTCCTGTCGGACCATTACGGCGCCCCGGCCATGCTGCTGGCGCTGCTTCTGGGCCTGGCGCTGAACTTCCTGGCCGAGGAGGGCACCCGCACCGCGCCCGGCATCGCCTTCACCGCCCGCACCGTGCTGCGGCTCGGGGTGGCGCTTCTGGGCGCGCGGATCTCGGTCGAGATGCTGAGCGGGCTGGGGCCGCGCGCCATCGCGCTGGTGGTCGCGGGGGTGGTGCTGACCATCCTCTTCGCGCTCCTCGCCACCCGCCTCGTCGGCCGCGGCTGGCGCTTCGCGCTGCTGACCGGCGGCGCGGTGGCGATCTGCGGCGCCTCGGCGGCCATGGCCATCGCCGCGGTCCTGCCCCGGCACGAGAAATCCGAGCGCGACCTGGTCTTCACCGTGCTCTCGGTCACCGTGCTCTCGACCCTGGCCATGGTGCTCTACCCGATGCTGTCGAACGCCTTCGGCTTCACGGCGCGCGACAGCGGCGTCTTTTTGGGCGGCACCATCCACGACGTGGCCCAGGTGGTCGGCGCCGGCTTTTCCATCGGCCCCGAGGCCGGCGAGACCGCGACGCTGGTCAAGCTGATCCGCGTCTCGATGCTGGCGCCGGTGGTGCTGTGCTTCTCGCTGGCGATCCGGGCGCGCGGGCTGGCCGATGCCAGGGGCGGCAAGGCGCCGCCGCTCTTGCCGGGCTTCGTGCTGGGCTTCCTGGCGCTGGCGGCGCTGAACAGCGCCGGGCTGATCCCGCAGCCGGTCTCGGCGCTTGCCGGGCAGCTGTCCCGCTGGGCGCTGCTGATCTCGATCGCCGCGGTCGGCATCAAGACCTCGCTCGGCAGGATGCTCGAGGTCGGGGGCGGCGCCATCGCGCTGATCGTGGCCGAGACCGTGTTCCTGGGCGTCTTCGTCGTCGCCGGCCTGCATTTCTGGGGGTAGTGCCATGAAACCGCTCGAGCGCATCCACGAGGCCGCGAAGGCCCTGGACCGCCACATCATCCTGCCCGAGGGCGGGGACCCGCGCGTCGCCGAGGCCGCCCGCCGGCTGGTGGCCGAGGGGCTGGCCCGCGTCACCCTGCTGGGCGGGCCCGAGATCCCCGGCGTGGGCCGCATCGACCCGGCGGGCGCGCCCGACCTGGCCGAGCTGGCCGACCACTGGCACCGGCTGCGCGCCGCCAAGGGCATGACCGCGGAACGCGCGCTTTCCGAGATGCGCGACCCGATCCGCCAGGCGGCGATGCGGGTGCGGCTGGGCCAGGCCGACGGCACGGTGGGCGGCGCGGTCGCCACCACCGCCGACACGGTGCGCGCGGCCCTGCAGATCATCGGCCGGGCCCCCGGGGCCGGGATCGTGTCGAGCTTCTTTCTGATGCTGTCCTGCGGGCCCGGGGCGCCGGTCCGGGGCGGCATGATCTTTGCCGATTGCGGGCTGGTGATCCAGCCCGACGCGGCCGAGCTCGCCGCCATCGCGCTGTCGGCGGCCGAGAGCTGCCGGCGGCTCCTGGCCGAGGCGCCGCGGGTGGCGCTCTTGTCCTTTTCGACCGCCGGCTCGGCCGATCATCCCAGCCTGGGGCGGCTGCGCGAGGCCTTGGCGCTGATCCGCGCCGCCGCCCCGGATCTGGAGGTCGACGGCGAGCTGCAGTTCGACGCGGCGCTGGACGAGGCGATCCGGGCGAGGAAGGCCCCGGCAAGCCGCCTGACCGGCCGGCCGAACGTCTTCGTCTTTCCCGACCTCGCCTCGGGCAATATCGGCTACAAGATCGCCCAGCGCCTGGGCGGCCTCATCGCCATCGGACCCATCCTCCAGGGCCTCGCCAAACCCGCAAACGACCTCTCCAGAGGATGCTCCGTCAACGATATCGTCAATGCAACAGCAATAACCGCCATGCAAACTCAAATATGAGCCG
>NZ_AZVA01000066.1:0-1737 GCF_000513975.1 Paracoccus sp. J55
TGCAACGCCGAACCCCCGCGAAAGTGTGGCAGACTGATTGGAACAGCGAATGCCTGACGTGAATGATAGCATCAACGACCTGGCCTTGCCACGTCTTGATATTCGAAAAAGTTTTACCGAGCAGCCGCCCGCGCTCGACTTCGTATTGCCGGGCATGATCGCAGGGACGGTTGGGGCGCTTGTCGCCCAGGGCGGCGCTGGCAAGAGCTGGGTCGCACTGGAAATCGCCATCGGCGTCGCGGGAGGCCCGGACCTGCTTGGCATGCAGTATCCCGCACAGGGCCGCGTTCTGTATCTGCCTGCCGAAGATCCGGCGCTTGCGATCAATCACCGGCTCTATTCGGCCCGCGAAGCCGTGGCTGGGTCCATCGACCAGCTGGCCGAGACGCTGGAAATCGTGCCGCTTATGGGCCGGGCGGTTGATTTGCTTGTCCCGGCCTGGGCCGATGCCATTGAGCGCATGGCGACCGGGGCGCGCCTTGTCGTGATCGACACGCTGCGCCGGTTCCACTCCGGAGATGAAAACTCGGCTGGCGAGATGGCGCGCCTCCTGGGCGTCCTGGAGGGCATCTGTGAGCGCACAGGCGCTTCGGTGCTGTTCCTCCACCACACGGCCAAGGGAGCGGCCCTGAACGGCGCTGGAGACGCGCAGCAGGCATCCCGCGGTTCGTCGGTCCTGGTCGATAACGTCCGGGGCGGGCAATTCAATTTGCTCGGCATGACCGAAGCGGACGCGCGGGCGCACGGGGTCGATCCCGGCGACCGCCGCAGCTTCGTCCGGCTTTGTCAGGCGAAAGCGAACTTCGGCCCGCCGATGGCCGATAAATGGTATAGGCGCATGGATGGCGGGCTTCTGGTCCCGGCCCAGATCGAGAGGCGCGATGATGGCGGACGAGAGGCAGAAGCCACCCGTGCGAAGGGCGAGCGGGGGCGCTCGCATGGTTGACCTGACCCATGCCCGACACGACCGGGCGCATGTGCTGGCACCGGGGCTTTTCCGTTCGCTGGCTCCAGGCGACCGGAAGCGGCTCAAGCTCGATGTTGTCTACGACTTCGGAGACGGCGAGCGCTTGGAGTTCAAGGGCTTTGATCCGCTTGGGGTTCTGGAGATGCGGGTGCTGCAAGGCATCGTCGCGATGGCAGGGCCAGAGGGCCTGATCCTCGAACAGGAGGACAAGGCCAGCCCTGGAGGTAAGCAGCTCATGCTTGCCCTGTTCGATCCCGCCGACAACGCCGTGAAGGCGGCGCGAGAGAAGCCGACATCGCTTATCGTCAAGGACAGCCTGCGTCGTCTCGCCCGCGAGATCGGCCTTGCTGAGAGCGGCACGAACCTCAAGCACATCAAGGATGCGATCAAACGCCTGTTCGGCGTGACCGTATTCGTGCGCCAAGGAAATCGTGAGATCGGGACGCGATTGCTGTCGAGTTACGCCAGCGATGAGGAGACGGGAGACCTGTATGTCGCCCTGAATCCTCGTCTGGCGGCTGCAATCCTGGGGCGGGTTCCGCATGCCCGGATTGATCTGGCCGAGGCGCGGAAACTGGAGAGCGATCCGGCTCGGCTGATCCATCAGCGACTGTCCGGCTGGATCGACCCTGGCAAGAGCGGGGAGGCAACCGCCGACACGCTGTCTGGCTATGTGTGGCCGGAGGTGGCGCCCACCGAACGAGCCACAAGGGCGCGGATCACTAAGGTCAGGAAGGCTGTGAGGGAGATCGGGGCGACAGGCTGGCGGG
>NZ_AZVA01000067.1:0-1248 GCF_000513975.1 Paracoccus sp. J55
CAGCTATGTGGCCAGCGCGCGCGCCATGGCGCACCCCCCAACTGGCCGGACTTTACGCCGCCGCCCCGGCCGACTTTTGCTCCGCCGTTGACATCCTGTTCCTTCCTTCTTCCTCCTTCCCCATACTTATACATATCGATAGGTTAACCCCTACAGCCACCAATGCATCAAGGTAGATTGTGACATCACATCCTCTGGCTCTGCTTTCTACGGCAGACCGATTCCCTAAGCTGCACTTCCTTGGCTCCGTGCTGTTTTTGTGCATTCAGGCATTCGCGCTAATGTTAGTCTTTGAGACGCTAATAGCTACCCTCGTTCCGCTTCCGGATGTCGATCATGCCATGCACCCATTCTTACATCATCGATCTATCCTGACTCACTCGATCCTAGTGCCGGGATGTCTTGCTTTGGTACTATCTCGTCTTTGGTTCATGAAACCTCTTTGTGCATTGTTTTTGGCTGCCACGGCCATACATCTACTTTCTGATGCTCTTTCCCCTTCCATCGGGTATGGTGCTGTTTGGTTGCCCCCAGGCGCGAATGTCAGCTTGGGTGGTGCTTCCCCTTGGTGGCTCGGTGTCAATGGATTGGTATGCGCTATTGCAGCGATCAGAGTGATGAATGCCTCTTGGAGAACAGAACTTGTTGCCGCCATGTTCATCTGTGCCGCCGTTTATGGATTGGCCAACGAGCAAAGTGTGGCTTCGGCAGCCTTCATTATCGGTGTTTTGCTGATCTGCGCTGGACTGGCATGGGCAAAAGGATGGCTCAGCCAGAATCCTAAGGTAAAATTTAGTGCGCTTAAAGTAACACGTGATGATCGCCTCCGAAATGCGAAGTTTCATGCAGAGACCGTCGCTATGAAACGTAAGGAGGCCAAGCTTGAAGCTGAGCGGATCAAGGCCGAAGCCTCTGCGGCTTGGGCACGCCGTAGCTGGTTCAGCCGCACTTTTATTCGTATCGGCCGCATGTTCCGAATGATTTGGTATAGCCTGAGAGCGGGCGTTTATGTGTGTCTCTGGGCGATCCAAAACCCAAAGAAAACTCTCGGTTCAACGGCTGCCATTGCGCTGGTGGTCGTATCACTTTACTTTCTTGGCGCATCGGTTCCCGAAACTGCGGAAGGCGTGGCCTCCGCGACAGGCCGAGGAGCCTTAGGTCATGTTGACAAATGGCGGAGCCAGAGCCTGATGCAGGCGACGTCGACGAAGCCAAGGAAGCTTTCGGCGGTTTTGTCGTAGCGGGTTG
>NZ_AZVA01000068.1:0-1091 GCF_000513975.1 Paracoccus sp. J55
ACGTCATCAAGGCCCTCCGGCAGAAAGGGCGCCCGCGTCACACCGTTAGCCGAGACCAACTTCAAATGTTTCCAGATACTTGAAGAAGAGGGGCACAATGACTCACCACTCGCGATGGCGCGCATGCCGCGTTCGGCGGCGTTGTTGTCGAGTTCGAGGATGCCGTTGTCGAGGTAGGGGCGCAGGCGTTCCATCCTGGTGAGGGCGTATCGGATGGCGGCCGCTAGCGGGGATTTCCCCGAGATCGTGGTGAGTTGCATGGCCAGCCAGACTTCCAGGTCATCGAAGACCGGGGCGGCATGTGCCTTACGGAGTTCGGCGCGGCGGTCCGGTGGCGAACCTCGGGCTTCCTTCTCGACGGCATAGAGCCGGGCGATGCGGCCGATGGCCTCCTCAGCGATCGGCGAACCTTGCGATCGGTGGATGTCCACGAACTTGCGCCTGACATGGGCCATGCAGGCGACTTCGCGGATGGCGCCGGAACGGTAGAGATCCTCGAACCCGGCATAGCCGTCGGCATGCATCCAGCCGCGGAAACGGGCCAGATGATCCTTGGGGTGCTGACCCTTGCGGTCGCCCGAGAAGCGATACCATGCGGCAGGCGGAGCATCGCCATCCCATGGGCGCTCATCGCGGGCATAGGTCCAGAGCCGGGCCGTCTGGGTCTTGCCGGTGCCGGGCGCCAGCATCCGCACCGGCGTATCGTCGGCGAAGATCGCCTCGGCCGACAGGACATGGCGCCCGATGGCCTCGGCCAGTGGCTCCAGAAGGGTGGTGGTCTTGCCGACCCAGTCGGCCAGGGTCGATCGGTCGAGATCGAGCCCTTCGCGGCCGAAGATCTGGCTCTGGCGATAGAGGGGGAGATGGTCGGCATACTTGCTGACCAGCACATGGGCCAGCAGACCCGGCCCGGGGCGACCGCGCTCGATCGGGCGCGACGGCAGCGGGGCCTGGACGAAGCGTTCGCAGCAAGCGCAGGTCAGCCGGGGGCGGACAATCCGGTTCACGATGAAGCGCCCAGGAACATACTCCAGCTCTTCCGTGACGTCCTCGCCGATCCGGCGCAGGCGACCGCCGCAATCGGCACAGGC
>NZ_AZVA01000069.1:0-1090 GCF_000513975.1 Paracoccus sp. J55
GCCTGTGCCGATTGCGGCGGTCGCCTGCGCCGGATCGGCGAGGACGTCACGGAAGAGCTGGAGTATGTTCCTGGGCGCTTCATCGTGAACCGGATCGTGCGGCCCCGGCTGACCTGCGCCTGCTGCGAACGGTTCGTCCAGGCCCCGCTGCCGACGCGCCCCATCGAGCGCGGCCGTCCCGGGCCTGGCCTGCTGGCCCATGTCCTGGCCAGTAAATATGCCGACCATCTTCCCCTCTATCGCCAGAGCCAGATCTTCGAGCGCGAAGGTATCGACCTCGACCGCTCTACTCTGGCGGACTGGGTCGGCAAGACCACCGCCCTGCTGGAACCGCTGTCCGAGGCCATCGGGCGCCATGTCCTGTCGGCCGAAGCGATCTTCGTGGATGACACGCCCGTTCAGATGCTGGCGCCGGGCACCGGCAAGACCCAGACCGCGCGGCTCTGGACCTATGCCCGTGACGAGCGCCCCTGGGGCGGGGATGCTCCACCAGCGGCATGGTATCGGTTCTCCGGCGACCGGAAGGGCCAGCACCCCAAGGATCACCTCGCCCGGTTCCGCGGCTGGATGCATGCCGATGGCTATGCCGGGTTCGAGGACCTCTATCGCTCCGGAGCCATCCGCGAAGTTGCCTGCATGGCTCATGTCCGGCGCAAGTTCGTCGACATCCACCGGTCGCAGGCGTCCCCCATCGCCGAAGAGGCCATCGCCCGGATCGCCCAGCTCTACGCCGTCGAGAAGGAGGCCCGAGGCTCGCCGCCTGACCCTCGCGCGCAACTCCGCCGCGCCCATGCCGCCCCGGTCTTCGACGATCTCGAGGTCTGGCTGGCCATGCAGCTCACCACGATCTCGGGTAAATCCCCACTCGCGGCCGCCATCCGCTATGCGCTAACTCGCATGGAGCGCCTGCCCCCTACCTTGATCACGGCATCCTCGAGCTCGACAACAACGCCGCCGAACGCGCAATGCGCGCCATAGCGAGTGGTGAGTCATTATGCCCCTCTTCTTCAAGTATCTGGAAACATTTGAAGTTGGTCTCGGCTAACGGTGTGACGCGGGCGCCCTTTCTGCCGGAGGGCCTTGATGACGT
>NZ_AZVA01000008.1:0-174038 GCF_000513975.1 Paracoccus sp. J55
CAGCAGTTCTGGTCGCCGACAGGGGCTATGACTCTGATAAAATTCGGGAAGACATCGAGAGCCGCAACGCCCTGCCCATGATACCGATGCGAAGGAACCGAAGGGTGCGCAAGGCTGTCGACATGACCATCTACACCCTGCGCAACATGGTCGAGCGCTGCTTCAACAAGCTGAAAAATAGCCGCCGCCTTGCAACCCGCTACGACAAAACCGCCGAAAGCTTCCTTGGCTTCGTCGACGTCGCCTGCATCAGGCTCTGGCTCCGCCATTTGTCAACATGACCTAGCTTGACCAGCAGGCCGGTCTCATCAAGTGCCATGGTTCAATCCTTACTCGTTATGCGACCAGCAGGCCGAGAATATAGTCGCGGGCGTAAAGCCCGCCTTGCTCTTGGGCGATGCGCGCCCGGCTCACGGCCATGGCCGAGGCTACGGCAGCGTCAATGCGGCCATTGCTGCGCTGTTTGTGCATCCGCACCAGCCCGGATTGCGGGTTCGTGGAAACGGCCACGTTATCAAAATGGCTGCGCATCACCGGGTCACCGTCATGGCGGATCAGGTCGCCATTCACCGCCTTGACCAGTTCGCCAATGGCGCGGCTCATCTGCATGACAGATTGCGGATGCTGGAACACCGGCAAACCATCGTCGGCAAGGTTCTGCATCAGCTTGTTGGCAAGGTGCGGGTCCACCGCGATCTCTTGCACGTCATAGCGCCCGCAAAGCTCGCGGATATGGTCCTCCACCTGCTTTTCGTCAATGATGCCAGCCGGGCAAACGTCGATCAGGTCAGCATCGGCCCATTCCTGATATGGCGCGCGGTCCTTCTCGCCCTTGGCCTTCAGATCGGCGGCAGGCACAAAGCAGCGGTTGCGCAAGGTGATCTGCCCATCATCATGCCGGAAGGCGATGGAAACGGATGACAGGTCGCCGGTCTGCGACAGGTCCACGCCGATATATGCCGGAAGCTGTTCAAGGTCGGCCTCGTCGTCGTCCAGCTTGCGCTTGTCATATGCCGCCAGATCAAAGAGCGGATCGCGGCTGTTCCCCTGCCATTTGTTCAGGTGGTATTGCTGGAACGCATAACCGGCGGCGGGCAGGCTCTGCGCCCGCCGCGCCTTGTTGCGCAGGTCTTTCAGGTCTTGGAAACCATCGGCAAGGCCGGGATTGCAGCGGTGCCAGACCTTTTCGTCGGTCCAGTCGTCGCCCTCCTGCATCTCGAACATGATCGGCAGCAGGGACGGGTCCGAGATTTCCCCGGTCGCCACCGCGCGGGCATAGGCATATTGATCGGCGGCAAAGCCGGTGGCACCGCGCCCGGCGGTGGTCGCCGTGACCATCAGACCATTGCGGCCTTTCGAGATACCGGATTCCAGCACCTCCCACATTTCCGCGCCCGCCGCTTCCTGCCAAGCGTGGATCTCATCCGCCAGGACGAAACTTGGCGTCGTGCCGTTCTGGCGTGAACCATCCGAGGAAACCACTTCCAGCTTGGACTCATAGCCGCGAATGAGACTTTCAATCTCACGCGCGGCATTGCGCTGGTTGATAACCTTGGTCGCGCGCACCAGCCGCCTATCAAGACTGACCATCTCGCGCGCTTCCTTGAAGGCAATGGACGCCTGCCGCTTGTCACCGGCTGCAAAGACGATTTCCCCGCCCGGCACCTTTTCGGGGCCGATCAGGTGCAGCAGCGCCAGCGCCGCCGATAGCGTGGTCTTGCGGTTGCCGCGCGGAATGTAGAAGAAAACCCGCGTGACGATGCGGTCGCCATCGGCATCGCGCGGCCCGTAGATCGCCCGGATAATGCGTTCCTGCCACGGGTAGAGGGTGAAGGCGCGGCCCGGTGCGGTGCTTTTGATATGCCTCAGGGCGCGCAGGAATTGCACCGCGCGTTCGCCATGCCCGAGGGGGTCAGGGATCGGGCTGTTATCATAGACCCATGCGGGGAAGCTGGATTTATGCGCCATCAGATCGCCAAGGGGTTCGGGCTGGTGTCGTCGTCGCCATCACCGCCAGCCCCCATGCGGGCGCGGCTGGTCGGGGTCAGGCCATACTCGGCGGCAAACTGTCGGGCGGTCTGCATGTAGCGGATTTGCAGACCGCCCAGCCGCAGATCGGGCAGGCCACCGGCCAGCGCCATCGCCTCACCGATCTGCCGGGCGGCACCGGCAGCAACGCAATAGGCTTCCACGCCGGTAAGATCGGCCTTGGTGATGACGCCCCGTCCCACCAGCAGCGGCAGGACGCGCCGCCATTCGGCCTTGGCATGGGCAGACAGATAGGCCGGTGCAGGCGGGGCTTTGGTCAGCGCCTCGGCATCACGGCTAAGGGCAGGCTTCACGCCGCGCAGGTGCCGACTCATGCCGCCACCGCCCGGATTTCCAAGCCCTTCCTGCGCCCGATCTCGGCCAGCCCGACGATATTGTAAGCCTTGCCGTCCATCACCAGCCGGTCGGCGGTGGTGATCTCCACCAGCGGATAGCGGATCAGGAATACGGCCTTGCGGTTGTCCATCTCGCCGGGGCCGGTCAGAAATTCGCTGGTAGTGGCCTCTTTCAGTTCGGCCCGCGTGGTCAGGATCGGCAGCCAGCTTTCCCGCCCGATGCCATAATCGTCAACCAGCACATGCGCGCGCTCGATCTGAATGCGGTGCTGTAGTTTCCCGGCGCGCATCAGCCAGCCCTCCACCGCAGGACTGCCCGCAACGCAATCACCGCATGGGCGAAGGATAGTGCGGGCGCAGGATCTGGCACCCAAGTCATGGCCGGGCGCTCCCATTCATCCACCTGCACGCCATCCACGCGGGGCGCATCCATCAGCGCCAGCATGGCCGCGCTGGTGATCTGGTGCGCAATGTCCGAGGCATCGGCAGCGGTCCAGACATGCAGCTTCATGGAAACATCGGCCACCACCTGCCCGCCCGACGCGCGTCCGAGAATATCCACCTGCGCAGGGGCCATGATGATAACCGGCGCGTCCTCGGGCCGGGCATTGCCAGCCCGGATGCGCTCGGGCGTGACGTGCGCAGCCACGCCGGGCGCTGCGACCAGCGCCAGCTTGACCGCGCGTTGCAGTTCCATGTCGGGCGTCATTGGCTGGCCTCGCGGAAGGCTTTGCGCATGGCGCGGTTGATGTGCTGTTCAAGGCGGCGGCGATTCAGACGCCACGCCGGATTGAAGAACGGCGCAGCGGGCATGGTGCCGGTGGTGGTGCCGTCCTTGTGCAGCCGGGGCGCGGTGCCGCCCTCGACAAGATGCGCATGGCGGGCATCGGTATCGCCCGCCGTCACCAGCACCTCAAACGGGCCTGCCGTGCGCTGCCCGCCATCGGTGGAATGGGGCGGGGTCGTCTCGCCGGGGCCGGTGACATGAATCGACTCGATCAGATCGCCCGTGCGCCGGCTGGATTCGGCAAGGGCACGCGCATCATCCGCGACGACATGGCCGGCCTTCACCAGTTCGGCGCGCAGTTCGGCGGCAACGTGATCCTTGATCGCCGCCAGCTTCCGCGCCAGTTCCTCGGAACCCGTGACCAGCTTAGTCATTGGTGCTGTCCTCCACCTCGGGCACATAGCCGACAACCTGCCGCTTGATACCGGACAGCAGATCAGTGACGCCGAAAGGAAGCTGGTATGCGCTGGCAAAGGTGACGGCCTCGCGGGCCTCATACTGATGCGCCACCAGCATCAGGGCGGCTTGCAGCATCAGCGGATTCTCAGCGTCGAAAGGCAGGCCGGTATAGGATGCAACCCACGCCTCGGCCACATTGCCATAGTGGGTCAAGATCGCGTCGTCGGCGGTTTCATCCGGCAGGAAGTTCAGGTGCGCCTGGACAAGGGCGGAAGGCAGGGGCATTGGACACTCGCAACACTCATAACTAGAGGTTACGTTATCACATCACAATCATAACGAAAAGTTATATTCGGCCTGTCTTGCGCGCGCCTCCCCCCGCCGGTTCCCGAGATAGGGCGAAAGTTCAGACCTACCCCCCCCAAGAGCATTCAACTGAAAATATCATAGAGGTCAGCATCCTCGACCTTCTCTCTAAGCCATTTTCTTTTAATATATCTCGATGCCGTTTCCATTTCAGGAAACAAGGTCCGGTGGTTAATGTTGATAGAGTCAAGGTCCTTCAATATTGATTTCTTAGCCTCCGCTGGAACTCTAATCTTTCTCAATATAAAGCTCTTCGTTTTGCTGTTATATTTATACTTCAACAGCCCGGCAACAACAAACGCCCCGGATTGAGCAATAAGCCTAGCATTGTTTTTATGAGGATGGACAAAGTAGTATCTCTTAAGATCGACTTGCTTTATTTTGGGCTGAAAGTGAGGCTTTTCAACTCTAATAAACTGTATCAGGCGATCAACATCTGGGTGATCGCAAAAAGCGTCTGCACCGCAAGGATTGTTGCCTAAGTCTTTTTCTAAAAGATTGTTAATATTATTGCGCTGATCATCGGTTAGGTTTGCTATATTGCAAAGAATACTGACCGCGTCACTATCGGCAAATTTTATTCTGCCACTTTTAAAGTCTAAAATAATGACACCGCCATCATCTTCGATGTGCTTCTCGCCATTACATGCAAAAAATAGAGCCACTAGGGGGTTGAGGCTTACATCTAAAAGGCGAGTAGGAAGCCCATAGTGCTGGGCTCGGACAAGCTTTCTAAACATAGATCGATCGCCATCAAACTGGTTATCCATCTCCAAGAGAAGTTCGCGGATAATATTCTGCTCAGCATCCGGCTTTAAATCGCGCATAACTGATGGCTTTAGGTCCCAATCGTAATTTAGCTCGCCGCGATAACACCTGATGCCTTCTTCTTGGGACAGTTTAAAAATATTCTCAAGAAAGTCCGGCACACTTTTAATCTCTGCAATCGGCCTGATTTTCATCGCAGTTGCCTCGATACTATTGCCATGGCATTTTTCACTATGGATATTTATGGATTAAGGCAAGTGAAATGTTGAGGTGATAGTGGAAGTGGTAAGGCGCTCTTGCAAACGACCGCACTCAAACATCGGCTTGGCGTTCTTGGCGTTGCTTGTGGCGGTTATGGCAAGGGGTGCATAGCGCCTGCCAGTTGTTCCAGTTCCAGAATAGCGCCTTGTCGCCCCGATGCGGCTTGATGTGATCAACCAGGGTCGCGTCGGCACCGCACATCGCGCAGCAGGGATGAAGGCGCAGGAACTCGGCTCGTGCCTTCTCCCATTCCCTTGTATAGCCGCGCTGGCGGCTGTTCGGCCGGGTGCGGTCATATCGGCGCTTTCGTTCAAGCTGGCGGGCTTGCTGGCAGGCACAAAGAACGCCATGCGGCACGATGGCACCGCAACTGCACAACCTTGGCGGCTTAGGCACCGTGGCGGGCTTTCAGGGCGCGCAGCCCGTGGCGGTCAAAGTCAGGATCAAGGCCGGCCTCTATGTTAGCTTGGCGCTGGTCTTGGCTCATCTGGTGCTTGGGCTGGCGGTCGGCATTGCTGGCGGCTTCCATGGCTTCCAGCCGTTCGAGACGGGCACGCAGGATCGCCTCTATCTCTGCCGGTGAAGCCTGCCAGACCTCGGACGGGGACCATTCGAGAATCGTAGTCCCGAATTTGAAAAGCTCGGTCAGATACTCGCGCAGGGTGATGGGCTTGGCGGTGGTGCTGGTGGCGGGCGCTTCCTCGGGTTCGGGCAGCAGGTTCGCCAGCAGTTCATGGCAAGCCGCCTGCGCCTGACTGAGAAAAGGCGCAAGCGGCTCTTGGGCCGCAGCCGTCAACAGGAAACCGGCTGCGGCCCGATCCGTGGCGGTGGCGAGCAACACCGCACGGATTCCGGTATAGGTCTGGCGCATGACGGAATCCCATGCGCCGGGGATGCCGCCCGGAAGGTTGTCCAAGGCGACAGCAGCCCGCAGGGACGCCCTTAGCGTCACGGCTTGGTTGCCGTGGCGCAGGGTCGTTTCATATGCGGGACAAATTTGCATTAGCTGGCGGTGCGCAGCTTGATGAAGGCCGAGGGCATGGTGACGCGCGCACCCACGCGGCGGCGGGCGGTGATGCGGAAAATATCCGTCTTTGCGCCCGTGATGCCGTCGCGGATCAGTTCCAGCCCCACGCGGTCGGCAATCGTGTAGCCGAAAGCGAAGTCACCGAACAGAACCGGGGTGCTATCCGGCGCAACCTCGGGCATGTCGCGCGAAGCATAGACCGGGCGGCCCAGCAGCGTGGCGGGCTGGCCGCTGGCAAGCCCTTCCTGCCAGAGATAATCGCCGGTCTGGTTCGCCAGCATACGGATTGCGGCGATGGTTTGCGGGTTCATGAGCCATGCGCCGTTGGCGGCATGTTCCTGGGGCAGTTCATAGAACATGCGCACAAGGTCATTGGGCTGCACGGTCGCGGCGGTGCCGTCCAGTTCCTCGATACCCGCCGATGCCGACATGACGCCTTCCGGCGCGGTGGTGCCGTCGCCGTTGACGAACCATTGCGATTCCTTCAGCGCGAATTGCTTGGCAATATGGCCGGTGACGAATGCGTCAAGGTTGACGTGCGAATCTTCCAGCAGCGAAAGCGTCATGGGAACGCTGACACCGGCAAGGAACGGTTCCAGCGTGATTTCTTCAAAGCTGGGTTCGTCGTCGGGCTTGGTGCCGGTCTCGGCCACGATTTGCGGCTCCACGCTATCCACCAGCCGGGGCACCTTCAGCGACGGGCCGCTCATCTGAATGACGGTCGCAAGCTGGCGGATCGGCGACATCTCCACCACCTTTTCCAGAATGGTGGTGCTGGTCGAGTCCGGGGCCAGAATGCCGCCGGTCGAGGGCGCGCTGACGGCAAGAGCTTTCAGTTCCGAGGCATCACCCGTGCGGATGAAGTCCACGAAAGCCTTTTTCTCGGTATCGGCTTTGCCGGTGGCGATGGCCGGTGCGCCGGGGCGGTTCGCCTTGGCTTCCAGCTTGTCCAGCCGCGACAGCACGGCATTCAGCGCCTTGGTGTCGATCTGGGCGGCATCGTTGGCCGGGGTTTGCGCTTTGACCTCTTGGGCCTGTTCTTCGTTATCCATAACGATTTCCTCATTAACGGGATGCGGGGTGCCACCTTTGACAGACTGAATGCGCGCGTCCGGGTGGCACGGGACCGCGACAACTGAAATTTCGTGCAGGGCCAGAGCCTTGATAGTGCGGCCCTTGGCGTGGCGGGTGGCGTTCTTGGTAACAAAACCAATGGACAGGCCAGAGACGGCACCGGCCCGGATCATGGCGCGGACCTCGCGGGCGCGCTCCACATCATCCACCAGCAACCGGCCCTTGACGTTCAAGCCCTCGGGCGTCTCGGTGATGGAATCCCAAACACCGATAACCTGCCCTTGGTCATGGGCGAACAGCATAGGCAGCGCCTCGGGCTGGTCGAATGCGCCTTTCTCGATCACGTCGCCAACGCGATCCGGGGTGCCAAACGGCCACGCGATCCCGGTAATCTCGCCGGCCTCGGTGGCGGTAAGCTGGGCCTTTACCTCGATCCGGTCAGTCATTTTCGATCACCTGCATACGATTAGGAATCTCGGCAGCAATAAAGGCGGCGATGGCGTCCAGATCGTCACCGCACATGGCGATGGCGTCTTTCACCAGCCGGTCGGCATCAATCGTGACGGTGATCCGATCAGCCATCCGCCTGCACCTCATCAGCACCCAGCCAGCGGGCGGCCAGGATGACGGTGGCGAGCGGTAGCACCTCGGCAACCGGGCGATTGCGGGCGTAGGTGCCGACCAGCCGGTCGGCTTCCTCGGGGCTGGTGCCGCCGCCGATCAGGCCAAGGCGGATAACCTCGGACAGATCGGCCAGCTTGAAGGCGTGGCCCAAGAGGCGCTGATACAGGACGCCAATGCCGGTTTCGGTCTTGGCTTCCAGTTCCGTCACCATGTCGTCGGATAGGGTGAAAAGGCGCTCCTTGTCGCCAAAGAAAGCGGTTGCGGCGATCATGCGTCACCGTCCAGATTGAACAGGGCGCGGACCTCACGCGGCGCGATCACCTTGGAGCGAACAAGGCTGATAACGCGGTCAAAGGTATCCTTGTCCTCGGTCAGCAGTTCGAGGAACGCTTTCTTTTGGTCAGGCTTCATTCTTCCGTCTCATCGGTTTGGGGTGCCCGGACGGTTGTGCCGCCCGATGTGGTGAAGGGATTGGCAAGCTCATCGCCGCCTTCCATGGGCGGCAGATTCAGGCCGGCGCGGACCTCATTCGGGGCCATGGCGCGCATGGCGACGTATTGCGAATAGGCGGTGGCCTGCACCGCGAAGTCCACCGCCAGCAGGTCTTTGGTTTCGGCCTCGATATACAGGGCCTTGCGATCCTCGGGGGGCAGCAGGACGCGGGCATAAGCGGATGCCCAGCGTTTCAGCCACGGGCGCAGGGTCAGGGTCAGGAATTGCTGGCCCATCTGTTCCGTATTGGACCAAGTTCCGCGCGACAGTTCAAAAAGCATGGTCGGCGGGATGCGGAAGGCGCGGGCAATCTCGCGGATTTGCTCAATCCGGTTATTGTAAAATTCCGCATCCGTGTTGGTGGTGGCGAGCGGATAATACTTCATGCCGCCTTCAAGGATCGCGGCAGAGCCGGCTTTGACCTGCGCCCAGCCGGTGACGATCTTGGTGGATGCCTCGGGTTTTAGGTCTTGCTCGGTCGAGAGATAGCCCGAGGGACGGCCAGCGTTGCCAAACCAATCCGCAAGGTGCTGTTCCGCTGCCAGCGCAAGGCCGATGGCTTCCTTGGCATGGGTGATCGGGGAAACGCCGTCCAAGGTGCTGATATGCAGCACCTCGGTATAGGGCAGCACGGTATCGCCGCCACCTTTCAGGCGGATGCGGTAAGAGGGTTCGCCGTAATCGTCGGTTTCGACCGATACCGCGCCGGGGTCCATCCGGTGCAGTTCGAGGGGCTGGCCGATGCCGTTGCGCACCACCTGCGCAAAGCCATGGCCGGTTAGCAGCGCATCGCGGGTAAGCTGTTCGCGCAGCTCCTCGGCGCTGGTCCATGGGTTCGCCTCGCCGTGGATCAGTTCATAAGCGGCATGATCCTTCTGCGCCTTGCGCGTGTCGCGGTCATGCAGCTTGAACGGCAGATTTCCGCAGGCTTCCGAGATAAGCCCGACAGCAGCAGCAACGGCAGGAACGCGCAGGGCGGTGGCGCTGGTGACGGTAACGCCGGATCGCACCGGCATATCCGCAAACAGGCTGCGCGCCTCGGGGCTGGTCAGGGTGAAGGCTTTTTGTTCGGTGACGCCTTGCCCGGTCTCGCGGGCAAGGCGCTTGGTAATACTCGACAACGTGACACTCGCAAACTTGATACGTTATAACGTATCATAAATTTTAGTTATTGCAAGTGCGCCATTATCTCATTTCAAGTTATAGTCCGGCAATGCGTCGATCACGCGAGCCTTGGCGGTGAGACTGACAGTCCCATACCCATCCGACATATCCTTATCCGAATGCCCCTGAATGGCGTTCACAATCCGCATATCAAGCCCAAGATCACGCGCTTGGGTTTTCAGCCGGTGCCGCCAAGCGTGGTTGGGTTGCAGCCCCTCGGGGACAAGCTCTTGCTCATGGAGCCAAGCCGCTAGGCGCTCGGATTGCCGTTGTGCCGAACGGGCCGATTTCGCCGGATCGGTCGAGGAATTGAATAGCGGGCCATCCTTGGCAGCCTTCACATGGTCGAGGAAACCCAAGGCCAAAATCTGCTGATGAATGGGCACATCTCGGAAGTCACCCGCCTTCACCGTGCCGGCATCGGGGCTTATCCGCATCACCCAGCGGTCGCCCTCTTGGAAAACATCGGCCTTCCGCAGTTGCAGGATTTCGCTAATCCTCGCGCCACTAAACGCGCACAAAATGGGTGCCCATCGCTTAGCCGCGATGGTGGTTGCATGTTCGCGGATATGGCCGAACGGATCGGGTGTCGGCTGATAAACGCGCGATGCGTTCAAGATCGCCAGCGCCTCTTTGTCCGAATACCCCGGATCGCGGCTGCGCTGGCGCTTGGGCTTCGCCTGCTTGACGTTCTCGGCAACATTCTCGGACAGGCGGTCGTTCTCGACAGCCCAAGCCCATAGGGTCCGAATAGTCGAAAGATAGATGCCCGCAACGGTCTTTGCGCTGATCCTGTTCAAGAGGTCGTCGCGCCATGACATAAGGTCTTTGCGCGTTACCTTGCGGGCATCGCTATGTCCGAGGAATTTTCGCAAGCTCTCGATCACCGGGCGTTGCCGCCGCCCGCCGTCCTTCATAAAGCCCGCGATGGTGCGGGCTTTCACATAGTCATTCCAGAGCTTCGCAAGGCTCACCGGCTCTGATTCGTCCTCGGGCGGCTTGGCGTTGACCAGCAGGGGCGTAGAGGGCTGGCCCGTAAAGTCGCCCTCGTCGCGCTCCACCATGCGCGCCAGCGCCTCCAACTCGGCAGCGCAAATCGCACGGGCGATCCCGCGCCATTCATCCGAGCCGGGCGCAGCGTCTAAATTACCAAGGCGGCGGAAGCGTTCGACATGCTCACCGATCAGCGCTTGCAGGCGGGTGTCGTCGAGGCGTCCCGCGATGCCGGCGCGCAGTTCCGCGACATATAGATCATCCACATATCCGAAGTTGGCATAACGCGAGTCATTCCGCAGTTGCTCATCAAAGGCGATCCGTTGCTGGTAGTGCGATAGCGCGATCTGATCCGGGGCCAGCGGATAGCGCGCTGGGGCGGCAGTGCTGTTAGCTGGTGTTGCCCTTCGTTCCGCCTGGGCGATCTGGTGCTGTAGCTGCGCCACCGCGCCCGGCAATAGCTTCATTGCGGTTCTGCGATCCGGCCCGAGGGGTGCCCGCAGTTCGGTCTTGCCGACGATGGGTCGAAGGTCTTTCGGCACCACCAGCCGCGCGAAGAATCTGCCGGATCGGTTCAAAAGGTATCGTTGTGCGCCAGCCATGGCAGGGTCCGTTTTGTAACATGCTTTGTAACAGTAGAACGGACTAAGCCTAACAAAACAAGGAATTTCTAGCATTTGCTGGGCTTTTGATGGTGCGGGTGGAGGGACTTGAACCCCCACGCCTTGCGGCGCCAGAACCTAAATCTGGTGCGTCTGCCAATTTCGCCACACCCGCATCGCGATCCGCACGGCCGGCGGGCGGCGGCGGATCGGCGCTTCTCTTAGCAAAGCCCTCACCGGCTTGCGAGCGGAAAGTTCAGCAGCCCAAGCCGCGCAGCACCGCCGGAATCCGCTCGGGCAGGTCCTCGGCGATCAGGCCGGGGCCGAAATCGCGCGCCGCCTCGGCATGCAGCCAGACGCCGGCGGCGGCGGCCTCCAGCGGTGCGAAGCCGCGCGCCAGCAGCCCGGTGATCATGCCCGACAGCACGTCGCCCGATCCGGCCGTCGCCAGCCAGGGCGCAGCCGCCTCGCCCACGGCGGCGGCGATGCGCGCCTCTCCGCCCGGGGCGGCGATCACCGTGTCCGGCCCCTTCAGCAGCACCACGCAACCGGCGCGCTCGGCCGCCAGCCGCGCCGCATCCAGGCGCGAGAAGGCCGGCCCGGTCTCGGCCGGGGCTTCGAGCCGCTGCGCCAGATCGGGAAACAGCCGGGCGAACTCGCCACCATGCGGGGTCAGCACCGCCCGCGGATGCAGCGCGTCCAGCAGCGCCTCGGGCGCATCGGCAAAGGCGGTCAGCGCATCGGCATCAAGCAGCGCCGCCCGCCCCGAGGCCAGCACGGCCGGCACCAGATCGCGCGCCCGGTCGAGCCCGAGCCCGGGGCCGAGGCCCAGCGCGTTCAAGCGGCGGTCCTCCAGCAATCGCTGCAGCCCGGCCCGGTCGGCGACGGGGCGCAGCATCACCGCATCCAGCCGCGCGGCATTCTCGGCCAGCGCCTCGGGCGGGCAGAGCAGCGTCACCAGCCCGGCGCCGACCCGCAGCGCCGCCCGCGCCGTCAGCCGCGCCGCGCCGCCGCAGCCCGGCCCGCCGCCCAGGACCAGCGCATGGCCGTGGTCGTATTTGTGGCCGGCGCGCTTGGCCAGGGCCGGCACGGGCCCCGCCAGCCGCGCCGGCGCACCCGCCGCCGCCATCCAGCCGTCGAGGCCGATATCGACGATGCGCAGCGCGCCGCTGAGCGTTCCGCCCTGCGCCAGCACATGGCCCAGCTTGGCGCGCTGGAAGCTGACGGTCAGCGCCGCCCCGGGCAGGTCCAGCCCACCCAGCACCCGGCCGCTATCGGCGCAGAGCCCGCTGAGGATGTCCACCGCGACGATGCGGCAGCCCCGCGCCGCCGCCAGCCGCAGGGGCGCCGCGAGCCCGGGTGCCAGCGGCCGCACCAGCCCGGTGCCGAACAGCGCGTCGATGCAGAGGGCACCGGGCGGGAAATCCTCGGGGCCGAGATCGGACAGCGCCGCCACCTCGCCCGGCCAGCAGGCCGCGGCCAGCTGCGCATCCGGGGTCGCGGGCGGTGCCAGCGCCGCCAGCCGCAGCTGCCAGCCGCGCTCGGCCAGCAGCCGCGCCACCACATAGCCGTCGCCGCCATTGTTGCCCGGCCCGCACAGAATCACCGCCCGCCCCGGCCGCTCGCATTCCGGCCACAGCGCCAGCATCTCGCGCACGACGCCCGCCCCCGCCCGCTCCATCAGCGCCGATCCGGTGACGCTGCCACTGGCGATGGCGGCGCCCTCGACCGCACGCATCTCTCGAGTCGTCAGGATCTCGGCCCGCCGGGCCATCTCATCGCACATAATTCAGGCAACCTGCACAATATTGGGGCACATGCCCCGGATTCGCTGTCTGCATGCCGCTTTCCCCATCAAGCCGCATGGACGCGCATCATCAAACCCGCCAATCAGGGCGCAGGCAAGTCGCGAGAGAAGGATCAGGCGATGAAGAAAGTCGAAGCCGTCATCAAGCCCTTCAAACTGGACGATGTGAAAGAGGCCCTTCAGGAAGTCGGCGTGCAGGGCCTTTCGGTCACCGAGGTCAAGGGCTTCGGCCGGCAGAAGGGCCATACCGAGCTGTATCGCGGCGCGGAATATGTGGTCGACTTCCTGCCCAAGGTGAAGATCGAGATGGTGCTGCCCGACGATCTGGTCGAAGCCGCCGTCGACGCCATCATCTCGGCCGCGCGCACCGAGAAGATCGGCGACGGCAAGATCTTCATCCTGCCCGTCGAACAGGCCATCCGCATCCGCACCGGCGAGACCGGCGACGACGCGGTCTGAGCCGCTTCCCGCGCCACAAACCCAACCGATGACCCATGCCCGGCGGCGGCGCCGGGCAGACTGATGGAGGAAGGACCCCAATGACAGTCAAGGACGTTCTGGATCTGATGAAGACGGAGGAGGTCGAATATGTCGACGTCCGCTTCACCGATCCCAAGGGCAAGCTGCAGCACGTGACGCTGGTCGCCGATCTGGTGGACGAGGACTTCTTCGAGGAAGGCTTCATGTTCGACGGCTCCTCGATCGCCGGCTGGAAATCCATCGACCAGTCCGACATGAAGCTGATGCCGGACGCGTCCTCGGCCTATATCGACCCGTTCTATGCCGAAAAGACCCTCTGCGTGCATTGCAACGTCGTCGAGCCCGACACGGGCGAGCCCTATGCCCGCGACCCGCGCGGCACCGCGGTGAAGGCCGAAGCCTATCTGAAATCCTCGGGCATCGGCGATGCGGCCTATTTCGGCCCCGAGGCCGAGTTCTTCCTGTTCGACGACGTGCGCTATTCGGTGACGCCCCAGAAGGTCGCCTTCGAGATCGACTCGGTCGATGCCGCCTGGAACACCGACACCGTCTACGAGGACGGCAACCTCGCGCATCGCGCGGCCCACAAGGGCGGCTATTTCCCGGTGAACCCGGTCGATGCGGCCCAGGACATCCGCGGCGAGATGCTGTCCACCATGAAGCGCATGGGCATCAAGGTCGACAAGCACCATCACGAGGTCGCCACCGCCCAGCACGAGCTTGGCATGATCTTCGGCGGGCTGACCGAGCAGGCCGACAACATCCAGAAATACAAATACGTCATCCACAACGTCGCCGCCGCCTATGGCAAGACCGCGACCTTCATGCCGAAGCCGATGAAGGGCGACAACGGCTCGGGGATGCACGTGAACATGTCGATCTGGAAGGACGGCAAGCCGCTCTTCGCCGGCGACAAATATGCCGACCTGTCGCAGGAGGCACTGTGGTTCATCGGCGGCATTCTCAAGCATGCCAAGGCGCTGAACGCGCTGACCAACCCGGCGACCAACAGCTACAAGCGGCTGATCCCCGGTTTCGAGGCCCCGGTGCTGCGCGCCTATTCGGCCCGCAACCGCTCGGGCTGCGTGCGCATCCCGTGGACCGAATCGCCGAAGGCCAAGCGCGTCGAGGCCCGCTTCCCCGATCCGGCCGCGAACCCCTACCTGGCCTTCGCGGCGCTGCTGATGGCCGGCCTTGACGGCATCAAGAACAAGATCGACCCGGGCCCGGCCTCGGACAAGGACCTGTATGATCTGCCGCCCGAAGAGCTGGCCGAGATCCCAACCGTCTGCGGCAGCCTGCGCGAGGCGCTGGAGGAGCTGGAGAAGGACATGGACTTCCTGCTGGCCGGCGACGTCTTCACCCGCGACCAGCTGGAAGGCTACATCAAGCTGAAATGGGAAGAGGTCTATGCCTACGAGCATACCCCGCATCCCATCGAATACGCGATGTATTACAGCTGCTGAACGGCAGGGACAGCGATGGAAAGGCCGCCCTTCGGGGCGGCTTTTTTCTTGGCGACGCCCGCAGCCGGGCGGTCGTGCCGGGGCCGGGGGCAAAAGCGGCGAAGACCCGGTATTGTTTCGGCGCCCCCGGATCGTCATGCGCGGCAGGTTTCGCGTCCAGCGGGCCCCGGTCATCCCAGTTCTGCAAGGCAGGACGATATCGGTTTCCCGCGGGGGCGGGGGCGGTCGCCCGCCCGCGCGCCGGAACAGGCCCGATCCCCGCCGCAACGTCCCGGCAAGCGCGGCCAGGTCCGATCCGGGCAGCAAAGCGAGGCTGGCCGTTATCCCTGCGTTCCTGTCGCCGCGCTGCCATGCCGGCAGCCTGAAGCGGCCCGCAGGCGAGGTGGCAGCCTTTCCCGGCTGAAAGCAGGGCCGCCTTCGATCCGGATGGCTGCGCTGCCGAAAAGCTCCGCAACCGACGCCGCGGCGATGTCGCCGGCAAGCGGCAAACCCCGCACGACACTCCTCGGGGGTCCGGAAGGCCGGCCGGCACGCGTCCTGTCTTTGACGTCGGAATTTCCGGCCGCAGCCGTGGCATCCTCCCGAGGCCGGAACGGGCGGAAGATCCTCCCCCGAAACCTGCCGATTTAAATACAGTATATCTATCGACTTTAATGAATTTATGGTTAGCTTCTGGGGTCCAGGACGCTTCTTTGGACAGGTTGAACATGACCAACATTCCTTACCGCCCCTTGCTGGCATTGGCTGTCGGCCTTGCGCTCGCCACCCCGCCCGTTCTTGCCCAGGAACCGATCCCCGACGAGGTGCCCGAGGGCACGGTGCTGCGCGTCGGCGACCCCGTCACCCAGAAGGCGCTGGAGATTTCAGGGCTGATCGACGAACTCGGCTTCAAGGTCGAATGGGCCAATATCAGCGGCGGCCCGCAGACCAGCGAGGCCTTCCGCGCCAAGGCGCTGGACCTGGCCAGCGTGGCCGAGATCCCCTCGATCCATGCGACATGGAACGACCTGCCGGTGCGCAACATCGCCTATCGCGAAAGGCAGGACCCCATCGCCCACCCGATCTATCGCTTCGGCGTCACCCCGGCGCTCGGCGACCAGATCGGCAGCATCCAGGACTTCAAGGGCAGGCGCATCGCCTACAGCCCCGGACAGGCGCAGGGCGCGCTGGTGCTGCGCACGCTCGAGGCGGCGGGGCTGGGCCGGGACGACGTGACGCTGGTGGAAATTCCCAGCACCGGCGACGTCTATCCGGTCGCGCTCGGCTCGGGTCAGGTGGACGTCGCGCCGCTGGGCAGCGTCTATATCGCCCGCTACATCCGGCAATACGGCCCGGACGGGGCGCGGCTGGTCGATCACGGCTTGCGCGACGATCCCAGCCATCTCTGGGCGCCGCAATGGGTTCTGGATGATCCGGCCAAGGCGGCGGCCGCCGCGGAATATGTCCGGCTCTGGGCCCGCGCGACGGAATGGATCAACGACCACCCCGAGGAATTCATCCAGGGCTATTACGTCAAGGACCAGAACCTGTCCTATGAGGACGGCAAGGCCGCTGTCGAGCAGACCGGCCGCCAGGTCATCCCCGCAAGCTGGGACGAAGTGATCCAGCGCCACAGCCATACCATCGCCCTGCTGGCCGAGGCGACGGGCAACACGCCCTTCAGCGCCGAGGAGATATTCGACCGCCGCTTCGAGAAAATCGCCGCCGAGGCCCTGTCCAAGGGCTCGAGCGCGGTCAAGAAAGAGGAACTGACCCAATGACCCTGATCGCGACCGACGATTTCAAACCGGCCGCCGCGGCGGCGGCCTTGCAGCCCCGCAGCCGCAGCAGCGCCCGGGTCCGGCTGGGACCCGGCCCGGCCATCCCCTTCGGCATGCAGCTGGGCAGCATCGCGCTGGTGGCGCTGTGGACGCTGGGCTCGGCGCTGGGGCTGATCGACCCGCGCATCCTCTCGGCACCCTGGACGGTGCTGGACGCCTTCCGGCAACTGATCGCGGACGGCCGGTTGCAGGAACATTTCGGCATCTCGGCCTGGCGCGCGGGCACCGGGCTGGTGATCGGGGTCGCCATCGGCACGGTGCTGGCCGTCATCGCCGGCCTGTCGCGGCTGGGCGAGGCGCTGATCGACGGCCCGATCCAGATCAAGCGCGCGGTGCCGACCCTGGCGCTGATCCCGCTTCTGATGCTGTGGTTCGGCATCGGCGAGCAGATGAAGATCATCACCATCGTGCTGGCGGTCATCGTGCCGATCTACATCCACACCCACAACGCCCTGCGCAGCATCGACAACCGCTATGTCGAGCTGTCCGAGACGCTGAACCTGTCGCGCTGGACCTTTATCCGGCAGGTGGTGCTGCCGGGCGCGCTGCCGGGCTTCCTGCTGGGCCTGCGCTTCGCGGTGACGTTGTGCTGGGTCTCGCTCGTGGTGGTCGAGCAGGTCAACGCCACCAGCGGGCTGGGCTACATGATCAACCTCGCCCGCACCTATGGCCAGACCGAGATCATCATCGCCGGCATCGTGGTCTATGCCGTGCTCGGCCTCGCCTCGGACGCCGCCGTCCGCTTCGCCGAAAGGAGGGCCCTGTCATGGCGCCGCACGCTGTCGCAGTGAACCGCTTCACGGTGCAGACGCAGGACCTGCATCGCGGCTTCAACGGCCGCACCATCCTGGCCGGGCTGAACCTGCACATCGCGCGCGGCGAGTTCGTCGCCCTGCTGGGCCGCTCGGGCTCGGGGAAAAGCACCTTCCTCAAGGCGCTGGCCGAGCTTGACCACGACGTCACCGGCTCGGGCAGGCTGGACGTGCCGGAAAACAAGGCCGTGGTGTTCCAGGACGCCCGGCTGCTGCCCTGGCGCACGGTGCTGCAGAACGTGACGCTGGGCCTGCGCGACGCCGATGATGCCGGCCGGCGCATGCTGCAAGAGGTCGGGCTGGCCGGGCGCGAGCATTCCTGGCCGGTCGAGCTGTCGGGCGGCGAACAGCAGCGCGTGGCGCTGGCCCGCTCGCTGGTGCGCGAGCCCGAGCTGCTGCTGGCCGACGAGCCCTTCGGCGCGCTGGACGCGCTGACCCGCATCCGCATGCATGTCCTGCTGAAGGAGCTATGCGCCCGCCACCGCCCCGCCGTCCTGCTGGTCACGCACGACGTGGACGAGGCGATCACCCTGGCCGACCGCGTGCTGGTGCTGGAAGAAGGCGCCTTCGTCGAGGACCTGCAGATCGCGCTGTCCGCCCCGCGCGCGCCCGACAATCCCCGCTTCGGCCAGCTTCGCCGCCACCTGCTTGGCAAGCTGGGCGTTTCGGCCCACTGATTTCAAAGGAAACCGACATGTCCAAGCGACAGCTTCACCTGAACCTCTTCATCTATCCCGGCGGCCATCACGAGGCCGGCTGGCGCTACAGGGGCTCGGACCCGCAGCGCGCACTGGATATCGGCTATTACCAGGAACTGGCCCGCAAGGCCGAGGCGGCGAAATTCGACGCGCTGTTCTTCGCCGACGGCCCGGCGCTGGCGGACAATATCCGCTATGCCAGCCGCTTCCGGCTGGAGCCGCTGACCACGATCACCGCGCTGGCCGCCGCGACCAGCCGCATCGGGCTGATCGCCACCGCCTCGACCACCTATACCGAACCCTACAACCTCGCCCGGCTGTTCGCCTCGGTCGATCACATCTCGCAGGGGCGGGTCGGCTGGAACATCGTCACCACCGGCGCGGCGCAGGCGGCGCAGAACTTCGGGCTGGACGAACATCCGGTCCATGCCGACCGCTACGGCCGCGCGCATGAATTCCTCGAGGTGGTCACCAAGCTCTGGGACAGCTGGGAGGACGAGGCCCTGGTCATCGATCCCGAAAGCGGCGTCTTCGCCGATGACGCCCGCATCCACCGGATCGACCATGCCGGCCCGCATTTCCGCGTGCGCGGCCCGCTGAACATCCCGCGCAGCCCGCAGGGCCGGCCGGTCTATGTGCAGGCGGGCTCGTCCGAGGACGGCCGGCATTTCGCCGCGCTGCATGCCGAGGCGATCTTCACCGCGCACCAGACGCTTGCCAGCGCGCAGGAATTCTATGCCGACATCAAGGCCCGGGCGCGGGGCGTCGGCCGCGATCCCGATCACATCAAGGTGCTGCCGGGCATCAGCCCCTATATCGGCTCGACCACGGCCGAGGCGCAGGCCCTGCATGACGAATTCAACGCCCTGACCCAGCCCGCCTATTCGCTGGACGTGCTGAAGCGGATGACCGGGCTGGACCTGACGGGCCACGATCTTGACGGGCCCTTCCCGCGCCATCTGGTCGCGCCCGATCCCGACCGGGCCGAGGCCAGCCGCTTCAAGCTGGTGCTGGACATCGTGGAACGCGAAAAGCCGACGATCCGGCAGCTCATGCACCGCATCGCCGGGGCGCGCGGGCATTGGGTCTCGGTCGGCACGCCGGAAAAGATCGCCGACGACATCCAGACCTGGTTCGAGAACGGCGCCGCCGACGGCTTCAACGTGATGCCGCCCTGGCTGCATGGCGGCTTCGACAGCTTTGTCGAGCATGTCCTGCCGATCCTGCGCAAGCGCGGCCTGTTCCGCCAGGATTACGCCGGCCGGACCCTGCGCGACCATTTCGGCCTGCCCCGGCCGGAAAACCGTTTCGCGGTGCAACGCGGGATCTCGGCGGCGGAATGAGGCAGGACAGGCAGGGCGCCCCGCGCGCCCCATGGCTGGTGCCGCTGGTCCTGTCGGTGGCGCTGTTCATGGAGAACATGGATTCCACCGTCATCGCCACCTCGCTGCCAGCCATCGCCGCCGATATCGGCACGACCCCCGTGGCGCTGAAGCTGGCCTTCACCGCCTATTTCCTGGCGCTGGCGATCTTCATTCCGGTCAGCGCCTGGCTGGGCGACCGGCTGGGCCCGACCCGCGTGTTCCGCATGGCGATCCTGGTCTTCATGCTGGGCTCGCTGGGCTGCGCCTTCGCCACCTCGCTGGAGGGGTTCGTGCTGGCGCGGTTCCTGGGCGGCATGGGCGGGGCGATGATGACGCCGCTGGCGCGGCTTATGCTGTATCGCGTCACGCCCCGCGCCGGGCTGATGCGGGCGACGGCGACCATGACCATCCCGGCGGTGGTGGCGCCGCTGATGGGACCGCTGGTCGGCGGCGCGCTGACGACCTTTCTCGGCTGGCACTGGATCTTCCTGGTGAACCTGCCCGTCGGGCTGGCCGGCATCCTTGCGGTCGGCGCCCTGATCCGGGACGTGCCGAGAGCGCCCGCCCACCGGCTGGACCTGCGCGGCTTTCTGCTGCTGGCAGTCGCCTTCTCGGGGCTGATGTCGGGACTGTCGCTGGTCAGCCTGCCGATCCTGCCGCTCTGGGCCTCGCTGGCGCTGACGCTGGCCGGGCTGGCGGGAGGTTGGGCCTATCTGCGCCACGCCCGCGCCCATCCGGCGCCGCTGCTGGATCCCGGCATCTGCCGCGACCCGGTGTTTCGCGGCGCGATCACCGCCACCATGGTCTTCCTGATCGGCGCGGGGGCGGTGCCCTTCCTGCTGCCGCTGATGCTGCAGCTGGGCTTCGGGCTGACCGCCTTCGAGGCGGGGCTGATCACCTTCGCCGGCGGCATCGGCGCGATCTCGGCCAAGCTGGTCTCGACCCAGGTCTTTGCCAGCCACGGCTTTCGCAATCCGCTGATCCTCGCCGCCTCGCTTTCGGCCCTGGGCCTTGCCGCCAAGGGCCTGCTGACGCCGCAGACCCCGCATCTGCTGATCGCGGCGCTGCTGATCGGCGGCGGCGTGCTGCGCTCGCTGTTCTTCACCGGCCAGCAGGTGCTGGCGATATCCGAGCTTGCCCCCGAGACCGTCGGCGCCGCGCTGGCCCTGACCACGGTGCTGCGCCCGATCGCGACCGCGCTTGGCGTGGCGCTGGCCGGGGGGCTGCTGGAAATCGGCGGCCGTTCCGAGGGGCTGACGCTCGACGCCTTTCACACGGCGTTCTTCGCCCTGGCGCTGGTCTCGGCCTGCGCGATCCTGCCGCTGATGCGGCTGGCGGCCAGTTCCGGCCATGAAATATCCGGGCAAGCGATCCCCGTTCGCGCCGCCCCATGACCATGATTGCAGGAGAGATTGCATGACACTCGACTACCGCCCCCTTGGCCGCAGCGGCATCAAGGTTTCCGCCATCGCGCTGGGAACCATGACCTGGGGCGAGCAGAACACCGAGGCCGAAGGCCACGACCAACTCGACCGCGCCGTGGATTTCGGCGTCAATCTGATCGACACGGCGGAAAACTACTCGATCCCGCCGCGGGCCGAAACCCAGGGCGCGACCGAGCGGATCATCGGCTCCTGGCTGAAGGCGCGGGGCGGCCGGGACCGGATCGTGCTGGCCTCGAAGGTCTCGGGGCCCAGCGACCGCACCTATCTGCGCGCCGACGGCCGGCCGCCGCGGCTGGACGCCCGGAACATCGAGGAGGCCGTCGAGGGTTCGCTGCGCCGGTTGCAGACGGATTACTTGGACCTCTACCAGATCCACTGGCCGAACCGCCCGGTGCCGCTGTTCGGCAGCGGCCGGCACGCACCCTCGCGCGGGCATGACGGTTCGGAAGTGCCGATCGAGGAAACGCTGGAGGCGCTGGACGGGCTGGTGAAATCCGGCAAGGTCCGCCATGTCGGCCTGTCCAACGAGACCGCCTGGGGCCTGTCGCGCTTTCTGCATCTGGCCGAGACCCGGGACCTGCCGCGCGTCATCTCGGTGCAGAACGCCTACAACCTCGTCAACCGCACCTATGAGCAGGGGCTGGCCGAGTTCCACGAGCGCGAGCAGGTGGGGCTGCTGGCCTATTCGCCGCTGGCGCAGGGCTTCCTGACCGGCAAATACCGCAACGGCGCCCGGCCCGAAGGCGCGCGGCTGACGCTGTTCGACCGCGGCGACCGCTACACCAAGCCCGGCGTGGCCGAGGCGGTGGACGCCTATCTGCAGATCGCCCGCGACTTCGGGCTCGACCCGGCGCAGCTGGCCATCGCCTATGTCACCAGCCGGCCCTTCGTCACCGCCAACATCATCGGCGCCACCAGGGCCGAGCAGCTGGAGGCCGATCTCGGCTCGGTCGAGGTCGTCATCACCCCGGAAATCGAGTCCCGCATCGACGCGGTCTTCCAGCTGCACGGCAGCCCCGCCCCCTGACAGGAGACGCGCATGAATATTTCCCTCAACGCCCCGCATCCCGCCGAAGCCGCCGAGGCGGTGCTGAAACGCTATCGCGAGCCGGCCGCGCTCGCGGGCTGGAATCCGGTTCTCGCCACGCTTCTGGCGCATCGGTCGGTCCGGTCCTACCTGCCGGATGCGCTGGCGCCCGGCACGCTCGAAACGCTGGTCGCGGCGGCCTCCTCGGCGCCGACCTCGTCCAACATCCAGGCCTGGAGCGTGGTGGCCGTCACCGATCCCGCCAAGCGCGACAGGCTGGCCGAGATCGCCGGCGGGCAGGACCATATCCGTCAGGCGCCGCTGATTCTGGTCTGGATCGCCGACCTGTCCCGCGCCGAGGCGGTCGCGGACCGGGCAGGCGTGACGCTGCTGGGGCTCGACTATACCGAGACCTTCCTGCTGGCCGCCATCGACGCGGCGCTGGCGGCGCAGAATGCGCTGGTGGCGGCGGAATCGCTGGGGCTGGGCACGGTCTATATCGGTGCGCTGCGCAACGATCCTGAAGCGGTGGCGCATCTGCTGGGCCTGCCGCGCCGCGCGGTGGCGGTGTTCGGCCTCGTCGTCGGCCGCCCCGATCCCGCGGTCCCGACCGCAGTCAAGCCGCGCCTGCCGCAACCGGCGGTCCTGCACCGCGATGCCTATTCGGCGGCGGCGCAGCCCGAGGCCGTCGCCCGCCACGACCTTGCCACCGAAGCCTTCCGCGCCGAGCAGGGCCTGCCCCGGCAAAGCTGGAGCGAGCTGCTGATCGGCCGGCTGCGCGATGTCGCAGCACTGAAGGGCCGCCACCGGCTGCGCGAGGCCTTCGGGCGGCTGGGCGTCACACTGGGATAGCCGGGCCCGCGGCACCGCTGGCCGGCCCGGCTCCTTTGCTCTTTCCCCGGCGGCGAATCCGGTGGCGGGATTGCACATTCCCGTCATGTGGCGCTAAATCGCCGCCGAAAATCGGGGAAGGGTTCCACCATGAAACATGTCTTTGCCGCCGCGCTGTTCTGCGCTGCCCTTGCCGCGCCCTCGGTGGCGCAGGAAATCAAGATCGGCTACGCGCTGGCCGAGGACAGCCATTACGGCGCCGGCGCCAAGGCTTTCGAGGCCTCGCTGAAGGAAAGCCTGGGCGACCAGTTCAGCTTCCGCCACTTCCCCTCTTCGGGCCTGGGCGGCGAGCGCGAGGTGCTGGAGGGGCTGCAGCTCGGCACCGTCGAGATGACCATCGCCTCGGACGGCACGCTGACCAATTTCGTGCCCGAGGTCGGCGTCTTGGGCGTGCCCTTCCTGCTGCGCGACAAGGACCATGCCCGCAAGGTGCTGGACGGCGAGATCGGCCAGGAAATGCTGGCCAGGTTCGACGATGCCGGCCTGCACGCGCTGGCCTGGGGCGAGCAGGGCTTCCGCCACATCACCAGCAATCGCGGCGCGGTCGAGGCACCGGCCGACCTGAACGGGCTGAAGATCCGCACCATGGAGAATCCGGTGCATATCGAGGCGTTCCGCGCGCTCGGCGCCGCCCCCACCCCGATGGCTTGGCCCGAGGTGATCGGCGCGCTGGAACAGGGCGCCATCGACGGGCAGGAGAACCCGCTTTCGGTGATCGTCTCGGCCAAGCTGAACGAGGTGCAGAAATACCTGACGCTGGACGGCCACGTCTATTCCTCGACCATCATCCTGGTCTCGCCCGCGCTGTGGAACGGGCTGGACGACGCGCAGAAGGCGGCCTTCGACAAGGCGGCCAAGGACGCGGTGGCGGCGATGCGCGCCTATGTCGACGAGGTCGACGCCTCGGGCGTCGCCGCGATGCAGGAGGCGGGGATGCAGGTGAACGAGCTTTCGCCCGAGCAGAAGGCCGCCTTCCGCGAGGCGCTGGCCGGCCCCTACCAGCGTTATCAGGCCCAGTTCGGCAAGGAGCTGATGGACCGCATCCAGGCGGTCGAGTAAGCCCATGCGCCGGATCGAACGCGCCTTCGTCACGCTGAACGGCGCCATCCTCGTTCTGGGGCTGGCGGCGATGTCGGTGATCGTCGGCTGGAACGTCGCGGGCCGGTATCTGACCGGCAATTCGCTGACCTGGGCCGACGAGGTGGCGCGTTACTCGATGATCTGGCTGACCTTCCTGGGCAGCGGCCTGGCGCTGCGCCACGGCGCCCATGCCGCCATCACCAATGCGCAGGACGCGCTGCCCACGCGGGGCCAGCTTGTCCTGCGCGCGGCGATCCTGCTGGTGCTGTTCGCCTTTTTCGGCTTCATGGTCTGGGTCGGCATCGACTACATGAACCGCATGGCGATCCAGAAATCGGCGGCCCTGCGGGTGCCGATGAAATGGATCTATGCCGCGATGCCCGCCGGCTTCGCGCTGATGATCGCCCATCTTGCGCTGATCGCGCCGCAATACCTGCGGGCGGGGCTGCAGCATTCCGACGAGGCCCCCCTTGGTTGAGATCCTGGTCGCCGCCTTCCTGATCCTGATGGTCATGGGGGTGCCCATCGCCTTCGCGCTGGCCATGGCCGCCTTCGCGGCGGTGGGCCTGTCGGGCCGCTATCCGCTGGTCGTGGTGGTGAAGGAGATGTTCACCGGCCTCGACAGCTTCCCGCTGCTGGCCGTGCCCTTCTTCATCCTGGCGGCAGAGATCATGTCCACCGGGGCGATCTCGCGCATGCTCTTGCGCTTTGCCTCGCAATTCGTGGGGCATCTGCGCGGCGGCCTGGGCTATGCCAACGTGCTGACCGGCACGCTGTTCGCCGGCATCTCGGGCTCGGCGCTCGCCTCGGCGGCGGGGCCGGGCGCGATGATGGCGCGGATGATGGAGCGCAGCGGCTATTCCAAGGCCTATGCCGGGGCGCTGACGATTTCCGTGGCGGTGATCGACCCGATCATCCCGCCCTCGATCACCATGATCATCTATGCGCTGCAGGACCGCAACACCTCGGTGGGCTCGCTGTTCATGGCCGGCATCCTGCCCGGCATCCTGATCGCGGCGCTGCTGGCGGCGGTGAACTGGTGGATCAGCCGCAAGCGCAACTATCGCAGCCTCGAGCCGCGGCCGCCGGCCGGGCAGATGGTCCGCAACAGCTTCGCCGCCCTGCCCGCCCTGCTGCTGATCGTGCTGATCGTCGGCGGCATCCGCGGCGGCATGTTCACCCCGACCGAGGCCTCGGTCGTGGCGGTGTTCTACGCCATCCTGACCAGCGCCTTCGTCTATCGCGGCTTCACGCTGGCGGACCTGTGGGGGGCGTTCCTGCGCTCGGCCATCATGTCTGTGGCGGTGCTGATGATCCTGGCCGCCGCCCGCGCCTTCGCCTGGGTGCTGATCATCGAGGGCGTGCCGCAGGCCATGGCCGACGCGGTGATCGCCATGGACCTGTCGCCCATCGCCTTCCTACTGATGGTGAACCTGCTCTTGCTGGGTTTCGGCATGTTCATGGACCCGCTGCCGGGGGTGATGATCCTGGTGCCGATCCTGGCGCCCATCGCCCACAACCTGGGCATCGCCGCGGATCATTTCGCCATCATCGTGATCGTGAACCTGACCTTCGGGCTGATGACGCCGCCGGTCGGCGGGCTGATCTTCGTCGTGGCCTCGGCGACCAAGCAGAAGCCCTCGGCGCTGATCCGCGAGCTGCCGCCCTTCTTCCTCGCGGCGCTGGCCTCGTTGCTGATCCTGACCTTCGTGCCGGCGCTTTCGACCTGGCTGCCGCAGGTCAGCGGCTTTTCCCGCTAGGCCGGCCGGCAAGCCCGCACGCCCTGCTTCGGCATCAGCGGCCGGCCGGCGCCGCATCGATCATGCCCGCCCTTGCGGCGATCCCGTCATCGCGAACACGGAACGGCGCGGCTCGGGTCACCACGCATCCGCTCGCCCCGGGCCATTTCCCGCGGCCTCCTCGCTGCGGCTGCCGGGCTGCGGGCCTTCCGCCGCCTGTTTCAGCGCCGCCAGCATATCGACCGCATGGGCGGCATAGGGGCCGATCCAGCGTTGCTGCAAGGCGTGGATGGGCAGCGCGTCGAGATGGTTCCACCTTTCGCGCCCGCGCCGCTCGACCACGACCAGACCGGCCGCCTCCAGCACCCGCAGGTGCTGCATCACCGTGCAGCGGTCCAGATGCGGCAGCGCCTCGCACAGCCCGCCGGTGGTCTTGGGCCCCGCCTTCAGCAGGTCCAGCAATTGCCGGCGCGCCCGGTGCCCCAGCGCCTTGAACAGCGCGTCGTCCTGATCTTCGGTTGACATGTTATAAATCTATAACATAATAACCGGCAGGACAAGGAGGATCGCAACATGGAGCTGAAATTCACCGTCGGCGGACGCATCGCCAAACCGGTCGAGGAGGTGTTCGAGACCGTCGTGAATCCCGACAGCCTGTCGAAATTCTTCACCACGGGCGGGGCCAGGGGCCGGCTGGCCACCGGCGCCGAGGTGACTTGGGACTTCCACGATTTCCCCGGCGCATTTCCGGTTCTGGTGCAGGAGGTCGTGACCAACGAGCGGATCGTCCTGCAGTGGGAGGCCGAGGGCGAGCCGCGCCTCTGGACCACCGTGACCATGACCTTCCACGCGTTGGAGGACGGGCGCACGCTGGTGCGGATCAGCGAATATGGCTGGCCCGAAAGCGAGGCCGGGTTGAAGGGCTGCCTGGGCAATTGCGAGGGCTGGACCGGGATGCTTTGCGCCATGAAGGCCTGGCTCGAACACGGCATCAACCTGCGCGAAGGCTTCTACAAATAGGGCCGCACCGGGCAGAGCCCGCCGCCGGGGGAACGGGAACGCGGCCATGGCGCCCCATCCTGTCCGAAAGCTGGGCGCGCCGGCATCCCGTTTCGGCGCAGCGGCCGGCCGCGTCTTCCGCCGGGATGCCGGGACGCCGCGGGCGATATCGCAGGCCCGCGTGACCCCGAAGGGTGGACACAGGCGAGAATCCGGCCGATCCGGAACCCGCGCTGCGCCATGCCCGAACCACGAACCGGGATCGCAAAGGCCCGAATGCCTGCTCGCGGAAGGGACTCCTCCCGGGACGGCAATGCGTGCCCGAGCAAGGAATGCCTTCCAGGCAGGTCCGTTGCACGAGGAATGGCCACGACACGCGCAGGCGGAGGAAAGCATCGCGATTTGCCCGCGCCGACGTGCCGCGGCGACCCCCGAAATCCCAGCCTTGGCGTCAAGTGAGCGGCCCCATCCCGGCAGGGAACCCGGCGCGTTCGTCGCCCGCGGGCCCAGAGCCTGAACCTGGCATCCTCGCAGCAAGCCGGATGATCGGCCGCGGCCGATCCACGGAACGATCGCCCGGCCGCGCCGCCGTCCGGCCGGTCAGCCCTCTGCCGGCTGCCAATCGGCCGAAGGGATGGTGTTGATCATCCAGGGCACGCCGAACCGGTCGATCAGCGAGCCGAAGCCGGGCGACCAGAAGGTTTCGCCGAACGGCATCACCGCCCTGCCGCCCTCGGACAGGCGGTCGAACCAGCGCCGGCCCTCCTCGCGGTCCTCGGTGTGCAGGGTCACGTCGAATCCGTTCTTGGGCTTGTCGATGCCGGGCGCCCAGGCCACGTCCATATCGGCGCCCATCAGCGCCTGGTCGCCGACTTCAAGCCAGCAATGCATCAGCCAGGTCTTGTATTTCTCGTCGGTGATCGACATGCCGGGCGGCGCGTCGCCATAGGGCATGGCGGCGGTGACCTTTCCGCCCAGCACCTCGGCATAGAATTCGAAGGCTTCACGGCACTGGCCCTGGAAGCTGAGGCTGGTCACGATCTTCATCGTCATCTCCTTGTCCGGTCGGGGTTTCGGCGCGTCATGCGAGATTGAGCTGCCAGGACACGCCGAAACGGTCTGCGGTCCAGGCGAAACGCCTGCTGAAGCCGTAATCGTCCGGCGGCATCAGCACCGCGCCGCCCTCCGAAAGGGCGGCGAAAAGCCGCTCCTGTTCCTCGTCCGACGCGCATTCGACGAAGAAGGACCAAGAGGGGGTGAAGTCGAAGGCGTGCTGCACCGGGCTGTCGCTCGCCAGCACGCTCTGCCCGGCGGCCCGGAAGCGGGCCAGCTTGATGCCGCCCTCTGCCCCCGCATCGCCCTTCTGCCAGCGCGCGATCTCCAGCACCTCGCCGTCGTCGAACAGCGAGACATAGAAGGTCATCGCCTCTTCGGCACGGCCTCCTTGGAACATCAGGAAGGGCTGCATCGTGGTCATGGCGCTTGTCTCCTCCGATCCCGGATGCCGGCGGCGCGCCGATTGACGCGCGTGCAGCAATGTTGATATCAACGTAATAAATCAGGGAAAGTCAACCTTGCAGATGCACGCGGCCGACGAGCCCAGCTTTCAGACCACCCTGACGGTGCGCGATACCTGCCTGTGCCTGCATGCGCAAAGGGCGGCGCGCGCGCTTGCGCGTCGCTTCGACATCGCCTTGAAACCGGCCGGCATTTCAAGCGGGCAGTTCTCGCTGCTGATGTCGCTCAACCGGCCGGAGCCGCCGACCCTGGGCAGCGTGGCGGCGCTGCTGGGGATGGACAGGACCACCCTGACCGCCAATCTCAAGCCGCTGGAACGTCGCCGACTGGTCGAGACGGCCCCCGACCCGGCCGACCGGCGGGCGCGGCGGCTGCGTCTGACACCGGCCGGGCGCGCGGTCCTGCGCGGAGCGGTGCCGATCTGGCGGCATCTCCATGCGGAAATCGAGACGGCGCTGTCCGACCCGGATCAGCTGCGGGCCGAGTTGACCCGGCTGTCGGAACCCGGTCCTCGCGGCAAGCCAACCGGATAACTCACGGGCGCGCGGCGGCGCCTGCCGCGCCATCCCGATCCCGGCGACGCATCCCCGGGAAGAGCCGGCCGCGGGCGGCGCGACAAGGCCCGCCAAGCATCACGCCTCCCCAGGCAGCAGCGATTCGCCCCGGATGGCGGGGCCCACCCGGCCGCGGGATCGCGGCTTGCTGTTGTCCTGCGGCCCCGGATCTGGAAGATCATCGCGCAAGAGGCCGTTGCGGCCGCCACAGGAGACAGCCCGATGGCCCATAAGAAGGTGACGCTGGCCGAGATCGCGAAGATTGCCGGGGTCTCGCGGGCAACGGTCTCGCTGGTGGTGCGGAATTCTCCCCTGGTGGCCGAGCATACGCGCCGGAAGGTCGAACAGATCATGGCCGATCTGGACTATGTGCGCGACATCGGCGCGGCCCGCCTGCGCAACAACAGCAGCCGCACCATCGGGGTGATCGTGCCCAATCTGGTCAACGCCTTCTTCACCGAATTCCTCTCCGGCGTCGAAGAGGTGATGGGTCTGGACGACCGCGTGGTGTTGCTGGCCAACAGCCGGGACGACGCGGCGCGGCAGGACCAGATCCTGCAACGGTTCCGCGGCCACGGCGTCGACGGGGTGATCCTGTGCCCCGCGCAAGGCACCGCGGCCGATCTGCCCGGCCGCATCCGCGGCTGGGGGCTGCCCCTGGTCCAGTCCCTGCGCGAGGTCGGAACGGATGCCACCGATTATGCCGGGGCGGATTATGTCGCGGGCGTCGGGCTGGCGGTGCGCCACCTGGTCGAGCGCGGCCACCGCCGCATCGCCTTCCTGTCGGTCAGCGCCCGCACTTCGGCCCGCGAGGAGCGGCTGAAGGGCTTTGCCCGCGCGCTTGCGGAGACCGGCGCCGAGGATGGCGGGATCGTCGAGGCGGAACTGAGCTGGGAAGGCGCGATGCGCTCGGCCCGCCGGATCCTGGCCCTGCCCGCCGCGCCGACCGCGATCCTGTGCTTCAACGACGTGCTGGCCGCCGGGCTGATGGCGGGCCTGCGGCAGGCCGGCTGCCAGCCTGGCCGGGATCGCGCCGTGGTGGGGCTGGACGACCTGCCGCTGGCAGAGCTGACCTATCCGCCGATGACCAGCGTGGCGATGCAGCCCGCGGCCATCGGCGCCAATGCCGCAAGGCTGCTGGCGCGCAGGCTGGCCGATCCCGACGCGCCGATCAGCCGCGCCATCGTCCGGCCCGCGCTGCGCATCCGGGAAAGCAGCGTCGGCGAATGGTGTTGACTTTACCCTTTCTGTGTTTTAGATCGATCTAAATCGAGGTTTCGAGTGAATCTCGCTTCGGCAGGGGAGGGCCGGATGTATCAGTTCAACTTCCAGCCGGTTTTGCAGAATCTGGATCTGCTGCTTTACGGCGCATGGCTGACCGTGCGCCTGTCGCTGCTGGCGATGCTGTTCGGCCTGATCGTTTCGGTCCTGGGCGCGGTCGCCAAGACCTCGGGCATCCGGCCGCTGCGCTGGCTGGTCGACGCCTATGTCGAGGTGATCCGCAACACGCCGTTCCTGGTGCAGATCTTCTTTATCTTCTTCGGCCTGCCCGCCGTGGGGCTGGGCATGTCGCCCAACACCGCCGCGCTGGTGGCGCTGGTCGTCAATGTCGGCGCCTACGGGACCGAGATCATCCGCGCCGGGATCGAATCCATCCCGCGCGGCCAGATCGAGGCCGGGCGTGCGCTTGGCCTGAACCCGGTGCAGATCTTCCGCTACGTCGTGGTCAAGCCGGCGCTGCGCAACATCTATCCCTCGCTGACCAGCCAGTTCATCTATCTGATGCTGACCTCCAGCGTCGTCTCGGTCATCTCGGCCAATGACCTGGCCTCGGCGGGGGCCGACCTGAACGCGCGCACCTTCGCCAGCTTCGAGATCTACCTGGTGCTGACGGTCCTCTATTTCCTGCTGGCGCTTGGCTTCTCGACGCTGTTCGCCGCCATTCGCCGCATGTTTTTCACCTATCCGGCGGGGCGCTGACATGATCCGCGAATTTTCCTCGGCCGATATCCTGTTCATCGTCACCGCCGTCCGCTGGACGCTGATCCTGTCGGCCATCGCCTTTGCCGGCGGCGCCATCGGCGGCCTGGCGATCGCGCTGTCGCGCAGCTCGCAGAACCGGGTCCTGCGCCGGATCGCCACCGGCTTCATCCAGGTCTTCCAGGGCACGCCGCTGCTGATGCAGCTGTTCCTGGTCTATTTCGGGCTGGCAGTGGTGGGCCTGCCGATCGATCCGCTGCTGGCCGCCGCCGTGGCGCTGACGCTGCATGCCAGCGCCTATCTGGGCGAGATCTGGCGCGGCGCCATCGAGGCCGTCCCCTCGGGGCAGAGCGAGGCCGCGACCGCCCTGGCGCTCGGCTATCGCGACCGGATGCGGCACGTCATCCTGCCGCAGGCGATGCGCATCGCCACCGCGCCGACCGTGGGTTTCCTGGTCCAGCTGATCAAGGGCACCTCGCTGGCCTCGATCATCGGCTTCACCGAGCTGACCCGCGCCGGCCAGATCGTCAACAACGCGACGTTCCAGCCGTTCCTGGTCTTCGGCACCGTCGCGGCACTGTATTTCGCCCTGTGCTGGCCGCTGTCGCTGCTGGCCCGGCAGATCGAGGCCCGGATGCGCCGGGCCCTGATGCGCTGACACCGAATTGCCCAAGAGGAGGGGGAGCCATGAAACTGAACCGCCGTCTTTTTGCCAGCCTTGCCGCCGGCGCGCTGGCCGCAAGCCTTGCCGGTCCCGCAGCCGCCGCCGACCTGACCGCCATCGAAAGCGCGGGCACGGTCAAGATCGGGATGCTGGTCGATTTTCCGCCTTTCGGCGTGATGGACAGCGCCGGCCAGCCCGACGGCTATGACGCCGACGTGGCGAAGGCGCTGGCGGAACATCTGGGCGTCCAGCCGCAGATCGTGCCGGTGACCGGCCCGAACCGCATCCCCTATCTGCTGTCGGGGCAGGTCGACGTGCTGGTGGCCTCGCTGGGGATCACCGAGGAACGCGCGGCGCGGGTCGATTTCTCGGACCCCTATGCCGGGATCAGCATCGCCGTCTATGGCGATGCCGGGCTGGAGATCGCCGGGCCCGAGGCCCTGTCGGGCCAGACCGTGGCCGTCGCGCGGGCCTCGACCCAGGACACCGCCGTCACCGAGGTCGCGCCGTCCGACGCGCAGATCCGCCGCTTCGACGACGATGCCAGCGCCGTGCAGGCGCTGATGTCGGGGCAGGTCAGGCTGATCGGCGCCTCGAACGTGGTGATGGCGCAGATCGGCGGCGCCGTGGGCGACCGCTTCGACAAGAAGTTCGACCTGTCCAGCCAGGTGCAGGGCATCGCCGTGGCGCCGGGATCGGATGCGCTGCTGGACAAGGTGAACGCCTTCGTGGCCGGGGCCAAGTCCGACGGCACGCTGGACCAGATCCATCAGAAATGGCTGGGCGAACCGCTGCCCGATTTCGTGAAGAACGCCGAATGACGACGGCCTGCCCGGCCGCTGCCGGCCGGGCGCTTTCCCAGGGGGATCCGACCATGACGGAACATGCGATCATCATGCGGGCCGTGAACAAGTATTACGGCGCCTTCCATGCCCTTGCCGATATCGACCTGACGGTCGAACCGGGCGAGCGGATCGTCATCTGCGGTCCTTCGGGATCGGGAAAATCGACGCTGATCCGCACCATCAACCAGCTGGAGGCCATCGAATCCGGCACCATCATCGTGGACGGGGTCGAACTGACCGCCGGCGGCGAGAACGTTGCCAAGGTCCGCAAGGATGTCGGCATGGTCTTCCAGAGCTTCAACCTGTTCCCGCACATGACGGTGCTGGAGAACTGCATCCTCGCGCCGATGAAGGCCCGCAAGGTCAGCCGCCCCGAGGCCGAAAAGACCGCGCGCCACTATCTGGAACGGGTCAGGATCCCCGAACAGGCCGACAAATATCCCGCGCAGCTGTCCGGCGGCCAGCAGCAGCGCGTGGCCATCGCCCGCGCGCTCTGCATGAAGCCCCGGATCATGCTGTTCGACGAACCCACTTCGGCCCTGGACCCGGAAATGGTCAAGGAGGTGCTGGACACGATGATCGATCTGGCGCGCGAGGGGATGACCATGCTCTGCGTCACGCACGAGATGGATTTCGCCCGCGCCGTGGCCGACCGGGTGATCTTCATGGACAAGGGTCGCATCGTCGAGGAGAACGCGCCGGCGGAATTCTTCGGCAACCCGCGGAACGAACGCCTGCGCAACTTCCTGGGCCAGATCGCATGAGCCGGCCGCGCATCCTGGTTATGGCCGATCCCAAGCCGCAAGAGATGGCCGACCGGTTGGCCGCGGATTACCGGATCGTCCGCGACATCGCCGATGCGGGTGACGTGGAAATCGTGCTGACCACCGGCGGGCTCGGCCTATCCTCGGCGCAGATGGCCGCCCTGCCCGCGCTGCGGCTGATCGCGGTCAACGGCGTCGGCGTCGATGCGGTGGACCTGGAACAGGCCCGCGCGCGCGGCATCCAGGTGACGACCACGCCGGACGTGCTGTCGGATGCGGTGGCGGAAATGGCGCTGGCGCTGGCGCTGGCCGCCGGCCGGCGCATCGCCGAGGGCGACCGTTTCACCCGCGCGGGGGACTGGGCCGCCGGCGGCAAGCTGGGGCTGGGGCAGCCGGTCCTGGGGCGCCCTGCCGGGATCCTGGGCTATGGGCGGATCGGCCGCCGGCTGGCCGGGATGCTGCGCGCCCTTGGCAGCGAGGTGCTCTATACCAGTCGCAGCGAAAAGCCCGACAGCCCCGACGGCTTCCGCCCCGACGCGCAGGCGCTGGCCCGCGATTGCGAATTGCTGTTCGTGACGGCAGCCGGGGGCGAAGACACGCGCGGGCTGGTCGGCGCGGCGGAACTGGCCGCTCTGGGGCCCTCGGGCATCCTGGTCAACGTGGCGCGCGGCTCGCTGGTGGACAATGCCGCGCTGGCCGAGGCGCTGGCGCAGGGCCGCATCGCCGCGGCGGGGCTGGACGTGGTCGAGGGCGAGCCGCAGGTGCCGCAGGCATTGCTTCAGGCGCCGAACTGCGTGCTGACGCCGCATATCGGCTCGGCCACGGCGCAGGCGCGGCGGGCGATGGCAGAGCTGGTTCTGGACAATATCGCGGCCTTCACCGCCGGCCGCCCCCTGCCCACGCCCTACGGAACCTGATCATGCGCATCCTTGCGATCGGAGAGCCGCTGGTCGAATTCACCGCCCGGTCCGATGCCCCCTCGACCTTCGACCGGCGGCTGGGCGGCGACACTCTGAACACCGCCATCTATCTGGCCCGGCTGATGGGTCCGGGCGCGGTCGGCTATCTGACCGGCCTGGGCGACGACGCCATGAGCCGCTGGCTGATCGCCGAGGCCGAGGCAGAAGAGGTCGGCATGGCGCAGGTGGTACTGCGGCCGGGCGGACGGCCGGGGCTCAGCTTCATCTCGACCGACGCGGCGGGGGAACGCAGTTTCCTCTATTGGCGCGAACACGCCCCCTTCCGCAGCCTGTTCTGCGATGCCGCGCAAGCGCCGCTGGCGGCGCTGGAGCAGGCCGGGACGCTGTTTCTGTCGGCGATCACCCTGGCCGTGCTGCATGAGGACGGCCGCGCGCGCCTGATGGACGCGCTGGCCCGGCGGCGAAAGGCGGGGGCGCGGATCGTCTTCGACACCAATTACCGCCCCGCGCTGTGGCCCGATGCCAAAACCGCCGGCCGGGTCATCGCCCGGGCGGCGGGGATCGCCACGCTGGTGCTGCCCTCGATGGACGACATGGCCGCCTGTTTCGGCACCGCCGCCCCGGCCGAAGCGATGGCCCTGCTGATGCGCCTGACCGAAGCCGAGATCGTCCTGACCACCGGCGGCGCGGCGGTCCTGCGCCGCGCGGCGGGGGAAACCGAGGTTCAGACCCACGACCTGCCGCCCGCCGTCGCGGCGCGCGACACGACCGGGGCGGGCGACAGCTTCAACGCGGCCTATCTGGCGGCGCGGCTGGCGGGCCTGGCCCCGCAGCCGGCCATCCTTGCCGCCGCGCGGCTGGCGGCGGTGGTGGTGCAGCATCCCGGCGCGATCATTCCGCGCCACGCTATGCCCGGCGATCTTCCGGGCCTGCGGGTGGCCTCGTGACCGGCTTCGACGCAGGGGCCGCCGCGCGGGTGCTGCTGGCGGCGCGTCGTTCCGCCCGCCCGGCCGACAGCCTGACCCCGCCGCCCGGCGACACCGCCGCCGCCTATGCGGTGCAGGAGGCGGTGCTGGCCGGGCTGGGCGATCCCGGCGGGCTGTGGAAGTTGGCGCTGCTGGGGGGCGCGGACCGCGAATGCGCGGTGCTGCCCGGCGCGACGCTGGTGCAGTCCGGCGCGCGGCTGGCCGTGCCCGCCGATGCGCGAATCGAGGTCGAGACGGCGATCCTGCTGGCCGCCGATCCCGGCCCCGACGCGGCCAAGCACGACATCCTGCGCGCCATCGCGGCCGTGCATCTGGCCTTCGAGCTGGTGGCGCCGCGCCTTGCGCCGCAGGCCGAACTGCCGCCCCTTGCGCGGATGGCCGACAGCTTCAGCTCGGCCGGCGTCGTTCTGGGCTCGCGGCTGGCGGAACCGCCGGCGGACCGGCTGGGGATCGAACTGGAGCTGGACGGCAAGCCGGTCGCGACCACCGAGGCCGCCGCGCCCCTCGCCGATGCGCTGGATTTCCTGCGCTGGCTTTCCGGCCATGCGCGCCGCCAGGGGCGGGACCTGAAGGCGGGCGACGTGATCATCACCGGCGCGCGCATCGGCCCCCTGCCCCTGAACGGCGCCCGCCATGCCCGCGCCACCGCCGCAGGCGCCTGCGTCGAATTGCGGCTGGCGGACGGCTGACGCCCCCTGCCCCGGTCGCCCGGTCGGGCCGCGCCAGCGATTGCGCGAGCCGGTCGCCGGACCCCGGCGGCCACGGGCTGCCCCCCGGCCGGCAGCGTGCCGCCACGAGAGCCGGTCCACCGCATCCGCTGGCGAGACATGCGCGCCCTCACCTCCGGCCGCGCGTCTTCCGCCGCCGGCCCGCTTGCTGCGCCCGGCCATTTCGCCTCTCCCGCAGTTGCGGCCTCCTCCCCAACCGAATAGAACCCCCGCAAACACAGGAGCTCCCGATGATCCCGCGCTATGCCCGCCCCGAAATGGTCGCCATCTGGTCGCCCGAGACCAAGTTCCGCATCTGGTACGAGATCGAGGCGCATGCCTGCGACGCCCAGGCCGATCTGGGGGTGATCCCGCGCGAGAATGCCGAGGCCGTCTGGAAGGCCAAGGACGTCGAATTCGACGTCGCCCGCATCGACGAGATCGAGGCCGTGACCAAGCATGACGTCATCGCCTTCCTGACCCACCTGGCCGAGCATATCGGCGCCGAGGAGGCCCGCTTCGTCCATCAGGGCATGACCAGCTCGGACGTGCTGGACACCACGCTGAACGTGCAGCTGGTGCGCGCCGCCGACATCCTGCTGGCCGACATGGACAAGGTGCTCGCCGCGCTGAAGAAACGCGCCTACGAGCACAAGGACACCGTGCGCATCGGCCGCAGCCACGGCATCCATGCCGAGCCGACCACCATGGGCCTGACCTTCGCCCGCTTCTATGCCGAGATGGCCCGCGGCCGCGAGCGGCTGGAACGCGCCCGCGAGGAAGTGGCGACCGGCGCCATCTCGGGCGCGGTCGGCACCTTCGCCAATATCGACCCGGCGGTCGAGGAACATGTCTGCGCGAAAATGGGCCTCTCCCCCGAGCCGATCTCGACCCAGGTCATCCCGCGCGACCGCCATGCGATGTTCTTCGCCACGCTGGGCGTGATCGCCAGCTCGATCGAGAACATCGCCATCGAGATCCGCCACATGCAGCGCACCGAAGTGCTTGAGGCCGAGGAATATTTCAGCCCCGGCCAGAAGGGCAGCTCGGCCATGCCGCATAAAAGGAACCCGGTCCTGACCGAGAACCTCACCGGCCTGGCCCGCCTGGTGCGCATGGCGGTCGTGCCGGCGATGGAGAACGTGGCGCTGTGGCACGAACGTGACATCAGCCATTCCTCGGTCGAGCGCGGCATCGCCCCCGATGCGACGATCACCCTGGACTTCGCGCTGAACCGCCTGGCCGGGGTGATCGAAAAGCTGGTGGTCTATCCCGAGAACATGTTGAAGAACATGAACAAGTTCAAGGGCTTGGTCATGTCGCAGCGCGTGCTGCTGGCACTGACCCAGGCCGGCGTCAGCCGCGAGGACGCCTATCGGCTGGTGCAGCGCAACGCCATGAAGGTCTGGGAGCAAGGCGCCGATTTCAAGACCGAGCTGCTGGGCGATGCCGAGGTGACGGCCGCACTCTCGCCCGCCGAGATCGAGGAGAAATTCGACCTCGGCTATCACACCAAGCACGTCGACACGATTTTCGCCCGCGTCTTCGGCGAGTCCGGGGCGCGTTAACCGGACATTCGCCTTTTCCTGCCAGATTGCCCCCAAGGACGAACGAATCGGGGGCAATCCATGGGCGTTCCGGCAATCGGGGGGGCGGGGCTGACCGCCCGGCAGAAGGCGGCGGTGATCGTGCGGCTGGTGCTGGCCGAGGGCGAGGATATCGATCTCGCCCGGCTGCCGGCGGAATTGCAGACCGGGCTTGCGCAGGAAATGGCGCTGATGGGCGTCATCGACCGCGACACCCGCAATGCCATCGTGGCGGAGTTCTGCGACCGGCTGGAATCGGTCGGCCTGTCCTTTCCGGGCGATATCGACGGCACGCTGGACCTGCTTGACGGCCATCTCTCGCCCGACACCAGCGACCGGCTGCGGCGCATGGCGGCGCTGAACGGCGCCGGCGACCCCTGGGACCGCATCGCGGCGATGACGCCCGCCCTGCTGGCCGAACTGGCCCGGACCGAGGCGGTGGAGATCGCGGCGGTGATGTTCTCGAAACTGCCGGTGCCGCGCGCGGCCGAGGTGTTCGGCCTGCTCGACCCCGATCTGGCCCGGCAGATCGCCTATGCCATGTCGCTGACCGGCGGGATCGGGGCCGATGCGTTGCAGCGCATCGGCAAGGCGCTGATCCAGGCTGCGGATGCGGTGCCGCAGCCGCCGCTGGAGGGCAAGGCCGGCGAAAAGGTCGGGGCGATCCTGAACTTCTCGCCTTCCAGCATGCGGGACAGCGTGCTGGCGGGCCTGGACGACGACGATGCCGCCTTCGCGGGAGAGGTGCGCAAGACCATCTTCACCTGGGCGCATATCCCCCGCCGCGTCGATCCGCGCGACATCGCCCGCATCACGCGCGAGGTGGACAATCCCGTGCTGCTCAAGGCGCTGGCCGGCGCCAGGGGCGAGGCCCGCGAGACGGTGGATTTCATCCTTGGCGGCATCTCGAGCCGGCTGGCCGAGTCGATGCGCGAGGAGATGGAGGGGCTGGGCAAGGTCTCGGCCCGCGATGCGGAGGAAGCCATGGATCAGGTGGTGGCGGCGATCCGCCGCATGGAGGCGGCGGGCGACCTGTTCCTGATCGCGCAGGAACCCGAGGAAGAGGAACCGGGCGAGGACCCGCCCGGCTGATCCCCGGCAACCGGCGCGGCGGCAGAGGACAAAGCGGCGGCTGGCATGACGCGGATGGCAGAGCGGCGGCTGCCCGGCGCAAATGGCACGGCGGCGACGGGCGGCTCGGCCGCCGGCGGCACCGCCGTCCAGCGGGGCAACGACGTTGCACACGGCGGGCCGCACAGCGGGCAAGGGCCTGGCCCTTGCTGGTGCCGGGTGCCGCCGCAGGGCTTGCCAGATCCCGGCCCCTGTCCTAGCAGAGGGCGCAACGGCAATTGGGGCCGGGCCGGGCAATCGTGGGGATCGGAGACATGACAAACCAGATCGCGCTGGTGCTGGGCCTGTTGATCCTGGGCCTGTTCGCGGCGGATGCGCTGATCCTGCATTGGGGCCTGCCGCTGTTCCTGGGCAAGCAATTCGCCAGCCTGATCGAATATCTCAGCTTCTGGCGATAGGGGGCAGCTCCCGGAGCGCACGCCGCGCGATTCGCCCGGCGCTGCCGGGCGGCGCGGGAAGGGCGCATCTCCTCCCGGCGACACGGCACGCCTCTCCCGTCCGCTTCCGGCCGGCGGCCCGACGGCGCCCGCCGCGTCGCGATCCGGCAACTTTCGATCAAGTTTCCACCCCCGCCGCCTTGAGGCATTTGCATTCCCCCGGCAATGCGGGCTATCAGCACCGCGAAACATCATCAGCGGCGGAGGAACCCCATGGCTGTCAAGGTGGCGATCAACGGCTTTGGCCGGATCGGTCGGAACGTGCTGCGCGCGATCATCGAATCGGGGCGCAATGATATCGAGGTCGTGGCGATCAACGACCTGGGCCGAGTCGAAACCAATGCGCATCTGCTGCGCTACGACTCGGTCCACGGCCGCTTTCCCGCCGAGGTCAAGGTGACCGACGACTCGATCGACGTCGGCCGCGGTCCGATCAAGGTCACCGCGATCCGCAACCCTGCCGAGCTGCCCTGGGGCGACATCGACGTCATCATGGAATGCACCGGCATCTTCGCCTCGAAGGAAAAGGTGCAGCCGCATCTTTCGACCGGCGCCAAGCGCGTGCTGATCTCGGCCCCCGGCGACAATGCCGACAAGACCATCGTCTTCGGCGTGAACCACGACACGCTGACCAAGGACGACATCGTCGTCTCGAACGCCAGCTGCACCACCAACTGCCTGTCGCCGGTCGCCAAGGTGCTCAATGACAGCATCGGCATCGCCCGCGGCTTCATGACCACGATCCACAGCTATACCGGCGACCAGCCGACGCTGGACACCATGCACAAGGACCTGTATCGCGCCCGCGCCGCCGCGCTGTCGATGATCCCGACCTCGACCGGGGCGGCCAAGGCCGTGGGCCTGGTGCTGCCGGAACTCAAGGGCAAGCTGGACGGCGTGGCGATCCGCGTGCCGACCCCCAACGTCTCGGTCGTGGACCTGGTCTTCGAGGCCGCCCGCGACACCTCGGTCGAGGAGATCAACGAGGCGATCCGCAGCGCCGCCAACGGTCCGCTGAAGGGCATCCTGGGCTATACCGACGAAAAGCTGGTCTCCTCGGACTTCAACCACGATCCGCACAGCTCGGTCTTCCACATGGACCAGACCAAGGTGATGGAGGGCAAGCTTTGCCGCATCCTGACCTGGTATGACAACGAATGGGGCTTCTCGAACCGCATGTCGGACACCGCGGTCGCCATGGGCAAGCTGATCTGAGCCCGGAGCCAGCCGAAGAAACGGAAAACGCGCCCCGGAAACGAGGGCGCGTTTTTCATATCCGGTCGGATCCCGGCGCCCAGGCGCAGACCGCGCGCGTCAGCCCTTGCCCGAGAGGCGCCGCACATTGGCGCGGGTGCGCCGGCGATAGGGCCGCAGCGCCGCCGCCATGACCCGGTCGGCGCGCTCGCCGCGCCCCGCCGCACGCAAGGCGGCATGCAGCGCCTCGGTGGCGGCATCGGCCTTCTCGACCACCATGCGCCGCGGCTCGGCCGCATCCTGGCGCACCAGGCCCAGCAGACCCGCGGTGCGCCATGCGATGACCATATGCGATTCCCAGGCCATGCGCGCCATCTGCTGCCACAGCAGCAGCGGCGCCTGCATGGCCGAATAATTCATCATTCCGAAACCCATCCCGAATTCCCTTCGCACGACCGGTAGGCGGGACAGGCTGCGCCCCCGGCGGCGAAATGCCAAGAGCCACTTTGGGATTGCCCTTTGCCCTATGGCCTTGTTGCCGCACCCGGTATAGAGGGAAAATCATGATCCGATCCGTAACGCTCCGACGCCCCGACGACTGGCACCTGCATCTGCGCGACGGCGCCATGCTGCAGGCAGTGGCTTCATTTTCCGGCCATTTCGGCCGGGCGATCATCATGCCGAACCTGGTGCCGCCGGTGGTGACCGGCGCGCAGGCCGCGGCCTATCGCGACCGGATCCGCGCCGCCCTGGGCCCGGAAATGACGTTGCGTCCCTTGATGACGCTCTACCTCACCGAAACCACCGATCCGGCCGATGTTCTGGCCGCCCATGCCGAGGGAATCATCTCGGCGGTCAAGCTCTACCCGGCCGGCGCGACCACCAATTCGGCCTCGGGCGTGCGCGATTTCGACAAGGTGCGCGGCGTGCTGGAGGCCATGGCCCAGGCCGGCATCCCGCTCTGCTTCCATGGCGAGGTCACCGATCCGGCGGTGGACATCTTCGACCGCGAGGCCGTTTTCATCGACCGGGTGCTGGATCCGATCCGCCGCGCCACCCCCGGCCTGCGCGTGGTGATGGAACATATCACCACCTCGGACGGCGTGGATTATGTCGCAGCCAACGACGATATCGGCGCGACCATCACCACCCACCACCTGGTCATCAACCGCAACCACATCCTGGCGGGCGGCATCCGCCCGCATTACTACTGCCTGCCGGTCGCCAAGCGCGAGACGCACCGGCTGGCGCTGCGCCGCGCCGCGACCTCGGGCGATGCGCGCTTCTTCCTCGGCACCGACTCGGCGCCGCATCCGGACCGCGCCAAGGAATCGGCCTGCGGCTGCGCCGGCTGCTTCACCGCGCCGAACACCATGTCGATCCTGGCGCAGGTCTTCGAGGAGGAGGATGCGCTCGACCGGCTGGAAGGCTTCACCTCGCTGCATGGCGCCGGTTTCTACCGCATGGAGCCCAACGAGGACCGCATCCGGCTGGTCCGGCGCGACACGCCCGCCGCCTATCCGACCCATATCCCCGCCGGCGACGAGACCGTCACCGTCTTCGACCCCGGCTTCCCGCTCTACTGGCACCTCGAGGATCCCGCATGACCCTGCCCTTTCCCCCGCATGAGGAAATCGCCCGGCTGACCGCCCGCATGCTGCTGGAGATCAAGGCGGTGCATTTCAACGCGGCCGAGCCCTTCACCTATGCCTCGGGGCTGAAGGGGCCGACCTATATCGACTGCCGCAAGCTGATCAGCTTCCCGCGCATCCGCTCGACACTGATGGACTTCCTGGCGGCGACGGTCCTCCGCGAGGCGGGCTTCGCCGCCTTCGACAATGTCGCCGGCGGCGAAACGGCGGGCATCCCCTTCGCCGCCTGGGTGGCCGAGCGGCTGGAACTGCCGATGACCTATGTGCGCAAGAAGCCCAAGGGCTACGGCCGCAACGCCCGCATCGAGGGTGCGATGACCGAGGGCCAGCGCGTGCTGCTGGTCGAGGACCTGACCACCGACGGCGGCTCGAAGCTGAGCTTCGTCGACGCGATCCGCGAGACCGGCGCCACCTGCGGCCATACGGCGGTGATCTTCTATTACGGCATCTTCCCGGACACCACGCAGCGCCTGGCCGACCATGGCGTCAGGCTGCATTATCTCTGCACCTGGTGGGACGTTCTGGCCGAGGCCAAGGCGCAGGGCTTCTACGACGAGGCGACGCTCTCCGAGGTCGAGAGCTTCCTGACCGATCCGCGCGCCTGGCAGGCCGCGCATCCCTGACTTGGCCCCAGCCTGCGGGCACGGCGCCTGGCAGCAGGGTGGCAATGGGTATTTGAGCAACAGAGAAGACCGGGGCGCCGCGCTGGTCTTCTCTGTTGCTCAAATACCCATGCCGCCCTCGCCACCCGCGCAAGGGCGGCAATCTGCCCACAGCTTATCCACAGCATATCCCGATGGACCCCGGAGCGCATAAGGTGGATAACGACCCCCAGCCGAGTCGAAGGTCGGAGACCATGGGATGAGCGAGTTGCGCGCCGTCGAAGTCAGGAAACCCGGCGAGATCGCCGAGGCCGCCGCCGAACAGGCGGTGCCCTTTTCGATCGAGGCCGAGCAGCAGCTGCTGGGCGCGCTTCTGACCAATAACGAGGTCTATGACCACGTCTCGCGCATCATCAAGGCCGGGCATTTCTACGACCCGGTCCACCGCCGCATCTACGAGATCTGCGCCGAGCGCATCGCCCGGAACGCGCTGGCCAGCCCGGTGACGATCAAGGCCTTCATGGAGCATGACGCGGGGCTCAAGGAACTGGGCGGACCGGCCTATCTGGCGCGTCTGGCCGGGGCGGCGATCTCCTCCCATGCCGCGCGCGACTATGCGCAGATGATCCGCGAATTCGCCCTGCGGCGCGAGCTGATCGGGCTGGGGCAGGACATCGCCGCCCGCGCCTCGACCGTCTCGGTCAGCGATTCCGCCGAGGAGCAGATCAAGGAGGCCGAGCAGGTCCTCTACAAGCTCGGCGAGCAGGGCGTGGCCGAGCGGGGTTTCCAGAGCTTCCTTGCCGCGGTCACCGGCGCGCTGAATGCCGCCAATGCCGCCTTCAGCCGCGGCGGCGGGCTGTCGGGCATCTCGACCGGGCTGGTGGATCTGGACGGCAAGATGGGCGGGCTGAACCGCTCGGACCTGATCATCCTGGCCGGGCGGCCTTCGATGGGCAAGACCTCGCTGGCGACGAACATCGCCTTCAACGTCGCCAGGGCGCACAAGCTGGGCGAGCTGCCCGACGGCACGCATGGCACGGTGGCGGGCGGCGTCGTCGGCTTCTTCAGCCTGGAGATGTCGGCCGAGCAGCTGGCAGCGCGCATCCTCTCGGAGGCGGCCGAGGTGCCCAGCGAGGCGATCCGCCGCGGCGACATGACCGAGGACGAGTTCCGCCGTTTCGTGAAGGCCGCGCACGACCTGCAGAACTGCCCGCTTTACATAGACGACACGCCGGCGCTGCCGATCAACCAGCTGGCCGCGCGGGCCCGCAAGCTCAAGCGCACCATGGGGCTGGACCTGCTGATCGTGGACTATCTGCAGCTTTTGCGCGCCGCCTCGGCCAAGGACAGCCGCGTGAACGAGGTCAGCGAGATCACCCAGGGCCTCAAGGCCGTCGCCAAGGAGCTGGACATCCCCGTCATCGCCCTGTCGCAGCTGTCGCGCCAGGTCGAGGCGCGCGAGGACAAGCGCCCGCAGCTGTCCGACCTGCGCGAATCCGGCAGCATCGAGCAGGACGCCGATATCGTCATGTTCGTCTTCCGCGAGGAATATTACCGCGAGCGCGAGAAGCCCGCCGACCACGACCTGGACAAGATGGCGGCCTGGCAGCAGGTCATGGAGGCCTGCCACGGCAAGGCCGAGGTCATCATCGGCAAGCAGCGCCACGGCCCCATCGGCACCGTCGAGCTGTCCTTCGAGGGCCGCTTCACCCGCTTCGGCAATCTGGAAAAGCATCGCAGCTGGGACCGTTCTGAATGAACCTGCCGGTGCCTGCGGTCACCATCGGCCTGCTGATCCTGTCGAACCTGTTCATGACCGTCGCCTGGTATGGGCATCTGAAGTTCAAGGCCGCGCCGCTTCTGGTCGTGATCCTGGTCAGCTGGAGCATCGCCTTCTTCGAATACCTGCTGCAGGTGCCGGCGAACCGCAGCGGCTACGGGCATTTCAGCGCCGCGCAGCTCAAGACCATCCAGGAGGTGATCAGCCTGTCGATCTTCGTGCTGTTCTCGTGGCTCTGGCTGGGCGAGCGGCTGACCTGGAACATCGGCCTTGGCTTCGGCTTCATCTGCTTCGGCGCCTTCCTGATCTTTCACAGGTTCGGCGCAGCCCCGAATTGAGGCCAAACAGCGCCGCGTAAACAGGCGGTTGCCTTTGTCCGCCGCTCGGGCAATCTATGCGCCATGACCGCCCTTCCCCCCGCCCCGCGCCGGCCCAGCCTGATCACCCTCGTCTCGATTTCGGCCACGGGCGCGCTGTCGATGAACATCTTCCTGCCCTCGCTGCCGGCGATGGCGCGGGATTTCGGCGTCGAATACGGCTTCATGCAGCTGTCGGTCTCGGCCTTCCTGGCGGTCAGCGCGGTGCTGCAACTGCTTTGCGGCCCGATCAGCGACCGCTTCGGGCGCCGGCCGGTGGTGCTGGGCTCCTTCGCGATCTTCCTGCTGGCAACGCTGGGCACGCTGCTGGCGCCCAGTGCCGGCTGGTTCATGCTGTTCCGGCTGGTCCAGGCGGTGGTGACGACCGGCTTCGTCATCAGCCGCGCCGTGGTGCGCGACATCGTCCCGGCCGAGCAGGCGGCCAGCATGATCGGCTATGTCACCATGGGCATGTCGCTGGTGCCGATGATCGCCCCGACCCTGGGCGGCGTGCTGGACGAGACGCTGGGCTGGCAGGCCAGCTTCATCGCCATGGGCATCGCCGGGCTTGGCGTCATGGCGCTTTGCGCCTGGGACCTGACCGAGACGGCGCGCGGCGGCGGCGTGCCGCTGCGCCAGCAGGTCGCGACCTATCCGGTGCTGGCCCGTTCGCAGCGGTTCTGGGGCTACGCGCTGGCGGCGACGCTGAGCGCGGGCTCGTTCTATGCCTATCTGGGCGGCGCGCCCTTCGTGGGGCAGGTCGTGCTGCACCTGACGCCGGCCGAGGTCGGCTACTGGTTCGCGGGCCCCTCGATCGGCTATGCGCTGGGGAACTTCATTTCGGCCCGGTTCTCGACGCGGATCGGCATGAACCGGATGATCCTCGTCGGCGCACTGATCTGCTCGGGTTTCCTGCTGGCGACGCTGCTGGTGGATCTGGCCGGCGGGCTGACGCCGCTGGTGTTCTTCGGCGCGGTCGGCTTCATGGGGCTGGGGAACGGCATGCTGCTGCCCAATGCCAATGCCGGCATGATGAGCGTGCGGCCCGAACTGGCCGGCACCGCCAGCGGCCTGGGCGGAGCCATGGCGGTCGCGGGCGGGGCCGGGCTGGCGGCGCTGGCCGGCGCGCTGCTGCATGACGATTCCGGCGCCGGGCCGCTGCTGGTGATCATGACCGGCTCGGCCATCGCCTCGATCCTGTTCATCCTTTGGGTGATGATCCGCGAAAGGCAGGTCATCGCCCGCGGCTGACCCCTTGCGGCGGCGCCTTTGCAAAGCGTATTCCTGTCTTTGCAAAGCCAGGAGGTCAGATGGCCACCCAGAAGATCTATGCCGGGGTCGCCCTGCGCGAGACCCGCGCCCGCGCCGGGCTGACCCAGCGCGCCTTCGCCGACCGGCTGGGGGTCTCGCTGCCCTATCTCTCGCAGATGGAGAACAACCACCGGCCGGTCTCGGCCGGGGTGCTGCTGCGGCTCGCCTCGGAGTTTTCGGTCGATCTGGGCGCCATGGCGGTGGGCGATGCCGAACGCATGGTGATGGACATGGCCGAGGCGCTGGCCGACCCGCTGTTCGACGCGACGCCGCCCCGCGCCGATCTGCGGCTGGCGGCGACCAATGCGCCGGCGCTGGCCCGCGCCTTCCTGGATCTTTATCGGGCCCATCGCCAGGGACAGGAACGGCTGGCGGCGCTGGACGAGGCGCTTGGCGCCGGTGCCCAGAACGCCACGCCCTCGCCCTGGGAAGAGGTGCGCGACTTCTTCCATTACTGCGACAACTATATCGACGCCGTGGACCGCGCCGCCGAGCATTTCGCCCGCTCGCGCCCCGACCAGCGCCCGCTGGAGCGCGCCATCGCCGCGCTGGCCGAACGCGGCATCGAGGTCACCCTTGCCGAGCTGGGCAGCGGCGCCGTCTACCTGCGCGAGGGCAAGCGCATCACCCTGAACGCCGCCGCCGAGCCCGCGACGCAGGCCTTCCAGCTGTTGCACCTGTTCGCGCTTGAGACCCGGGCCGACCTGCTGGAGGCGACGCTGGAACTGGCCCGGTTCCGCAGCGTCTCGGCCCGCGACATCGCTCGGCTGGGGCTGGCCAACTATTTCGCCGGCGCCGCGATGATGCCCTATGCCCGCTTCCTGCAAACCGCGCGGGCCGAGCGGCACGACCTGGAGCGGCTGGCGCATCTGTTCGGCGCCTCGCTGGAACAGGTGGCGCATCGGCTTTCGACCATGCAGCGCGGCGGGGACCGGGGGGTGCCGTTCTTTTTCGTGCGCGTCGACCAGGCCGGCACCATCACCAAGCGCCATTCCGCCACCCGGATGCAATTCGCCCGGTTCGGCGGTGCCTGCCCGCTGTGGAACGTGCATCAGGCCTTCGAGACGCCGGGCCGTTTCCTGCGCCAGCTGGCCGAGACCCCGGATGGCAAGCGATACCTGCTGCTGGCGCGCGACGTGTCGAAGCCCGGGGGCGCCTTCGGCGCGCCGGTACGGCGCTTCGCCATCGGGCTGGGCTGCGAGATCAGCCATGCCCGCGACATGGTCTATGCCGACGGGCTGGACCTCGGCAATCCGCAGCTGTTCGAGCCGATCGGCGTGTCCTGCCGGATCTGCCCGCGGCCGAACTGCCATCAACGCTCGGTGCCGCCGGTGGACCGGCATATCCGCATCCCGCCGGACCGGCCGGGGCCGCTGCCCTACGAGATCGCCTGAAGCGGCGGCAAACGCGCAGGCCCGCCTCCGGTTCCCCTGTCCGCGGTCCCGGCTCCGCCGGACCGCCGCCCGACCCGGGCGAACCTTTGCCGGTCCCGGCGGTTCTGCCCATTTGCCAGGCAGCGGATTCGCGCGGAACCCGCAAGCCACACCATGGCGGGCCGGCAAAGATCCGGCGCAACCAACGGAAATGAATCAGACCTGCTTTTAGGCGCTTATCCCCCGAAGCTCGAATATCAATTCCAGGTTGCGGAATAATCGCCGCTCTCCCCCGGCGAATATCCACCCGCCGCGCGCCAGGGCATCGGCGTCAATCCGCCCAAGATCCGTGCAGACGGCCCAGTGCTGTTGCGCTTTGGGCACAGGTCGGATTTATCCGTGCGCAGCGTCACGACCGCCCCTGCTTGGCCGGTCCGGCGAAAACAACATGGACCCGGGACATTGCGCATCACCCATAGCCTGAATTCGGTGCTTGAGCGCTGGCTGCCAGAACAGCGCCTCTTCCTGAAATCGGACAAGACCACCCGCTTCCTGCGGCTGCGTCCGATGACCCAGCTGATCGCACTTGGCGGCACGGCGCTGGTCTTCGGCTGGTCGATCATCGCCAGCTCGATCCTGGTCATCGACGCGATCAGCGCCGGGTCGTCCCGCGACGAGGCGCTGCGTTCCCAAAGCGCCTTCGAGGCCCGGCTGACCGATCTTTCGGCCGAACGCGACAGCCGCGCCGCCGAGGCGGTGGCCGCGCAGAACCGCTTTGCCGTGGCGCTGGACCAGGTATCGCGCATGCAGTCGCTGCTGCTGGAATCCGAGGCGCGCCGGCGCGAACTGGAAACCGGGCTGGGCGCGGTGCAGGCCAGCCTGCAAGAGGTGGTCAAGGCCCGGCACCAGGCCGAGGCGCGCGACGAGGACGGCGCGGCCGCCCCCGCCCGCACCGCCGAGCTGCAGGCCGCGCTGGACATCCTGGCGGGCGAGCTGAAGCAGGCCGCCAGCGCCCGCAGCGAGGCCGTGCAACAGGCCGAGGACGCCCGCCGCCTGGCCGAGGCCGTCACGCTGGAGCGCGACCAGATCGTCGCCCGCAACGACGAGATCCTGACCCAGCTGGAGGATGCCGTTTCCGTCTCGGTCAAGCCGCTGGACGACATGTTCCGCAGCGTCGGCATGAACCCGGACGAGATCCTCAAGACCGTGCGCCGCGGCTATTCCGGCCAGGGCGGCCCGCTGAACCCGGTAGGCTATTCCTCGAGCGGCAATGCCGAGATCACCCAGGGCGAGGCCAAGGCCAACGAGATCCTGATCACCCTGGACCAGATGAACAGCTATCGCATCGCGGTAGAGAAGATGCCGCTGGCCATGCCGGTGCAGGCCGCCTTCCGCTACACCTCGCCCTTCGGCCGGCGCTGGGGCCGGATGCACGAGGGCATCGACATGGCGGCGCCGGTCGGCACGCCGGTCTATGCCACCGGCGAAGGCACGGTGGTCTTTGCCGGCTGGCAGCGCGGCTATGGCAACCTGATCAAGATCCAGCACGAGCTGGGCACCGAGACCCGCTATGGCCACCTGTCCAAGATTCGCGTGAAGGTGGGCCAAAAGGTGTCGCGCGGCAGCCAGATCGGTGATATGGGCAATACCGGCAGATCGACCGGCTCACATCTTCACTATGAAGTCCGCGTGAACGGCCGAGCCGTGAACCCCATGAGCTTCATCAAGGCAGCCCAGAATGTTTTCTAAGACCCGTGTGACCGAACCCGGCCCCCGCACCCAGCCGACCCCCGAGCCCGAAGCCGCGCGCAGCCTGGACACGAGTTACGACATTCCCGCCGCGGCCGCGCCGCGCACGCGCACCACGCCTTCGGTGCTGTCCTCGGACCTGACCGTCACCGGCAACATCCAGACCCAGGGCGACATCCAGGTCGAGGGCACGGTCGAGGGCGACATCCGCGCCCATCAGCTGGTGGTCGGCGAAAGCGCCACCATCCGCGGCGAGATCGTGGCCGAGGAGGTCGTGGTGAACGGCCGCGTCGTCGGCCGCGTCCGTGGCCTCAAGGTGCGCCTGACCGCCACCGCACGCGTCGAGGGCGACATCATCCACAAGACCATCGCCATCGAATCCGGCGCCCATTTCGAGGGCTCGGTGCAGCGCCAGGAAGATCCGCTGGCCAATGGCGTCACCAAGAAGCTGGCGCCCCCCGCCGCGCGCGAGGCCGACGCGGCCGAGTGATCGAGGGATCATCCGGAAAGACGGGCGGCCTGCGCCGCCCTTTTTCATGGCATCGGTTCGGGGTCCGGCATGAGCCGGCGATACATGTGCCAGCTGGCATGGCCCAGCACCGGCAGGACGATGAACAGCCCCAGGAACAGCGGCAGGATGCCGGCGAACAGCAGCGCCGCGATGACCAGCGCCCAAGCCAGCATCACCGGCAGATTCGCCCCCACCGCCTGAAAGCTGGCGATGATGGCCGAGATCAGGTCGACCTCGCGGTCCAGGATCAGCGGCAGCCCGACCACGGTGATCGAGAACAAGAGCGCCGCGAAGCCGGCCCCGACCACCGTGCCGGTCAGCAGCATGACCAGCCCCCGGCCCTGCAGCAGCACCTCGGCCGAGGAGGTGATGTTGGTCAGCGCCGAAACGCCCATGAACAGCGCGAAGGTGGTATGGGCGACGAAGACCCAGAACATGAACATCAGCAGGATCACCATGGCCATCGAGGGCACCTGCCGGTCCTTCTGCGCGACGACCACGGCCAGCACCTCGCGCCAGATCAGCGGCCGGTCGGATTCGATGCGGCGGCTGACCTCGTAAAGCCCGACCGCGGCGAAGGGCGCGATCAGCGGAAAGCCGACGATGAAGGGCATCAGCCACCATTCCTGCCCCGCCGCCGTGGCCACCGCCGTCAGCACCAGCCCGCCCATGACGTAGAAGGCGGCAAAGAGCAGGCCGAAGGCCGGGGCGCGGCGGAAATCCCGCCAGCCCGCCGCCAGCACCGCCGGAATGGCGTCGAAGCCGATCACCTCGGGCAGCGGGATCTCGTCCGGGCCGGGATCGGGCGAGGGATCGGGCAGCGGCGGGCGTTCGGGCTCGGGGATCGGCGTGGGGATCGGCTTGGGGTCGGTATCGGTCACGGCCATCTGTTCCTCCGTCAATGGGCGAAGGTTAGCAGGCTGGCGGCAAAGCGAAAGCCTCAGCGCGCGAAGCGGTCGACCAGCGCGTCCTTGACCGCGGGCGAGACGAATTTCGACACGTCGCCGCCCAGCCGCCCGATCTCCTTGACCAGTTTCGAGGCGATGGCCTGGCGGCGGGCATCGGCCATCAGGAACACCGTCTCGATGCTGGCGTCCAGCGCCCGGTTCATGCCGACCATCTGGAATTCGTATTCGAAATCCGCCACCGCCCGCAGGCCGCGCACGATCACCGTGGCGCCGACATCGCGGGCGCAGTCGATCAGCAGATTCTCGAACGGATGGACGACGATCTCGCCGCTGGAACGGGCGGCGACGATGCGGTCGCATTCCTCGCGCACCATGGCGACGCGGTCCTCGAGCCCGAAAAGCGGTCCCTTGTCGCGGTTTATGGCGACGCCGATCACCAGCCGGTCCACCAGCTCCAGCGCCCGCTGGATGATGTCGAGATGCCCCAGCGTGATGGGATCGAAGGTGCCTGGATAAAGCCCGATGCGCATGATGGGTGCGTCTCCTCGCCGAATATCCGCAGTCAAACAAAGTTCGGCAAGGAAATGCAAGGCCATGCGCCGATCCGGCGATTCGGCGCGGCGGGCGAGCGCCGGGCCTCAGTTGCCCATGATCATGCCGGTCAGCGCCTCTTTCTCGGCGGCGAGCTCCTTGAGCCGGGCCGAGACCGCGTCGCCGATCGAGACCAGCCCCACCATCTCGCCCTGCTCGTTCACCACCGGCAGGTGGCGGAACCGGCCCTGGGTCATGCGGTCCAGGATCACCAGCGCGTCCTCGCCGGTGGCGCAGGTCATCAGCTTGCGGGTCATCAGTTCCGAGATCGGCAACTCGAGGATCGCGGCGCCGCGCTTGCCCAGTTCGCGCACGATGTCGCGCTCGGACAGGATGCCCAGCGGGATCTTGCCGTCCTCGGAGACCACGATCGCACCGATGCGCTTTTCCGAAAGCAGCTTGGCGGCGTCGGCCACGCTGGCATCCGGGGCGACGGTGAAAATCTCGCCGCTGGCTTTCATCGACAGGATCTGGTTCACGAGCATTGCTGTTCCTCCTCGGGTCGGGCTGGCGAAGGCTGCCTCTGGCGCCCAGCGTCACCTCAACCCGCGCTTGCGTCAAGCCCGCTGTTGCAGCGCAGCGATTCAGGGCGAGACCAGCGCCTGCAGCCGCGCCACCTCGGCCCGGATGCCCTGCGCCAAGGCATCCGCCAGCCGGTTCATCCGCTGCGAGCGGCGGTCGTCGGCGTGCCGGATCAGCCAGAAGCTGCGCGTAAGCGAAATCTGGTCGGCCAGAACCCGCCGCACGCCGGGACAGAAGGGAATCGCGAAGTCATGCACGATGCCCAGCCCCGCCCCGACCCGGATCGCCTGCATCTGCACCGAGACCGAGTTCGAGGTCAGCGCCGCCCATTCCGCCCCGGTCTCGGTCAGGTAGTCCAGCTCGCGGTCGAAGATCATGTCGGCGATATAGCCGATCATGCGATGGCCGCGCAGGTCCTCGCGCGAGCGGATCGGCGGATGGGTGCGCAGATAATCCTCATGCGCGGCAAGGTGCAGGTGGTAATCGGTCAACCGCTGCACCACCAGCCGCCCGGCCTGCGGCTGCGAGACGGCGATGGCCATGTCTGCCTCGCGCTTGGACAGGTTGAAGACCCGCGGCAGGGCGACGATCTGGATCTCCAGCCGCGGATGCGTCTCGGAGAGCCGCGCGCAGAGCTGCGGCAGCAGGTAGTTCGCGCAGCCGTCCGGCGCGCCGATGCGCAGCTGGCCGGTCAGGTCGCCCGGCCCGGTCAGCGCCTCCTCGGCGCCGCTCAGCGCCGCCTCGACCGCCTCGGCATGGGGCAGCAGCCGCTCGCCCTCGGGGGCGAGGCCGTAGCCCTGCGGGGTCTTGACGAACAGCTTGGCCCCCAGCGCGCTTTCCAGCCGCGCCACCCGCCGGCCCACGGTCGAGGCGTCGATGCCCAGCCGCCGGCCCGCCCCCGACAGGCTGTCCGCACGCGCCACGGCCAGAAAGATGCGCAGGTCGTCCCAGTCCATGCCCGTCGCCTTTGCAAAAATGCAAAACCCTTTTGCCAGACTTCCTCTTTTTCCGGCAATGCTGCAAGTCTATGATCCGCCCGAAGATGCGAAACCCTCGGGAGGCACCCATGGAAGAACTGAGCCACTGGATCGACGGCAAAGAGGTCAAGGGCACCTCGGGCCGCTTCAGCGATGTGATGAACCCGGCGACCGGCGAAGTGATCGCCCGCCTGCCGCTGGCCACCCCGGCCGAGCTGGACGCCGCCGTGCGCAGCGCCGAGAAGGCGCAGGTCGCCTGGGCCGCCACCAACCCGCAGCGCCGCGCGCGGGTGATGATGAAATTCGGCCAGCTCATCAACGAGAACATGGAAAAGCTGGCCGAACTGGTCTCGCGCGAACATGGCAAGACCCTGCCCGACGCGCGCGGCGACGTGCAGCGCGGCCTTGAGGTGATCGAGGTCTGCATGGGCGCGCCGGCGCTGCTCAAGGGCGAGTTCACCGACAATGGCGGCCCCGGCATCGACCTTTATTCCATGCGCCAGCCGCTGGGCGTGGTCGCGGGCATCACCCCCTTCAACTTCCCGGCGATGATCCCGCTGTGGAAGATGGGCCCGGCGCTGGCTTCGGGCAACGCCATGATCCTGAAGCCCTCCGAGCGCGTGCCCTCGACCTCGATCATGCTGGCCAAGCTGGCGCAAGAGGCCGGGCTGCCGGACGGCGTGCTGCAGGTCGTCAACGGCGACAAGGAAATCGTGGACGCGATCCTCGACCACCCGACCATCCAGGCGGTGGGCTTCGTGGGCTCGACCCCGATCGCGCAATACATCTATGGCCGCGCCGCGACCAACGGCAAGCGCGCGCAATGCTTCGGCGGCGCCAAGAACCACATGCTGATCATGCCCGATGCCGACCTAGACAAGGCGGCGGACGCGCTGGTCGGCGCCGGCTTCGGCGCGGCGGGCGAACGCTGCATGGCGATCTCGGTCGCGGTGCCGGTGGGCGACAAGACCGCCGACGCTCTGATCGAGCGGCTGATCCCCAAGATCGAAAAGCTGAAGGTCGGCCCCTATACCGCCGGCGAGGACGTGGATTTCGGCCCGGTCATCACCAAGGCCGCGCAGGAGCGCATCAACCGGCTGATCGATTCCGGCGTGGAACAGGGCGCCAAGCTGGTGGTCGACGGCCGCGGGCTGAAGATCCAGGGCTATGAGAACGGCTTTTTCTGCGGGCCCTCGCTTTTCGACAACGTGACCCGCGACATGGAGATCTACAAGGAAGAGATCTTCGGCCCGGTGCTCTCGACCGTGCGGGCGCCGAGCTACGAGGATGCGCTGAACCTGGTCATGGACAACGACTATGGCAACGGCACGGCGATCTATACCGCCGACGGCGACACGGCGCGCGACTTCGCCAGCCGGGTGAACGTGGGCATGGTCGGCATCAACTTCCCGATCCCGGTGCCGCTGAGCTATTACACCTTCGGCGGCTGGAAGAAGTCGGCCTTCGGCGACCTGAACCAGTATGGCCCGGACGCCTTCCGCTTCTACACCAAGACCAAGACCGTCACCGCCCGCTGGTTCTCGGGCATCAAGGACGGCGTGGCGCTGAACTTCAAGGCCATGGACTGACGGCTCGGGCGGGCGGGGGCTCTGCCCCCGCGTTCCCCGCACCCCTCGACGGGGTGCAGGGAACGCTCCCCCGGGATATTTGGACAAGAAAGAAGCCGGGGCGGCGGCACCCCCGCCCTTTCGCGCAAGCCTGCAAAACTTGCGCAACATTTTCCGGCCATGACCGGCAAGACACATCATCACGAAAGACATGAGGGGGAGAGCATGGATTTCGCGCTGAGCGAAGAGCAGCAGGCAATATTCGATCTGGCCCGGGATTTCGGGACGGCGGAGATCGCACCCCATGCCCGCGCCTGGGAAGAGGCTGGGACCATCCCGCGCGCCTTGTGGGCACAGGCGGCCGAGCTGGGCTTCGGCGGGGTCTATGTCGGCGAGGATCACGGCGGCACCGGGCTGTCGCGTCTGGACGCCACGCTGGTCTTCGAGGCGCTGGCCATGGCCTGCCCCTCGGTCGGATCGTTCCTGTCGATCCACAACATGTGCGGCGGCATGATCGACAAGTTCGGCACCGACGCGAACAAGGCGCGCTGGCTGCCTGGCCTGTGCAGCATGGAAAAGGTGTTCTCCTATTGCCTGACCGAGCCGGGCTCGGGCTCGGACGCCGCGGCGCTGCGCACCCGGGCCGAGCGGGTGCCGGGCGGCTGGAAGCTGAACGGCACCAAGGCCTTCATCTCGGGCGGCAGCTATTCGGATTGCTACCTGGTCATGGTCCGCACCGGCCAGGACGGGCCGCGCGGCATCTCGACCATGGTGGTCGAGGCCGGCACCCCGGGCCTGAGCTTCGGCGCGCTCGAACAGAAGATGGGCTGGAAGGCGCAGCCGACCGCGCAGGTGCAGTTCGACGATTGCGTGATCCCCGAGGAGAACCTGATCGGCGAGGAAGGCCGCGGCTTTGCCTATGCCATGGCCGGCCTGGACGGCGGGCGGCTGAACATCTCGGCCGGGGCACTTGGCGGCGCGCAGGCGGCGCTGGACGCGACGCTGCGCTACATGGGCGAGCGTCGCGCCTTCGGTCAGACGCTGGACCAGTTCCAGGCGCTGCAGTTCCGCCTGGCCGAGATGGAGACGGCGCTGCAATCCGCGCGCATCTTCCTTCGCCAGGCAGCCTGGAAGCTGGACCGGGGCGAGCGCGACGCGACCAAGTTCTGCGCCATGGCCAAGCTGCATGTGACCGACCGCGCCTTCGAGGTCGCCAATCAATGCCTGCAACTGCATGGCGGCTACGGCTATCTTGCCGATTACGGGATCGAAAAGATCGTGCGCGACCTGCGCGTGCACCAGATCCTGGAAGGCACCAATGAAATCATGCGGCTGATTATCGGCCGCGCCCTGCTGGCGGAGCGTGACTGAATGACCGAGATGATCATCCGCAAGGACCGCCGCGCCGGGCGGCTGACCTTCAACCGCCCGCAGGCGCTGAACGCGCTGAGCCACGAGATGGCGCTGGCCATCGACGCGGCGCTGCAAGAGTGGCGCGACGATCCGGAGGTGGCGCTGGTCGTCATCGACGCCGAGGGCGAGCGCGCCTTCTGCTCGGGCGGCGACATCGCCGCCGTCTATCGCGCCGGGCTGGAGGGCGACCACCGGGTCGGGCGCGAGTTCTTTCGCGACGAATACCGCATGAACGCGCGGATCGCCGAGTATCCCAAGCCCATCGTCGCCTTCATGCAGGGCTTCGTCATGGGCGGCGGCGTCGGCGTCGGCGGCCATGCCAGCCACCGCATCGTCGGCGACAGCACCCAGATCGCCATGCCCGAGACCGGCATCGGCCTGATCCCGGACGTGGGCGGCAGCTGGCTTCTGGGCCATGCGCCCGGCCGCTGCGGCGAATATCTGGGCCTGACCGGGGCGCGCATCGGCGCCGGCGACGCGATCTTCACCGGCTTCGCCGACAGCTATATCCCAGAGGCGGAATGGCCGGCGCTGATCGACCGGCTGGCCGAGACCGGCGACGTGGCCGCGATCGCGCCCCACCCCCGCCCCGAGGCGCCGCTGGAAGGCCGCGACCTTTCGGCCTTCGGCGGCCATACCGTGGCCGGGATCGTCGCCGCGCTGGAGGCGGCGGGCGACGAGGCGGCGCTGAAGCCCTTGCGCCGCAACTCGCCCCTGTCGATGGCCGCGACGCTGGCGCTGGTGCGCGCGGCGCGCGGCGATGCCAGCCTGCGCGACAGCCTGGCGCGCGAGCTGCGCTTCACCGCCCGCGCCACGGCCGAAAGCGATTTCCTGGAAGGCGTGCGGGCGCAGATCATCGACAAGGACCGCAATCCGCAATGGTCGGCCGATGCCAGCCCCGCGCATGTCGCGGCGATGCTGGCGCCGCTGGGCGAGGATGAAATCGAATGGGAGGACCGGACATGAAGATCGGATTCATCGGCTTGGGCAATATGGGCGGCCCGATGGCGGCCAATCTGGCCAAGGCAGGGCACGCGGTCGCGGGCTTCGACCTGGCCGCGCCGATGCCCGAGGGCGTCGTCAAGGCCGCCAGCGCCGCCGAGGCGGCGCAGGGCGCCGAGGTAGTGATCACCATGCTGCCGAACGGCGCCATCCTGCGCGCGGTCGCGGAGGAGGTAATTCCGGCCATGACCGCGGGCGCGGTGTTCTGCGACTGCTCGACGGTGGACGTGGAAAGCGCCCGCGCGGTGGCGGCGCAGGCGCAGGCGGTGGGCTTGGGCGCGCTGGACGCCCCGGTCTCGGGCGGGGTTGGCGGCGCGACCGCCGGCACCCTGACCTTCATGGTCGGCGGCTCGGCCGAGGCTTTCGACAAGGTGAAGCCGCTTTTCGACGTCATGGGTCAGAAGGCGGTGCATTGCGGCGCGGCGGGCGCCGGCCAGGCGGCCAAGATCTGCAACAACATGATCCTGGGCGTGACCATGATCGCCACCTGTGAGGCCTTTGCGCTGGCCGACAAGCTGGGGCTGGACCGGCAGAAGATGTTCGACGTGGTCTCGACCTCCTCGGGCTACAGCTGGACGATGAACGCCTATTGTCCGGCGCCGGGCGTGGGTCCGCAATCGCCTGCAGACAACGGTTACAAGCCGGGCTTCGCCTCCGAGCTGATGCTGAAAGACCTGCGGCTCAGCCAGCAGGCCGCCGAGGCCGCGGATGCCGACACGCCGATGGGCGAGCTGGCCGCCGCCCTCTATGCCCGCTTCGTCGAGGACGAGGACGGAAAGGGCCGCGACTTCTCGGCCATGCTGCCGAGATTCGAAAAACGTCACCGGCACGACTGATTTCTCGCATTCGTGAGGGAGCCGATCAGGGGTTTGCGGCGTTTAATCCCTGATCAAGATTATCGTGCCAGGCTGGAGCCATGTTCCGCAACCGCCAGAGCCTGTTTATCGCCGTCGGCCTTTTGGCCCTTGCTCCGGCTACTCTTGCCCAGAACGCCGGGCAGGCAGCGGCACCGGCCGCCCAGGTCGCCGCCGAGCCGCCGGGCATGCTGCGCGTCGGCGACCGCCTCGACAGCGCGCGCCTGCATCAGGTGACGCGCCCCGGGCTTTACGGCATGAGCGAGGCGCCTTCCGGCAGCCGCTACGGCATCGTCGACGGCAAGCTGATCCGCTATGATCCGGAAAGCGCCCAGGTGCTGTCCATCATCCGGCAGGTGGACCGGATCATGGATTAACCCTGCAGCAAGGCCCGCGCCGCCTCTTTCGCGGCCGGGGTGACCTCTTCGCCCGAGAGCATGCGGGCGATTTCCTCGATGCGCTGGCTGGCGGTCAGGGCGGCGACATTGGAGGTGGTCATGCCGCCCTCGACCGATTTCGCCACCCGGAAATGATGCCCGCCAAGCGCCGCCACCTGCGGGCTGTGCGTGACGACCAGCACCTGCGCCCCCTCGGCCAGCCGGGCCAGGCGCCGGCCCACCGCATCGGCGGTGGCGCCGCCGACGCCGCGGTCGATCTCGTCGAAGATCAGCACCAGCGCGTCGTTGCCGCGCGCCAGGCAGACCTTGAGCGCCAGCAGGAAGCGCGACAACTCGCCGCCCGAGGCGATGCGGTCCAGGGGTCCGGCCGGCGCGCCCGGATTGGTGGCGACGGTGAAGGCCACGGCATCGCGGCCCTCGGGGCCGGGCTCGGCGCCGGAGAGCCGGGTCTCGAAGACCGCGCGCTCCATCTTCAGCGGCGCGAGCTCGGCCGCCATCGCGGCATCGAGCCGCTCGGCGGCCAGGGCGCGCTGTTGCGACAGGGCAGCCGCGGCGGCGTCATAGGCGGCGTCGGCCGCCGCCACGGCCTCGCGCAGGCGCGCCAGATCCCCCTCGCCCGCGTCGATGCGGGACAGCCGGGCCCGCAGCGCGTCGGCGAGGCCCGCCAAGTCATCGGCCAGCACGTCATGCTTGCGCGCCAGCGCGCGCAGGGCAAAGAGCCGCTCCTCGGTGGCTTCCAGGTCGCGCGGGTCGAAATCCATCGCCTCCAGCGCCGCCTCGACGCCCGAGACCGCCTCGCCCAGCTCGATCAGCGCCCGCTGCAGGGCCGCGGCGGGGGCCTCCAGCCGGCCCTCGGCGCGCTCGGCGGCGCCATCGAGCCAGCGCACGGCGTCGAGCATGGCGCCCTCGGCCCCTTCCGACCCCAGGGCCTGCAAGGCCCGCGCCACGTCCTCGCGGATGCGCTCGGCGCCCTGCATGGCGCGGCGGCGGGTGTCCAGTTCTGCCTCCTCGCCCGGCTGCGGGGCAAGCTTGTCGAGCTCGGCCACGGCATGGCGCAGGAATTCCTCCTCGCCCTTCGCCGCCGCCAGCGCCGCCTCGGCCCGCTCCAGCGCCGCGCGCGCCTCGCGGCGGGCGGCCCAGGCGGCACGGGTCGGGCCCAGGTCAACGCCGGCAAAGGCGTCGAGCAGCAGCCGGTGGCCGCGCGGATTCAACAGCCCCCGGTCGTCGTGCTGGCCATGCAGCTCGACCAGCAGTTCGGAAAGCGTCCGCAGCACCTCGCCCGAGGCGCGCCGGTCGTTGATCCAGCCGGTCTTGCGCCCGTCGCCGGCATTCACGCGGCGGATGATCAACTCGTCCGAGACCGGGAAGCCCGCCTCGTCCAGCAAGCTGCGGGCGGGATGGCCGGGCGGCAGGTCGAAGACTGCCGTGACCTCGCCCTGGCTCGCGCCCTGGCGCACCAGGTCGGCTCGGCCGCGCCAGCCCAGCACGAAGCCCAGGCAATCGAGCAGGATCGACTTGCCCGCCCCGGTCTCGCCGGTCAGCACGTTCAGGCCCGGCCGGAACGCCAGTTCCAGCCGGTCGATCAGCAGCATGTCTCGGATTTCAAGCGAAAGCAGCATCACCCCACCCGTAGGGCGCGCTTCAGCGCACCCTCACAGCCATTTGCCCTGGATGACCTGGCGATAGACGCGGGTCAGCCAACTGTCGCCGCGCGCCTCGGGCTGCAACCCATGGCCGCGCAGCTGCGCATAGGCGTCCTGATAGAAGGGCGAGGAGCGGAAATTGTGGCCCAGGATCGCCCCCGCCGTCTGCGCCTGATCGTTCAGGCCAAGCGCCAGATAGGCCTCGACCAGCCGCATCAGCGCCTCGGGCGTGTGGGTGGTGGTCTGGAACTCCTCGACCACCACGCGGAAGCGGTTGATCGCCGCGGTGTAATGGCCGCGCTTCAGATAGTAGCGGCCGATCTCCATCTCCTTGGCGGCGAGATGGTCGAAGGCCAGATCGAATTTCAGGATGGCCGAACGGGCGTATTCCGTATCGGGATATTGTTCGATCACCTCGCGCAGCGATTGCAGCGCCTGGAAGGTCAGGCCCTGGTCGCGGCCGATCTCGTCGATCTGGTCGTAGTAGGAAAGCGCCAGCAGGTATTTCGCATAGGCCGCATCCTCATCGCCCGGATAGGTGTCGATGAAACGCTGCGCCGCGCCGCGCGCCTCTTCGTAGTCGCGGGCGCGGTGATGGGAATAGGCCTGCATGATCAGCGCGCGCTTGGCCCATTCGGAATAGGGATAGAGCCGCTCGACCTCGGTGAAATACTTCACCGCATCCTTCGGCTTGCGCGTGTTCTCAAGCTCGTATTCGCCGCGCTTGTAGATTTCCTCGGCGGTGAAATTCTCGAATGATTCGGGCTGATTGCCCGAGCCGCCGCCACAGCCCGCCAGAAGGCCCAACGACAGCACAGCCGCGACCAAGGAACCCGATCTGATGCCTGTCATTCCACCCTGCCCGTCAGAAATTCATGCCGCCGCACGGGCGGGAAGGCCCGCGCGGCCCGGTCGTCCTAGCACAGAAAATCGGGCTGCGCAAAATGCCAAAACCGCAAAAGCGGCGGCATGCCCGTCACCTTCAGGCGACGGCCAGCTGGCGGGCGCGGGGCGCAAGGCGCGCGGCCGAGGCCAGCACCCCGGCGCCGGGCAGGCGGCTTTCCATCGCCGGGGTCAGCGTGACCCATTCCCAGGCATCGGGCTGGGCGAAAAGCGCACGCAGCAGCTTGTTGGTCATGGCATGCCCGGCGCGATGGCCGGTATAGCGCGCCAGCAGCGGCGCACCGGCCAGCGCCAGGTCGCCCACCGCGTCCAGCATCTTGTGGCGCACCGCCTCGTCGCGGTGGCGCAACCCGCCGGGCGAGAGCACCTTGTCGCCATCGACGACAACGGCGTTCAGATAGGTGCCGCCAAGCGCCAGGCCGTTCCGCTGCATCTGCACCACATCGGCCTGGCGGCAGAAGGTGCGGCTGTCCATCAGCTCGTGCACGAAACTGCCATTGGCCATGTCGAGGCGCTTTTCCTGGTGGCCGATCGCCGCATCCGCGAAGTCGATGTCGAAATGGATCTCCAGGTGGTCGGCAGGCGACAGGCGGGCGAAGGCCTCGCCCTGCTGCACCTCGACCTCGCGCAGCACGCGGATGGCGCGCAAGGGCGCACCGGGTTGCTGGCGCAGGCCGGCCTCGAGGATACCCTGGACGAAGGGGGCCGAGGAGCCGTCGAGGATCGGCACTTCCGGCCCGTTCACCTCGACTACGGCATTGTTGATGCCGGTGCCGGCCAGCGCGGCCATCACATGCTCGACCGTCGAGACGGTGGCGCCGCGACCGTTGTCCAGCAGCGTGCAGAGCTGCGAAGGGGTGACGTGATCCCAATGCGCCGGAATACGCGCGCGGCCCAGATCGGTGCGCACGAAGATGATGCCGTGATCGGCGGGCGCCGGCAGGATCGCCAGGCGCACGGCCGCACCCGAATGCAGCCCGACGCCGCGGAACTGGGCTTTCTGAGCGATGGTGGTCTGCATGGTCTTGCCTGCCGCTTGCTGTGAACTTTCGTTGGCCGCGGGCGTGGCCACGGCGTGAAGCTCAGTTAGGCATGCCGGAGCGATTGCTCAATTAACGTTTTGTAACGGGGTGAAACAATCGCCGCGGCGCAGCATCGGCAGCCGCAGGACTGCCTGCAAGAGATTGATCCCAAAAGGGAAAAGGACCGCCTTGGCGGTCCCTTCCAATTCCGGGGCTGAAATAATGTGATCGGCTCAGTTCGCCTGGCGGCGCAGGAAAGCCGGGATCTCGACATTGTCGCCGGCCCGGTCGGGGCTGGCCAGATCGTCGAAACCGGCGTCGAAGCCGCTGCGGTTGCGGGCCGCGACGCGCTCGTTCACGCGCTCGGCGATGGTCGAGGGTGCCGGCTTCTCGGCCTGCTCGCCATGGCCCGAGATGCGCTCCAGCATGCGGCTCAGCCCGCCCATGCGACCCTGGGCCCGGCCCTGCTCGGCGGGCTGCTGCTGGGCGGCGCGGTTCTGGGCGGCGGCCTGACGCTCGGGCGCCTTCTGCACCGCGGCGGCCAGCCGCTGCATGACCGCATCCGAGGGGGTGCCGGCCGGGGCTTGCGGACGGCGGGTCGGGGCGACGAAGCCGCCGGCATCGCCGTTCAGCGCATCGCCTTGCGCGGCGGGTGCGGACGGCTGGCGCAGGTCGGGCTGATAGGCCGGGCGAGGCATGTCGTCCTCGTCGTAGCGCGCCGCCGGGGCGGCGGGCTGCGGACGCGCGACCGGCGCGGCGGCCGGTTGCGGCGCGGCCTCGGCCAGCGGCGCGGTGCGGCGCGGCGGCACCGGCAGCTCGTCCTCGACCGACTTTTGCGCCACGGGCGGGTGCTGGGTCAGCGGCTCTTTCATGCCACGGCGCGGCACGGGCAGTTCGGCCGCCGAGGCGTCGATGCCGGTGGCCACCACCGAGACGCGGATCGAGCCTTCCATCGACGGGTCCAGCGTCGAGCCGACGATGATGTTGGCGTCGGGATCGACCTTTTCGCGGATTTTCTCGGCTGCCTCGTCCATCTCGAACAGGGTCAGGTCGTAGCCGCCGGTGATGTTGATCAGCACGCCCTTGGCGCCGTTCAGGCTGATCTCGTCCAGCAGCGGGTTGGCGATGGCCTTCTCGGCGGCCTGCACGGCGCGGTTCTCGCCCGAGGCCTCGCCGGTGCCCATCATCGCCTTGCCCATCTCGTCCATCACCGCGCGCACGTCGGCGAAGTCGAGGTTGATCAGGCCCGGGCGCACCATCAGGTCGGTCACGCCCTTGACGCCCTGGTAGAGCACGTCGTCGGCCATGGCGAAGGCTTCGGTGAAGGTGGTCTTTTCGTTGGCCAGCCGGAACAGGTTCTGGTTCGGGATGATGATCAGCGTGTCCACGACCTTCTGCAGGGCCTCGACGCCCTCCTCGGCCTGGCGCATGCGCTTGGTGCCCTCGAACTGGAAGGGCTTGGTCACGACGCCGACGGTCAGGATGCCCATCTCGCGCGCGGCCTGGGCGATGATCGGCGCGGCGCCGGTGCCGGTGCCGCCGCCCATGCCGGCGGTGATGAAGCACATATGCGCGCCCATCAGGTGATCGACGATATCCTCGATGGTTTCCTCGGCGGCCTTGGCGCCGATCGAGGGCTTGGCGCCGGCGCCCAGCCCCTCGGTCACCTTGGGACCGATCTGGATGCGGCTTTCGGCCTTCGAGGACTGCAGCGCCTGGGCATCGGTATTCGCCACGACGAATTCGACGCCCTCCAGCTGCTTGTCGATCATGTTGTTGACCGCATTGCCACCCGCACCACCGACGCCGAAGACGGTGATGCGCGGCTTCAGTTCCTGGTCATCATTCAGCATCAGGTGGATCTGCCGTTCCATGTCTCGCCTGCCTTATGTTTGCGCCGGACATGTGCGCAGTCCGGTCGAATCCCCTATGCGGGCAGCCTAGCCAGATTCGCCCCCAGCGTCACCCGAAAAACACAGGTGACCCACCAAATATGGCGGTCAGAGCTGTTATTCTCGGCGGTATCTTGCCCATTCTCCACCATGTGGTGTGGACACCGGTCCACACCACCGCATCCGGGTTCCGCTCGCCTACCAGTTGTTGCGGAACCAGCGATAGGCCCGGCGCAGGCTGCGCGCCGGGTAATGTTCGGCGGGCATGTCGAAATCCCACCATTCGTCCTGCGGATGCGCCGTCAGCAGGGCCAGCCCGATGGCCGAGGAAAAGCCCGGCGCGGTGGCGTTATGCGGCAGGCCCTGGATGCGCAGCGGCCGGCCGATGCGCACGCTTTGCCCCAGCATGCGCGAGGCCAGCACGTCCAGCCCCGGGATCTGGCTGCCGCCGCCGGTCAGCACGATCTGGCGCGAGGGCATGCAGTCGAAGCCCGCCGCATCCAGGATCTCGCCCACCTTTTCCAGGATCTCCTCGACCCGCGGGCGCATGATGCCGATCAGGTCGGCGCGGCTGACGCTGCGGCGGTCCGTTTCCCAGTCGCCGGTCTCGCCGCCCAGCTCGATCATCTCGCGGTCGTCGCGGCCGGTGGCCTCCAGCCCGCCATGCAGGGTCTTGAGCCGTTCGGCCACGGCATGGCTGACCCGCAGCCCCTTGGCGATGTCCTGGGTGATCAGCTCGCCCCCGACACGGACGGCATCGGCGAAGATCATGTGCTTCTTGATGAAGACCGAAACCCCGGTCGTGCCGCCGCCCAGGTCGATGCAGGCGGCGCCCAGTTCCTGCTCGTCCTCGACCAGCGCGGCAAGGCCCGAGGCATAGGAGGCCGAGGCCACCCCCGCCAGTTCCATGTCGCAGCGCCGGATGCAATGCACCAGGTTGCCGGCCGCGTCGCCGTCGATAGTCAGCACATGCATGTCGCAGGCCAGCCGGCCGCCCGACTGGTCGCGCGGGTCCGACAGCCCCGAGCGACCGTCCAGGGCGAAGTTCACCGGCTGGGCGTGCAGCACCTCGCGGCCACGGCCGAAATCGGGCACGTCGCAGGCGGCCAGCACGCGGGCCACGTCGCCCTCGCCCACCTTGCCGGCGGGCAGCACGATCTCTCCCGCCAGGCCGTAGCTTGCCGGGCGCGCGCCCGAGATGCAGGCGATGACGTGATCGACGCGCACGCCCGCGACCTTCTGCGCCGACTGGATCACGGTGCGGATGGCGCGCTCGGTCTCGGCCATGGTCTCGATCTCGCCGTAGCGCATGCCGCGCGAGCGGGTGGTGGCGGTGCCGATGACGCGGAAATTCGACTGGCCGGCCATGGGGCCGACCCCGTCCGTCTCGCGGAACTGGCTGGGGCCGTCGAATTGCAGGACCAGGCAGGCGATCTTCGAGGTGCCGATGTCGAGAACCGCGATGACCCCGCGCTGCATGGCTTGGCGGCGCATGTTCCGCATCGCCCGCTGGCCCTGATACAGATCCTTCATATCCGCTGACTCCCCAAGCTGTTAACCGCTCTTCTTCGTGCTTTTGCCGGTCTTGCCCGCCGTCGCCTCCGGCTTGACCGGCAATCCGTCCGGACCAAGCTCGGGCTGGCCGCGGGCGCGGCGGATGGCGTTCTGCGCCTCCAGCCCCAGCCGGACCACCGGACGCGCCTCCTGCCGCAGGTCGACGACCGAGATGTCGCGGTCCAGCATGTGCAGGGCGCGGTCCAGCGCGATGGCGCGCTCCAGCGCCTGAAGCGCCTTGTCCTCGGGCAGCTGGATGCGCTGACCGCGGTCCAGAACCACGTCCCAGCGCCGTTCGCCCATGCGCTCCAGCCCGCGCAGGCGTGGCAGGATGGGCCCAGAGGCATCGATCAGCGCCAGCGCCTCGCGTGCGGCGCGGTCGGCGCCCTCGCCGGCGATGATCGGCAGGTCGGTGCGCACGTCGCGCGAGGTGACCGAGGCGACCCGGTGCCCGGTCTTGTCCAGAAGCTCGATGCCGCGTCCATGGCGCCACAGCACCACCGGCACCCGCTCGGTCACCACGGCCGACAGCACGCCGCCCGGCTTGATGCGCAGTTCCACCGCCTCGACCGCGTCGAGCTTCAGCACCCGCTCGCGCAGCTTTTCCAGGTCGATGTCGAAGCTCGATGCCGGCAGTTCGACCGGCAGCATGGCGCGCAGCCCCTTGTCCACCGCCGGCGAGGCGCCCTCGATGGTCATCATCTTGACCATGAATTCGTCGCGGTGCTGGATGCGGTCCACGATGGCGTCGATGCCGCCGGTCAGATTGGCGCGGCGGGTGTCGTCCGACAGCCAGATCCCCGCCACCAGCGCCGCCAGAAAGGCGGGCAGGCCGACATGCACCAGCCGGCGCACGATGGGCCGCAGCATCATCCGGTTCAGCCGATAGGCCAGCCGCGAGGGGGCCGGGTCCCTGCGCGGCGCGCGCGCCGCCATCGGCGCCGGGCGCGCAGGCGCGGGGCGCGTCGGGGCCGGGCGCCCGCCGTCGCCCTGTCCGCGGTGGAAGGGGTTCAGGCCCTGCATAGCGCCTCCTCGACGATCCAGCGGCAGAGCGCGGGGAAATCCATGCCGGCATGCGCCGCCTGTTCGGGGGCAAGCGAGGTGGGGGTCATGCCGGGCTGGGTGTTCACCTCCAGGATGATCAGCCCGGCCAGCCCGCGGCTTTCGTCCCAGCGGAAATCGGTTCGGGTCAGCCCCCGGCATCCCAGCGCCTGATGCGCCCGCACCGCCTGCTCGCGGCAGGCGGCGGCGATCTCGTCGGGGATCGCGGCCGGGATCACATGGGTCGAGCCGCCGGGCTTGTATTTGGCGTCGTAGTCATACCAGCCCTCGGTCACGATCTCGGTCACGCCAAGCGCGCGGTCGCCCAGCACCGCCACGGTCAGCTCGCGGCCCGGCGCATAGGTTTCGACCATGACCCGGGCCGGCATCTGCGGGGAAAGCTGCGGCGGGCCGTTCGCGGCCTCGTGCACGATATAGACCCCGACCGAAGAGCCCTCGTCATTCGGCTTGACCACATAGGGCGGCGCCATGACATGGCCGGCGCGCACCTCGTCCGCATCGGCGATGAGGCTGTCCACCACCGGCAGCCCGGCCTCGCGCAGCGCCTGCTTGGCCCGGGACTTGTCCATGGCCAGCGCCGAGGCCAGCACGCCGGAATGGGTATAGCGCCAGCCCAGCCATTCCAGCAGGCCCTGCACGCAGCCGTCCTCGCCCCAGCGGCCGTGCAGGGCGTTGAAGACCACATCCGGCGCATGCTCGGCCAGACGCGCGGGCAGATCCCTGCCCGCGTCCAATTCGACGACTTCATAGCCCGCCTGCCGCAGCGCAATCGCGCATTCACGCCCCGACGAAAGCGACACCTCGCGCTCGGCCGAGGGTCCGCCCATCAGGACCACGACTTTCGGGGCTGTCCTGCTCGACCTGCCCGCCAATTTCTGCCTCTTGTCCCCGGTTGATCCGGGTATTTGTCGGGTCAGGATAGCGGGTCGGGCGGAATCGCAAAAGTCCCTTTTCGCGTTCCACGCGATATTTCCGGCAATGCCGGCGGGTTACGGCCGGTTCCTAGGGCTGGCCTACGCGGATCACTTCCCATTGCAGCTCGTGCCCGCTGGTCTCGCGCACCTTCTGCCGCACCAGTTCGCCCAGGGCCTCCAGCTCGGCGGCGGTGGCGCCGCCGGCATTGAGCAGGAAATTCGGATGCTTTTCCGACATCTGCGCCCCGCCCAGGCGGTGGCCGCGCAGGCCGGCGGCATCGATCAGCGACCAGGCCTTCAATTCGTGGCTGTCATCCGCCCGCCCGGTCGAGGAAAAGCCGGCCGGGTTGCGGAAGGTCGAACCGGCGCTACGGTCCCGGGTCGGCTGGCTGGCGTCGCGACGCGCCAGCTGCTCCTCCATCCGCGCGGCCAGTTCGGCGGGATCGCCCGGCTCGGCGCGGAAACGGGCCTCGGTCACGACCCAGTCCTCGGGGATCTCGGAATGGCGATAGCCGAGGCGCAGGTCGGCGGCCGCGATCTCGTGCAGGCTGCCGTCGCGGGCCACGGCACGGACCGAGATCAGGTGATCGGCGACATAAGCGCCGTAGCAGCCGGCATTCATCCGCACCGCGCCGCCGATGCTGCCGGGAATGGTGCGCAGGAAGGTCAGGTCCAGCCCCGCCTCGGCGGCGCGGCGCGCGACATGGGCATCCAGCGCGGCGGCCCCGGCGGTAACGATGCCGCCCTCGCAGGAGATGGCGTTGAAGCCGCGTCCCAGCCGGATCACCACGCCGCGGATGCCGCCATCGCGCACGATCAGGTTCGAACCGACGCCCATCGGAAACACCGGCAACGCCGGATCGAGGCCGCGCAGGAACTCGGACAGATCCCCCTCGTCCGCGGGCTGGAACAGCCAGTCGGCCGGGCCGCCGACCCGCAGCCAGGTCAGATCGGCAAGGACACGGTTCGGGGTCAGGGCGCCGCGCGGGCTGGGAAGCGTCTGGGTCATGCCGCGCTCCTAATCAGCGCGGGCCGGGCCGTCAATGCGCCCGCATCCGCGCCGCCGGCATTGCGCGGCATGCCGCAAGCCGGCGGCCCCCGACGGGCCGGCGGCCTGGCCGGCGATCAATGCGCCATCATCTCGGCCAGGATCTGCGCGCCATCCAGCGAAGCGGGGTAATAGGTCGGCCAGTTCGTCACCTCCTGCAGCAGCGCCGCACGGTCGTCGCCCCAATAGAGGTGATAATGGTCGGCCTTTTCGGGCGCGATGCGGTGGTCGCTGAACTGGATGAATTGCGGAGCCGCCTCGTCGCCCGCGGTCTTCCTGAAGACATAGCGCACGCCGCGATTGCCCTTGGCATAGGTCAGGATCTCATGGCCGTCGCCGGCATATTGCCCCGAGACCACGGCATCGCCGCTGCGGAAGCTGACGCGGTCGCCCTCGATGGTGATGCGGTCGACATCGGTCTTGTAGCCGGCCTCGTAATAGGCGCGATATTCCTCGGCCGTCTTGTCGCCATGTTCGGCCTTATGCGCCATGACCGGGTCCAGCGTCCCGTCGCGCAGATAGGGATAGACCGATTGCCAGTCGCCCTGCCAGTCCGACAGCGGACGGTCCCGGACCTGATCGTCCTCGAAATAACCGTTATGGATCGCCTCCTGGGCGGCATCCTTGTGCTCATGCGCATGGTCGTGGCCGTGGTCGTGGCCGTGGCTGTGGTCATGGCCGGCATCGCTGGTCTGCGCGACGGCCGCGGCCGCGAAAAACAGCATCGAACCCAGCGCCAGCGCGCCGATCTGCGTGGTGATTGCCCTTTGCATCTGGTCAGACCTCTAGCGGTTGTCGGAGACATATATGAAATGTGATTACATCACATTCATTGCCTAGACGGCTTTCCCCGCCGTGACAAGGGAGGCGCAGCATTTACGCGGCGGGCGGCTTCATTCGACCGCGCTGAGGATCACTGCTAGCGCGGCGAAGGCGCCAAGGCCCATCAGGTCCCAGGCCGGGCGCAGGGCCGCGCGCGGCGGCGCGGGCGGGCTCAGCCGTTCGTAGAGCCAGCGCAGCAGCGTCCCGGCCAGCACGCCGCCGGCGGCGATCAGCATCAGCAGGCACAGAAGCATGCCGACGATGCCGGCAAGATAGCCACCGGTCTTGGCCTCGCCGATCAGCCAGCACAGGCCGGCCGAACCCAGCAGCACCGCCAGCCCCGCCCCCAGCACCCCGAAGGAGCGCGCACCCATGCGCGCCGCACCGAACCACAGCGTCGCGGCCAGCGTGACGCCGATGACCAGCCAGACGATCTCCATGGGCTCAATGCGCGCCGTGCCGGCGCCGGCGGCGACGCGGGTCGAAAGGCGGCCAGACCAGCAGGGACAGGCCAAGGGACAGGAACAGCACGCCGAAGCCGGGACCGCACAGATAGGTCAGCCAGCCCAGCACCGGCACGCCGCACAGCACCAGCGCCCAGAGCGCCGAATGACGCCAGCGCAGCCGCACGAAGGGCAGAAGGCAGGCCGCGATGCCCCAGAGCACCGCGCAGAACGCCGCCGTGGCGGGATGGCTCGCCAGCGCGATCACGCGGCTTTCTCCGTCAGCCGCTCAGGCAGGTTGTTGGCCCAGGTCGAGATGGTGCCGGCACCCAGACAGACCACCATGTCGCCCGGCCGCGCCTGCTCGCGCACCAGCCGTTCCAGGTCGCCCTCGTCCATCACCGCGCGGGCGTGGCGGTGGCCGTGGGCGATCAGCCCGGCGACCAGATCGTCGCGCGAGGCGCCGGGGATCGGCTCTTCACCGGCCGAATAGACCTCGGCGATGGCGACGACATCGGCCTCGTTGAAACAGGTGCAGAAATCGTCGAACAGGCTCGACAGCCGGCTGTAGCGATGCGGCTGATGCACGGCGATCACCCGGCCCTTGGTGGCCTGCCGGGCTGCCTTCAGCACCGCCGCGATCTCGACCGGGTGATGGCCGTAATCGTCGATGATGGTCACCCCGTTCACCTCGCCCACACGGGTGAAGCGGCGGCTGACCCCGCCGAAGCGCGCCAGCGCCTCGCGGATCTGGGCGCGCTTCATGCCCAGGTGGCGGGCGACGGCCACGGCGGCCAGCGCATTGCTGACATTGTGGTCGCCCGGCATCGGCAGGCTGCAGCCCTCGATCACCGGCACCTCGCCGTCGTTCAGCTCGGCCTCGCCTTGCAGCGCGATGTCGAAATGCGCCACGCCGTTCTCATAGCGCAGGTTCACGGCCCGCACGTCGGCCTGGGCGTTGAAGCCGAAGGTCGCCACGCGGCGATCGGTCAGCTTGCCGACCAGTGCCTGCACCTCGGGGTGGTCGGTGCAGCAGACGGCGAGCCCGTAAAAGGGGATGTTCGAGACGAAATCCTGGAAGCCCTTGCGCAGCGCGTCGAAGCTGCCCCAGTGCTCCATATGCTCGGGGTCGATATTGGTGACGATGGCGATGGTGGCGGGCAGGCGGTTGAAGCTGCCGTCGCTCTCGTCCGCCTCGACCACCATCCACTCGCCGGCGCCGGCGCGGGCGTTCGAGCCGTAAGCGTGGATGACGCCGCCGTTGATCACGGTCGGATCGAAGCCGCCCGCGTCCAGCAGCGTCGCGACCATGGTGGTGGTCGTGGTCTTGCCATGGGTGCCGGCGATGGCGACGTTGGATTTCAGCCGCATCAGCTCGGCCAGCATCTCGGCCCGGCGCACCACGGGCAAGCCGCGACGGCGCGCCTCCTCAAGCTCGGGATTGCCCTTCTTGATGGCGGTCGAGATCACCACCACCCCGGCCTCGCCGATATTCTCGGCACGCTGGCCTTCGAAGACGGTGGCGCCCAGGCTTTCCAGCCGGTCGGTGATCTTGGAGCGTTTCGCGTCCGAACCCTGCACCTGGTAGCCCAGCGTCATCAGCACCTCGGCGATACCGGACATGCCGATGCCGCCGATGCCGACGAAATGGATGGGGCCCAGTTCGCCCGGGAGTTTGGTCGCTGCGTTCATCGGGTCAGTTCCGTCACTAGTTCTGCAAGGCGCTGCGCCGCATCGGGGCGGCCCAGCGACAGCGCCGCGGCTGCCATGGCGGTGGCGCGGGCGCTGTCGGAAAGGATGTCCCGCATGTCGCGCCTGAGGCTCTCGGCGTCAAGCACGGATTCGGGCAGGACGACAGCGGCACCGGATTCCGCAAGGGCACGCGCATTGGCGGTCTGGTGGTCGCCGGTGGCGGCGGCATAGGGGATCAGGATGGCCGGACGGCCGATCACGGTGATGTCGGCGATGGACGATGCCCCCGCCCGACTGACCACCAGCTGCGCCTGCGCCAGCCGCTGCGGCACGTCGTCGAAGAAGGGCCGCACCACGGCGTCGATGCCGGCCGCGGCATAGGCGGCGGTCACCCGCTCGGCATCCTCGGCCCGGGCCTGGTGACTGACCGACAGGCGGGCGCGCAGCTCCTCGGGCAGGCCGGCGACGGCCTGGGGCACCACATCGGAAAGCACGCGCGCGCCCTGGCTGCCGCCGATGACCAAGAGGTTCACCGGCCCGTCCGAGGAGGGCGGCAGATAGGGCGCGGCGGCGCGGTCCAGCACTGCCTGCCGCACCGGGTTGCCGGTATGGATGCCCTGCACGCCCGGCGGCAGCGCGGTCGGCCAGGTGCCGCAGGCAACGCGGTCCACCCGGCGGGCGAAAGCCATATTGACCCGGCCCATGATGCCGTTCTGCTCGTGGATCATGCGCGGGATCTTCAGCGCCAGCGCCGCCGACATGGCGGGAATGGTCGGATAGCCGCCGAAGCCCACCACCACGGCCGGACGGTCGGTCCGCATCCGGCGCATGGCCGAAAGCACGCCCGCAGCGATGCGGAAGGGCACGGCGAGTCTGGCCAGCGCACCGCCGCGCGCGGTGGTGGCGGAGCTGACCACCTCGCGCGCGACCTCGGCCGGGAAGGCGCCGGCATAGCGGGCGCCCCGTTCGTCGGTGGACAGCTTCACGCGCCAGCCTTGGGCCAGCAACACCTCGGTCAGCGACTGCGCCGGGAACATGTGCCCGCCGGTGCCGCCGGCGGCGATCAGGCAAAGCCGCCGCTGGGCCTGAGGAACGCTCATCCCCGACCCCGGCCCAGCACGTCGCCGATGCGGCCCTGCGGGCGCGATCGGGTCAGCGCCAGAAGCATCCCCATGGCGATGCCCGAGGCGATCACCGACGAGCCGCCATAGCTGACGAAGGGCAGCGTCATGCCCTTGGCCGGCAGAAGCCGCACCGCCACGCCCATGTTGATCAGCGCCTGCACGCCGAAGGCGCAGGCCAGCCCGGTGCCGGCGATGCGCACGAAGGGATCGCGTTCGTCCTGCAGCCGCAGGAGCGAGCGGATGACGATGGTAGAATAAAGCGCGATGATGATGAGGACCAGGATCAGCCCGTATTCCTCGGCCGCCACCGCGATGATGAAATCGGTATGCGCGTCCGGCAGCGACCACTTGACCGAGCCCTCGCCGACGCCGACGCCGAAGAAGCCGCCCTCCTGGATGGCGTTGGTGGCATAGCCGAGCTGGGTGCGCGGATCGACCTCGGCCGCGAGGAAGCCGTTGATGCGGCGCGCGAAATGTTCCGAGGCGCCATAGGCGAAGATGCCGCCGACGCAGGCCAGCCCCATCACCCCCCCCAGAAGGTAAAGCGGCGCGCCGGCGATGAAATACATCACGCACCAGGAAAACAGCACCAGCGAGGCCTGGCCGAAATCGGGCTGCATCGCCAGAAGCAGCACCACGATCACCGCCAGCCCGAACGAGAAGGACTTGCCGGGCGGGCCGCCGACCTCCTGGCTTGCGGCCATGAACCAGGCGCAGATGGCGACGAAACAGGGCTTGAGGAACTCCGAGGGCTGGACCGACATGCCGCCGGGCAGCCGCAGCCAGCGCACCGCGCCCTTGCCGAAATCGGTGCCGACGAAGGGCAGTATCGCCAGGATCAGCAGCGCCACCAGAAAGCCCAGCACCCCGATGCGCCGCACCTGCCGGGGCGAGAAGGTCGAGATCACCAGCATCACCCCCAGCGCCATGGCGCCGAAGACCGCCTGGCGGCTGACGTAGTAGAATTGCGGCAGGCCGTTCTTTTCGGCCAGCGGCACCGAAGCCGCCAGTCCCAGAAGAAGCCCGACCGCGAACAGTCCCAGCACGCAGGCCAGGGACCATCGGTCCAGCGTGCGCCACCAGCGTGGAAGAATCGGATCACCTGCCCGCACGGGCGTGGTGCCAAAGACCATCTCGGTCATGGGTTACCGCCGTCACTGCCTCGTTTGCATCGCCCGTTTTCCGGGTCTGAGCGGCAGCATAGCGCGATTGAACCCGAGGCGCTACTGCGGATTGGTTAACGCTGCGGCAACCCGGATCACATCGCACGGAGACGGCCGGGTCTCGCACCCCGCCTCCCCGCTTTCTCTGTTTCTCAAATACCCACGGCTACCGCACGGCCGGGCGCGGCGCCGCGGGTTTGGCGCTCAGGCCTGCGCCGCGTCCTTGCGGGTGCGCCACAGCGACCAGCCGACGCCGGCGCCGAGGATGGCGAAGGTGATGCCCAGCGAGACCGCGGGCGGGAATTTCGCCAGCCCCATCAGATCGGCCAGGAACACCTTGGAGCCGATGAAGATCAGCAGCACCGCCAGCGCCTGCTTGAGATATTCGAAGCGGTGGATGATCGCCGCCAGCGCGAAGAACAGCGCGCGCAGGCCCAGGATGGCGAAGATGTTCGAGGTATAGACGATATAGGGGTCGATGGTGATGGCAAAGACCGCCGGCACCGAATCCACCGCAAAGATCACGTCGGCGATCTCGATCATCACCAGGGCCAGCAGCAGCGGCGTGGCGTAACGGCGGATGCGGCCGGTCGCGGGGTCGGACCTCTTCACGACGAAGGCATGGCCGTGCAGTTCGTCGGTCAGCCGCATCCGGCGGCGCAGGAAGGCCAGGATGGGGTTCGATCCCATGTCATGCTCCTTGTCGCCGATGAACAGCATCTTGATGCCGGTCAGGATCAGGAAGCCGGCGAAGATATAGAGGATCCAGCCATATTGCGCGACCAGCGTCGCGCCGACGCCGATCATGATGCCGCGCAGCACGATCACGCCCAGGATGCCCCAGAACAGCACCCGGTGCTGGTAGCGGCGCGGGATCGACAGCGTGGCGAAGATCAGCGCGATGACGAAGACATTGTCCATCGCCAGCGTCTTTTCGACCACGAAGGCGGTCATGTATTCTGCGGCGGCATTGCTGCCCAGCTGATACCAGACGAAACCGCCGAACAGCACGCCCAGAGTGATGTAGAAGGCCGAAAGCTTGAGGCTTTCAGTCACGCCGATTTCCTTGTCGCCGCGATTCAGCACGCCAAGATCGAAGGCCAGCAGCGCCGCGACGAGGCCGAAGAAGACCAGCCACAGCCAGATCGGCGTGCCGAGAAAGAGGGTCAGGTAGAAAGGTTCCATGTCAGACTCCGCATTGGACGAATGCCGGTGCGAAGCCTTGGCGAGGAATGGGTTCCGGGCTGGCACCGAGCAAGGCTCGATGCGGTCCGACATCACGACATGCGTCGTCAGAGGGGCCCGGTCCGCCCGTCCCAGATAGGGGCTCGGGGTCGGGATGCAATGGCTGGCCGGCCGCTTTTCCGGGCTGCGGGCCGAGGGGCGGGGACAGCCACCCCTTTTCCTTGGCCCTGCGCAGGACTAACTATCGCCAAGCCCCGCAAAAGGATCGCCCATGCTCTACAAGACCCAAGCCGAATGGCTGGCCGCACCCCGCAAGCGCGTGCTGTTCTTCGGCATGTCGGGGCTGGGCAAGACCTTCCTCGCCTCGATGCTGCGCGGCTCGGGGGAATGGTTCCACTATTCGGTCGATTACCGCATCGGCACCCGCTACATGGGCGAGCTGATCGCCGACAACTTCAAGCGCGAGGCGATGAAGGTGCCCTTCCTGCGCGAGCTGCTGCTGTCGGATTCGGTCTATATCGCCAGCAACATCACCTTCGAGAACCTGGCGCCGCTGTCCACCTATCTGGGCAAGCCCGGCAGCGTGACCCGCGGCGGGCTGGAATTCGACGAATACATGCGCCGCCAGGACCAGCACCGCATGGCCGAGATCGCGGCGCTGCTGGATACCGGCCACTTCATCCGCCGCGCGCAAGAGATCTACAATCTGGGGAATTTCGTCTGCGATTCCGGCGGCTCGGTCTGCGAGGTGGTGGACCCCTGGGCCGAAAGCGACCCGGTGCTGGACGCGCTGGAACGCGACCTGCTGCTGGTCTGGATCAAGGGCTCGGCCGAACATACCGAGGAGCTGGTGCGCCGCTTCGACCGCGCGCCGAAACCGATGTATTACCAGCCGGACTTCCTCGACCGCGCCTGGACCGACTATCGCGTGGAAAAGGGCCTGACCGAGGAGCAGGTCAATCCCGACGACTTCATCCGCTGGACCTATGCCCGGGCGCTGGCCCACCGGCAGCCGCGCTACGAAGCCATGGCGCGGCGCGGCGTGACCCTGCTGGCCGAGGAGGTGGCGCAGGTGAAAAGCCCCGACGACCTGCTCCGCCTGGTCGGCCAGGCGATCGACAGGCGGGCCCCCGAAGAAAAGACCGACAGAAAGGACGCATGATGCCCATCACCCTGCCCAATGACCTGCCCGCCTTTGACATCCTGTCGAACGAAGGCGTCATGGTCATGTCGCCGGGCCGGGCGGCGATGCAGGACATCCGGCCGCTGCGCATCGGGCTTCTGAACCTGATGCCCAAGAAGATCCAGACCGAGAACCAGTTCGCCCGGCTGATCGGCGCCACGCCCCTGCAGATCGACTTCCAGCTGATCCGCATGTCGGACCACGAAAGCCGCAACACGGCGGCCGACCACATGGAAAGCTTCTACCGCCGCTTCTGCGAGGTCGAGGAGACGGGCGAGAAGTTCGACGGGCTGATCATCACCGGCGCGCCCATCGAGCACCTGCCCTTCGAGCAGGTGACCTATTGGGACGAGATCACCCGCGTCTTCGAATGGACGCAAAGCCATGTGCATTCCACCTTCGGCGTCTGCTGGGGCGGCATGGCGATGGCCTGGCATTTCCATCGCCTCGAAAAGCACATGCTGGACCACAAGGCCTTCGGCTGCTTCCGCCACCGCAACCTCGCCCCCGCCTCGCCCTATCTGCGCGGCTTCTCGGACGACGTGCTGGTCCCGGTCAGCCGCTGGACCGAGGTGCGCCAGGACGAGGTGGACGCCATCCCGGCGCTGCGGACGCTGATCGCCTCGGACCAGGTCGGGCCCTGCCTGATCGAGGATGCCGGCCACCGCGCGCTCTATGTCTTCAACCATTTCGAATATGACAGCACGACGCTGAAGGACGAATACGACCGCGACGTGGTCTCGGGCAAGCCGATCAACGTGCCGGTGAACTACTACCCGGACGACGATCCCGGCCAGACGCCGACGAACCGCTGGCGCAGCCATGCGCATCTGCTCTATGGCAACTGGATCAACGAGATCTACCAGACCACCCCCTTCGACCTGAACCGCATCGGCGAGGCATAGGCATGGGCAAGAACGGCAATGGCTGGAAGGATGGGAAGGACGGGACCGGGGCGCCGAAATCGCTGCCCGACCTGCCCTTCGTGGGCGCCATCACCCGCTACCTGGAAAAGCAGGCGCCCGAGGCATTGCGCAAGGCCGTGAAGGCGGCGGAAAAGGGCCGCATCCTCGACCCCTCCTATCCCTATCCCGAGGAGATGAAGGGCAAGGATTACGACGAGCGCATGGCCGGGCTGCAGTTGCAGCTGGTGCGGCTGATGCGCGACGTGATCCATACCGGCAAGCGCATGGTGGTGCTGTTCGAGGGCCGCGACGCCGCCGGAAAGGGCGGCACCATCGAGCGGGTGCGCGAGAACCTCAACCCGCGTTCGGCCTATATCGTCGCCCTGCCCAAGCCCAGCGAGCGCGAGGCCGGGGAATGGTATTTCCAGCGCTATGTCGACTGGCTGCCCGCGCGCGGCGAGATCGCGCTCTTCGACCGCAGCTGGTATAATCGCGGAGTGGTCGAGAAGGTCTTCGGCTTCTGCACCGACGCGCAGCGCGAGACCTTCTTCCGGCAATTGCCGCCCTTCGAGACCATGCTGGCCGACGACGGGGTGATCCTGGTCAAGCTGTGGCTGGAGGTGGGCCGGCCCGAGCAGCTCCAGCGTTTCCTCGACCGCGAGCGCGATCCGCTGAAGCAATGGAAGCTCAGCGCGATCGACGTGGACGGGCTGGCGAAATGGGACGATTACAGCGCCGCGATCCGCGACACGCTGCTGCGCAGCCATTCCGGCATCGCGCCCTGGACGGTGATCCGCGCCGACGACAAGAGGCGGGCGCGGATCGCCGCCATCCAGACCATCCTGCGCGCGGTCGATTTCGCCGGCCGCGACGACGAGGTGATAGGCCAGCCCGACCCGCAGATCACCGGCGGCCCCGAGATCCTGCCGGGATAGGGCGCAAGACGAGAAGCGACGATGGATAGCCCGTTCAGGACCGCCCCGCCCGCCAAGATCCCGCAGCGCGCCATCCGGGCGGCGGCATGGCTGTCCGCGCTCCTCTGGCTGGCGCTGCTGGCCCCGGCCCATGCGCAGACCCTGCCCGACTGGCAGCACCTGCGCATCAACGATTTCGCCGGGCTGCTCACGCCCGAGGATGCCCAGACCGTCGACGCGGCGCTGAGCACGCTCCGGGACCAGGCCGGCATCGAGGGCACGGTCGTCACGCTGGCCGACCGGGCGCGCTACGGCGGGACCGACGGGCTGGAGCCCTTCACCACCCGGCTTTTCAACCATTGGGGCGTGGGCGACGCCGCGCGCAGCGACGGCTTCATGGTCCTGGTGCTGGCCGGAGACCGCGAGGCGCGGATCGAACTCGGCCGCGGCTACGAGAACGACGCCGACATCCTGCCGCAGGAGATCATGCGCAACACCATGCTGCCCGCCTTTCGCGACGGCCGGATGTCGCAGGGCATCCGCGACGGCACGCTGGCGGTGATCGAGCTGATCGCCCGGCCGGTCGCGGCGGGCCAGCCGGCCGGGGCGCCCGAACGCGGGCTGATGGACAGGATCATCCCCTTCCTCTTCGGCGGCGCCTGGCTGCTGATCCTCGGCGCCATCGCGCGGCAGGCCTGGCGGCGCAACCGCTGCCCGCAATGCGGCCGTCGCGGCCTCGAGACGCAGGTCGCGCCGCTGGAAACCCCGCTGCCCGAGGGCGGCTACATGGTCTCGCATGACAATGTCACGCGACGCTGCCCGGCTTGCGGCTAGTCCGACAGCCGGCAACGCCTCCGCCCGCAGACCGTCTGGCATGGGCCGACCGGCACGGTGCTGCGCAGCGAGCCGACGCCCGGCTATCGCGCCTCGCGGGGCGCCTCGGGCTTCGGCGGCGGCTCGTCGCGCGGCGGCGGCGCATCGGGGCGCTGGTAGGCGCGGGCGCGCTTGCGAGGTCGCCGCGGGGCGGCTAGCGTCGTGCCAGACTGCCTCAACGAAAGCTCCGACATGAAACCTCTCCGCTTCCCCGCCCTGGCGCTCGCACTTGCCAGCACCAGCCTGACGGCCGCCTGGGCCGCCGACCCCGAACTCACGGTCTTCGACTGGGCCGGGTTCGAGGAACCGGTGATCTTCCAGGGCTATATCGACAAGCACGGCACCGGCCCGACCTTCGCCTTCTACGGCGATGACGACGAGGCCTATCAGAAGCTCGCCTCGGGCTTCAAGGCGGACGTGGCGCATCCCTGCTCGCAGATGGTGTCGAAATACCGCGACGCCGGGCTGATCGAGCCCTGGGATGTCTCGAAGATCCCGGCCTTCGAAACCCTCGACCCGGAATTCCTCGATTCGGAAATTTTCAAGGACGACGAGGGCGTCTGGTACATCCCGACCGACTGGGGCGCCACCGCCGTCGCCTACAATACCGAAACCGTGCCGGCCGAAGATGTCGCCAGCCTGAACATCTTCATCGACCCGAAATACCAGGGCCGCACCTCGCTGCCCGATTCGGCCGACGATGTCTGGGCGCTGGCCTATCTGGCCACCGGCACCACCGACTGGACCGAGGTCACGGATGAGCAGTTCGCCGCCGCCGCCGACTGGCTGCGCCAGGCGCATCAGAACGTCGCGGCCTATTGGGCCGACCCGGCCGAGCAGGCGCAGCTGATGGCCTCGGGCGCGGTAGACGTGGCCTGGTCGTGGAACGACGGCGTGGTGCTGCTGGAAAACGACGGCTTCCCGGTCGGCTTCCAGCGCGCGGCCAAGGAGGGCAGCTCGACCTTCTTCTGCGGCTTCATCAACCTCAAGAACGGCCCGGGCAACGAGGACAAGGCCTACGATTTCATCAACGCCTGGCTCGCGCCCGAATCGGCCAAGGGCCTCCTCGACACGATCGGCTACGGCCATACCTCGACCGTCGCCATGGAGACGATCAAGGACGAGCCGGCGGTGCAGGAAGGGCTGTCGCCCGTGGACGCCCCGATCCTGGCCCAGACCCCGAACGACCCGCAGCAGCGCGAGCGCCAGCTGCAGGAATTCGAAAAGATCAAGGCCGGCTTCTGACGCCTTCTCTTGCAGCGCCCCGCCCCTCGGCGGGGCGTTTCGCCGGCGAAGCGGCTGAATGAGTATTCAAGGAACGAAGAAGGCCGGGCACCGCGCCCCGGCTTTCTCCGTTTTGCAAATACTCCAAGGGGTGAATTGGCCCGCGCAGCGGGACAAGAGGGGAACGGCGTTCCCCTCCCTTGCGTGCCGGAATGGCGGCGCCTATATTCGTGGGGTCCGGGTTCGCCCGGACTATGGACATAAACGCGCAGGTAATAAGCGGATCGGACCCGGGGGCGGTACCCGGCGGCTCCACCATCATCCCTCGTTGGGGGCACATGGGGCCGAAACAGGATCGACGAACGTCTAAAGCTGTTTGCTTTGTCTCGGTGAGCTACCACCGTCATCGGTGCAAAATGTACAGTTGCCAACGACAACCGTGCTCCGGTGGCTCTGGCTGCGTAAGCAGCTCGGGTAACCGAAACCTAAGCCCTTCCGCCTAGCAGCGTAAGGCGGGGCCCGCAGGAGCCTGGCAACAGAATCCTGCACCTTCCCCCTTTCCTCTCTGGTTTTTCGGCACGCCCGGGCCTATCTCAGGCCTCATGCAAGGGAATGCCGCCATGAAAGACCTGACCACTTCCGAGGCCGATGCGCTGATCGCGGATCTGGGGCAAAAGGCCCGCGCCGCCGCCGCCGTGCTGGCCGAGGCCTCGCCCGAGCGCAAGCATGCCGCGCTGATCGGCACCGCCGAGGCGATCCTCAAGGCCGAGGACGCGATCCTCGACGCCAATATCCTCGACATGCACCATGCCGAGGAAAAGGGCCTTTCCCCCGCCATGCTGGACCGGCTGAAGCTCGACCCAGCGCGCATTCGCGCCATGGCCGAGGGGCTGCGCTCGGTCGCGGCGCAAGAGGATCCGGTCGGCAAGGTGCTGGCGGAATGGGACCGGCCGAACGGGCTCAACATCCGGCGCGTCGCGACGCCGCTGGGCGTGATCGGCGTGATCTACGAAAGCCGGCCCAATGTCACCGCAGATGCCGCGGCGCTGGCGCTGAAGGCCGGCAATGCGGTGATCCTGCGCGGCGGCTCGGAAAGCCTGGAAAGTTCGACCGCCATCCACGAGGCGCTGGTCGCGGGCCTGAAGCAGGCCGGGCTGCCCGAGGCGGCGATCCAGATGGTCCCGACCCGCGACCGCGAGGCCGTCGCCGCCATGCTGCGGGCGCAGGAATTCATCGACGTCATCGTGCCGCGCGGCGGCAAGGGCCTGGTCGGGCTGGTGCAGAGAGAGGCCCGCGTGCCGGTCTTTGCCCATCTGGAGGGCATCTGCCATGTCTATGCCGACCGCGACGCCGACCTGGAAAAGGCGCGCCGCGTGGTGCTGAACGCCAAGACCCGGCGCACCGGCATCTGCGGCGCCGCCGAATGCCTGCTGATCGACTGGCAGTTCTACACCAAGCACGGCCCCGTGCTGGTGCAGGACCTGCTGGATGCCGGCGTCGAGGTGCGGGCCGAGGGCGAATTGGCCAAGGTGCCCGGCACGGTCCCGGCCGAGCCCTCGGATTTCGGGCAAGAGTTCCTGGACAAGATCATCGCCGTCAGGCTGGTCGACGGCGTCGAGGAGGCGATCGCCCATATCCGCCGCTACGGCTCGGGCCATACCGAATCGATCCTGACCGAGAACGACGCCACCGCCGAACGCTTCTTCAAGGGGCTCGACAGCGCCATCCTGATGCGCAACGCCTCGACGCAATTCGCCGATGGCGGCGAGTTCGGCATGGGGGGCGAGATCGGCATCGCCACCGGCAAGATGCATGCGCGCGGGCCGGTCGGCGCCGAGCAGCTGACCAGCTTCAAGTATCTGGTCACCGGCGACGGCACCATCCGCCCCTGATGCGGGCCGAACAGCTGCACCAGGACGACCGCCACCGCATCACGCTGTTCCGCGGCGCCGGCGACGGGCGCCGCGCCGTGGTCGGCTTCGAACATGGCCGGGACCGCATGGCGGGCTTCGCGCCCGCCGCCGCGCCGCGCCACGCCGAAAGGCTGGGGATCGACGCGCTGGTGGTGCAGACGGCGCGGCGCGACTGGTTCGTCCCGGACCGCGACGCCGCGCTGGCCGGGGCGCTGCGAGAGGCGACCCGGAACTATGCCGAGGTCATTGTGACCGGATTCTCGATGGGCGGCTATGCGGCGCTGCTCTATTCCGCCGCCTGCCATGCCGACCGGATCATGGCGGTCTCGCCGCAATATTGCATCGACCCGGCGGTGGCGCCCTTCGATCCCGACCGCCATGCGAAATTCGCCCGCATCGGCCGGCCCATGCCGCGGCCCGAGACGCTGGGCAATCGCGGCGCGCGCGGCGCGCTGATCTATGATCCGGCCATCCGCGCCGACCGTGCCCATGCGGCGCTGATCCGGGCCGGGTTTCCGCATCTGACGCCCATCGCCCTGCCCTTCGGCGGCCATCCGGCGACCGGGGTGATCGGCGCGACGGGCGGCACCGGCCGCATCGCCGAGATGGTGGTGCAGGACCGGCTGGACGCGGCGCTGGTCCGGCAGATGCATCGTGCCGCACGGCCCCGGGCCGAGCTCTACCGGCTGAACCTGGCGGCTGCCGCCCTGACCCGACATCCCGCCCGCGCGCTGCGCGAATTGCGGGCGCTGGCGGCCGGTGCCACCCCGCGCATCCGCCTGGAGGCGGGGCTGATCCTGCTGGAACGGGGCGAGGAGCTGGCGGTCGCACTGCTGTCCGAACTGCTCGACAGCGTCGAGGCTGTCCCGCCGGCGCTGGCGCGACGGCTGGACCGGGCGCTGAAGTCCGGCGGGATCTGACGCTCAGAACGCGATCTCGCCGCCCGTCTCGTCCAGCTCCCAAGCGAGGGGCCGGCCGGCGGCACGGGCGAAACCGGCAAGCAGCGGAAAATGCACCTCCGAGGCGGCGGGCTCGGGCCGCTCGCGCCCGGGGGCGGCATCGAGCCAGGACCACAGCGCCGGATCGGGCTTGGTGCGGCTGCATTCGGCCACCAGCCGCCAGCCGCTGGCGCCGCGGCAGACCAGCACGCCGCCGCCCCAGGGCATCGCGGTCTCGAAACACATCAGCGCCAGCAGGATCATGCGGCCCTCGGCGCGCGGCAGGTCGCCCTCGGCTTCCAGCCGGACGCGGATGCGCCCGCCCCGCTCGACATCGGCAAGCAGCGCCGCCAGCTCGGCCAGGCTCAGCCGCTGGTCGGGCGCGGCTTGGCCGAAGGCCATGCGGAACCAGCGCACCCGCGCCCGGGCCGCCTCGACGCTTTCCGCCATCAGCTGCATCTCGGCGCTCTTGCCGATGCCCGGCCAGGCGCCGGACAGCTGCAAGAGCTCCAGCCCGTTGCCGATGGCGCCCAGCGGCGAGACGATGTCGTGGCAGAGCCGCGAGCCGACCAGCGCTGCAAGACGCTCGGGCGGGATCGCCGCGGATGCATCGGGCGGGCGGCGGATTGTCAGATCGTCCATGAAAGGCTAGCCTGCATGTTTCCTCGGGAAAGGGCGTGAGATGAATGAAATCCTGGAACCCGGCATGATCGTGCGCCATCCCGGCGCCCCCGAATGGGGCACCGGACAGGTCCAGTCGCGCATCGGGGATCGCATCACCATCAATTTCACCAATGCCGGAAAGCAGGTGGTGAACGGCAGGCATATCGAGCTTGAACTGGTCACAACCGAGCCCCATTAAGCGATACGTGCAGAGTAATTCAACTTTTGCGTTAGTCAATCGCCGTTGAATCGCGCGACGCGCCAGCGGTTGCAATGTCGCGCCCCCCCGCCTAGACACGGGGCCAGAGACCATCAGCCCGGGTTCCAAGGCCGTAACGATGACGCCAGAGACGTCCTATTTCGCGACCCGTCTTGCCACGGACGAGACCGACCTTCTGGCGGCGCAGCGCCTGCGCTATCGCGTCTTCGTCGAGGAGCTGGGCGGCGACGGGCCGCTGGTCGATCATCAGTCCCGGTTCGAGCGCGACGAGTTCGATCCGGTCGTCGATCATCTGGTGCTGGTGGACAATCGCCGCTCGCGCGAGGCGCTGGACCATGTGGTCGGCGTCTATCGCCTGCTGCCGGGCGACCGGGCCGAGGCGTTCGGCCGCTTCTATTGCGACAGCGAATACGACCTCGCGCCGCTGCGCGCCTCGGGGCGGTCGCTGCTGGAGCTGGGCCGGTCCTGCGTCGATCCGGCCTATCGCGGCGGCTCGGGCATGTTCCTGATGTGGAACGCCCTGGCCGATTACGTGCTGGCGCGCGGCATCGAGATCCTGTTCGGCGTCGCCTCGTTCCACGGCACCGACGTGCAGGCGCTGGCCCAGCCGCTCAGCTGGCTCCACCATCATCACCTCGCGCCCGAGGCGATCCGTCCCCGCGCCCGTCCCGACGGCTATCGCCGCATGGACCTGATCCCGCCCGGGCAGCTGGACCGCCGCGCCGCCATGACCGGCATGCCGGCGCTGATCAAGGCCTATCTGCGGCTGGGCGGCATGGTCGGCGAAGGCGCCTGGCTGGACCGCGCCTTCAACACCACCGACGTGTTCCTGCTGGTCGATACCAAGGCCATGTCGGAAAAGCACCGCAAGTTCTACGAAACCCGGCAGGGGCAATGAGCGGGGGCGCCCGCGCCACCTGGCGGGACGAAGTGCCGCCGCCCGCCATCCCGCGCCCCGGCGCATTGGGCTGGCTGCTGGTCCTGCTGCGCGGCGGCGGCATCGTGCTGGTTCTGGCGCTCGGCGTGCTGCTGATCCTGCCGCTGCGCCTGGCCGAGCGGCTGTTCACCGGCCCGCGCCGGCCCGTCACCGGGCCGCATGTGCAGATCGTCTGCCGCCTCTGCCTGTGGATCATGGGACTGCGATGGCGCTGCATCGGCCGGCCGATGCGCGGCCCCGGGGCGGCGGTGGCGAACCATTCCAGCTGGCTCGACATCTTCGTGCTGAATGCGGCGATGCCTGTGTTCTTCGTCTCGAAATCCGAGGTGGCGGGCTGGCCGGGCATCAACATCCTGACCCGCGTGACTGACACGCATTTCGTCGCCCGCGACCCCCGCCTGGCCCGCGCCCAGGCCGAGGAATTCGCCGAGCGCACCCGCGCCGGCCATCGGCTGCTGTTCTTTCCCGAGGGCACCAGCAGCGACGGCTGCCGGGTGCTGCCCTTCAAGCCGACGCTGTTCCAGGGCTTCCTCGACCCGGCCCTGCCCGAAGGGCTGGCGATCCAGCCGATGAGCGCACATTACCATGCGCCGGAAAGCCGCGACCCGCGATTCTACGGCTGGTGGGGCGACATGGATCTGGGGCCGCATCTGCTGGCGGTGCTGGCGCAATATCCGCAGGGCTCGGTGACCGTGCGGCTGCACGCGCCGATCCCGGTGGCGGGCGAGACGCGCAAGACGCTGGCGATCAGGGCCGAGACCGAGATTCGCGAAGGTTTTTCGCAGGATTGAGCGGCAGCGCTTCAAGGCCGACCGCCATGCGAGCGGCACGGCCGCATGGGTATTTTCAAAACAGAGAAGTCATGGGCCGGCCCGCCTAGCTGCGGGCGGCGTTTCTGGTCTTCTCTGTTTTGAAAATACCCATGCAACAACGAAGCCCGGGCGAAGGCCGGGAATCGAGCACCGAGCTCAGAGCGGCCAGAACAGCGGAATCGTCAGGCAGGCGACAATGCCGCAGATGATGTCCAGAGGCACGCCGACCTTGACAAAATCGCTGAACCGGTAGCCGCCGGGGCCGTAGACCATCAGATGCGTCTGGTAGCCGATGGGGGTGGCGAAGGCGACGGTGGCCGAGAACATCACCGCCACCACATAGGCGCGCGGATCGTGGCCCAGCGATTTCGCCAGCGCGATGGCCACCGGGGTCAAGAGCACCGCGACGGCGTTGTTCGACAGCACCTCGGTCATGACGAGGCCGAGGAAATAGACCGCAATCAGGGTGGCGAAGGGCGGCAGGCCGCGCAGGTGGGGCGCCACGGCATCCACCACCAGATTGACCGTGCCGGTGTGCTCCAGCGCCTCGCCCACCGCCAGCATGGCGAAGATCATCGCCAGCAGCCGGGCATCGACAAACGAGAACGCTTCCTCGGCATCAACGCAGCGGGTGATCAGGATGATCGCCGAGGCGATGAAGGCCAGCGCCATGATCGGCGCCACGTCCAGCGCCGCCAGCGACACCACCGACAGAAGGCAGAGGATGGCGATGGGCGCGCGCTCGCGGCGGAACGGCCGGGCCGAGGGGCGCGAGACGTCGACCAACTCCATGTCGGCGGCCAGCCGGGCGATATCCTCGGGCGCGCCTTCCAGAAGCAGCGTGTCGCCGACCTGCACCACCAGGTCGTCGAGCTGGCGGCCGATGTTCTGGCTGCGGCGATGCGCGGCCAGGACATAGACCCCGTATCGGCGGCGCAGGCGCATGTCGCCCAGCCGGCGCCCGACCAGCCGCGCGCCGGGCGAGATCAGCACCTCGACGGTCTCGGTGGCGACCGAGCTGAGCTTGTCCACCATCTGGAAATTCTTGTTGGCCTGCATCTCCAGCAGATCGGCCATTTCCGAGCGCAGCACCACGCGGTCACCCGGCTCCAGCGCCACCTCGGCCAGGTTGCGGCGCAGCGAGGCATCGCCGCGCAGCACGTCGATCACCCGCACCGCGTCGCGCTTGAAGATCGGCGCGGTCAGCACCGGCTGGCCGACCAGGCTGGATTCCTCGGGGATGGCCACCTCGGTGAAGTATTTCATCTCGCGCCGGGTGCCGAGGAAGCCGGCCAGCGAGGTGCGGTCGGGCAGAAGCCGCCAGCCGATGGTGGCGAAATAGGCGATGCCCGCCAGCGTGATGGCGATGCCGACCGGGGCGATCTCGAAGATGGTGAAGGGCACCATGCCCTGCTCGCGCGCCACGCCGTCGACCAGCAGGTTGGTCGAGGTGCCGATCAGCGTCATCATCCCGCCCAGGATGGTGAAATAGCTCAGCGGCATCAGCAGCTTCGAGGGCGAGAACCCCAGCCGCAGCGCCAGCTGGATGAAGATGGGGATCATGACCGCCACCACCGGCGTGTTGTTCATGATCGCCGAGGCCAGGATCACGAACAGGAACAGCGCGCCGATGGTGAAGCGCGGATGGCTGGCCGCCCGCGCGGTCACGAGGCGGGACATGATTTCCAGGGCACCGGTCCGCAGAAGTCCGCCCATGATCAGGAACATGAAGGCGATGGTCCAGGGCGCCGAGTTCGACAGCACCCCGGCCGCGTCCTTGATCGGCAGAAGGCCCAGCAGCATCATCACCGCGGCGGTGCCGATGGCCACGACTTCGGGCGGATGCTTTTCGCGAATGAACTCGATGAACATGATGGTCACGATGATCAGCATCGCGAATGCCGCATTGGTTCCGGTCAGTTCAAAGCCCAGCATGCAATCCCGTCCCGTGCGCCGCTAAATCACGGCCTGTTCGATGGGTCATAGAATTATTTTCCCCCGCGTCGCAAGCAAAAGCGGGGGCCATGGCCGGTTCAGGCGGGAAGCTGCGTCGGGGCCAGCCGGCCGCCCCGGCGCAGCGGCTCGACCGCCACCGCCTTGCCGGTGCGATCGTCGGTCGTGACCAGCACGCCCGACAGCGTGGCCTCGCCCTCGGCGGGGGTGAAGCGTTCCTGGGCCATGCCGGTCAGGAAGCGGCGCAGCGGCTCGGCCTTCTCCATGCCGATCACGCTGTCGTAGTCGCCGCACATGCCGGCATCGGTCTGGTAGGCGGTGCCGCGGTTCAGGATCGTCGCATCGGCGGTGGGCACATGGGTATGGGTGCCGACGACCAGGCTGGCGCGGCCGTCGCACCAATGGCCCATCGCCATCTTCTCGCTCGTCGCCTCGGCATGGATGTCCACCACGCTGGCCTGCACCAGCCCCCCCAGCGGATGGGCGCGCAGCACCGCGTCGATGGCCGAGAACGGGTCGTCGAAGGGCCGCTTCATGAAGACCTGGCCCAGCACCTGCGCCACCAGAACCTTGCGGCCGCGCGTCGCCTCGAAAACCCGGGCGCCGTGGCCGGGTGCGACCTTGGAATAGTTCAGCGGCCGGATGATGCGCGGTTCGGTCTCGATATAGGACAGCATCTCCTTCTGGTCGAAGGCATGGTCGCCCAGCGTGATGCAGTCGGCGCCGGCATCGAGGATCAGCTTGGCATGCCCTCCGGTCAGGCCCATGCCGCCGCTGGCATTCTCGCCGTTCACGATGGTGAAATCGACGCCCAGTTGCTGCTTCAGGGGCGCAAGCCCCTCTGCAATCGCGCGCCGGCCCGCGCGTCCCATCACATCGCCAAGATACAGAATCCGCATGGGGCAGCGTTAGGCGAAAGCGGGCGCGCGCTCAAGCCCCGGCGGGGGGCCCGGGCGGCCTTATCCCAGCCATGCGCCAAGCGCCGCGCCCGCCAGCGCGACCATGGCGCCAAGCGCGATGCCCGCGGCGAATCCCGGGCGTCTCCGCGTCTGGGCCGGCGGCGGCGGCTCGCGCAGGAGTTCGGGCATGCGGCGTTCCAGGAATTCCGGCAGGAGCGGCGCGAAGCGCCCCAGCACCTGCGCGGCCCGGGTCAGGTCGCGCACCGCGGCGCGCGGCCCGAGATTGTCGCGGATATAGCTTTCCACCACCGGCCGGGCGACCTGCCACATGTTGATCTGCGGGTCGAGCGAGCGCGCCACGCCCTCGACCACCACCATGGTGCGCTGCAGCAGGATCAATTCGGTCCGCGTCGCCATGCCGAAGCGTTCGGTGACCTCGAACAGATAGGCCAGCAGGTTGGCCATCGAGATCCGGCTGGCATCGGCGCCGAAGATCGGCTCGCCCACGGCACGCAGCGCGCGGGCGAATTCCTTGATGTCGCGGTCGCGGGGCACGTAGCCCGCCTCGAAATGCACCCGCGCCACGCGCTCGTAGTCGCGGCGGATGAAGCCCATCAGGATCTCGGCATAGACGCGGCGGGTATATTCGTCGATCTCGCCCATGATGCCGAAATCGTAGATGACGATGTCGCCGTTCGCCGCCACCTTCAGATTGCCCTGATGCATGTCGGCGTGGAAATAGCCGTCGCGCAGCGCATGGCGCAGGAACAGCTGCAGCACCCGCGCGCCGATGGTCGGCAGGTCGTGTCCCGCCGCCCGCAGCGCGGCGATATCGCCCATCGGCACGCCCTCGGCCCAATCGGTGGTCAGCACCCGCCGGGCGCTGAGATGCCAATAGGGGGCGGGCACCGCCATGCCCTCGTCGCCCGCGGTGTTCTCGGCGAATTCCGAGGCCGAGGCGGCTTCGAGCCGCAGGTCCAGCTCTCCGGTCACCACCGATTCGAAATGCGCCACCACGTCGCGCGGCCGCAGCCGGCGGGTGGCCGGCGACAGCCGCTCGATCATGCCGGCGGCGAAGTGGAAGGCGTCGATGTCGCGGCGGAAGGCGGATTCGATCCCCGGGCGCAGCACCTTGACCGCGACCTCGCGGCCATTGTCGGCGCGGCGCGCACGATGCACCTGGGCGATGGAGGCGGCGGCCACCGGTTCGGAGAACTCGCTGAACAGCGTCTCGACCGGGCGGCCCAGCTCGGCCGCGACGGTGCGCAGCGCCTGGTCCTGCGGAAAGGGCGCCAGCCGGTCCTGCAGCATCGAAAGCTGGTCGGCCAGGTCCACCCCCACCACGTCCGGCCGGGTCGAGAGGATCTGGCCGAATTTCACATAGGCCGGCCCCAGCGCGGTGATGGCGCGGGTGACGGGCGGCAGGGCCGGGTCGCCCTTGTAGCCCAGCCAGGCGAAGGGCCAGCCCAGGATGCGGGCGGCGATGCGGATGCGGGCCGGCGCATCCGCCGCGTCCAGCGCCACCTTCATCGCGCCGGTGCGCTCGAAGGTGGCGCCGGTGCGGATCAGGCGCCAGATATTGTGAGGACCGCGCATGTCAGAGCTTCCAGCCGGAATGCAGCGCGGCGATGCCCATGGAGAGGTTGCGCCATTGCACGCGGCCGAAGCCCGCCTCGCGGATCATGGTGGCGAAGGTTTCCTGATCGGGGAACTTGCGGATCGATTCGACCAGATACTGATAGCTGTCGCGGTCGTTCGCGACGATCTGGCCCATGACCGGGATCACGTTGAAGGAATAGCGGTCGTAGAGCCATTGCAGCATCGGCACCGGCATCTGGCTGAATTCCAGCACCATCAGCCGGCCGCCGGGGCGCAGGACGCGCCGCGCCTCGGCCAGGGCATCGGGGATGCGGGTGACGTTGCGGATGCCGAAGCTGATCGTATAGCGGTCGAAGCTGTCATCGGCGAAAGGCAGCTGCATGGCGTCGCCGGTGACCCAGGCGAGCCGGTCGGCGAGCTTGCCGGCCTCGGCCCGCTTCCTGCCCTCGACCAGCATCGACTCGGTCATGTCGCAGACGGTGACGCGGGCGCCCGGCGCGCGGTCCAGGAAGCGGAAGGCGATGTCGCCGGTGCCGCCCGCCACGTCCAGCAGGTGCTGGCCGTCGCGCGGCGCCAGCCAGTCCATCATCGCGGTCTTCCAGATGCGGTGAATGCCGGCGCTCATCAGGTCGTTCATCACGTCATAGCGCGAGGCGACGCGAGAGAAGACGCCATGGACCAGCCCGGCCTTGTCCGCCTCGGCCACGGTGCGAAAGCCGAAATGGGTTTCCCCGTTGCTGTTGCCGCGCTCGTCAGAGGTCATATCGCTTGTCCATCCGTCGTTTCGCGCCCAGATAGTCCGAAAGCGCGCCGCGCGCCATAGCTGGGACGCGGGCCGCACCATGCGACGAACGGGAAGAAAATGCCAGAACTGCCAGAGGTCGAAACCGTCCGACGCGGCCTTCAGCCGCATCTTGAGGGGCGGGTGATCGCCCGCGCCGAAGCCCGCCGCCCCGACCTGCGCCGGCCCCTGCCGCCCGATCTGGTGCAGGTTCTGACCGGGGCGCGGGTGACGCGCCTGCTGCGACGCTCGAAATACATCCTGGCCGAGCTGGAGGATCGCGGCAGCCTGCTTCTGCATCTGGGCATGTCGGGGCGGATGCTGATCGAGGGGAAAAGCCAGGGCGAGTTTCACCGCGACCCGGCGATCCTGCCGCGCCATGACCATGTCGTGTTCTGGACCGACCAGGGCACGCGCATCACCTTCAACGACGCGCGGCGATTCGGCATGGTCGATCTGGTGGCGCCGGGGGCGACGCATCCGCTGCTGGCGCATCTGGGGCCCGAGCCGCTGTCGGAGGCCTTCACCGCCGAGGCGCTGGGACGCGCCTTCGCCGGGCGGCGCATGCCGGTCAAGGCGGCGCTGCTCGACCAGCGAATCGTGGCCGGGCTGGGCAATATCTACGTCTCCGAGGCGCTCTACCGCGCCGGCATCGACCCCCGCCGGCTGGCCGGGGCGGTCGCGGCGCCCGAGCTGGCGGCGCTGGTCGGCCATGTCCGCGCCGTGCTGGAGGAGGCGATCGCGGCCGGCGGCTCGTCCCTGCGCGACCACCGGCAGGCGACGGGCGAGCTGGGCTATTTCCAGCACTCCTTCCGCGTCTACGACCGCGAGGGGGCGCCCTGCCCCAGGCCGGGCTGCGCGGGCACGGTCCAGCGCATCGTGCAATCGGGCCGGTCGAGCTATTTCTGCCCGCTCTGCCAGCAGTGAAGCGGCCCCTGGCCGCTGCCTCCGGCGGGGGTATTTGGACAACAGAGAAGCGCGCTGGCCTTGCGGTCGCGCTTTTGTTACGAGTCGCGGTCAGCTTGTTTGCGAAAGGCTAGGAGTCGATGGCTTACCAGACCCTCACCGTCGAGATCGACGATTATGTGGCGCTGATCCGGCTGAACCGGCCCGAGGCGCTGAACGCCCTCAACTCGCAGCTCCTGGGAGAGCTGGGCGATGCACTGGCCGAGGCCGACCGGAACGAGAAGGTGCGCTGCATCGTGCTGACCGGCAGCGAAAAGGCCTTCGCCGCCGGCGCCGACATCAAGGAGATGTCGGCCAAGAGTTTCGTCGATGTCTATACCGAGGACCTGTTCGGCGCCGAGATCGACCGCATCACCGCCACCCGCAAGCCGATCGTCGCCGCCGTCTCGGGCTATGCGCTGGGGGGCGGCTGCGAGCTGGCCATGGCCTGCGACTTCATTCTCTGCGCCGACAACGCCAAGTTCGGCCAGCCCGAGATCAACCTCGGGGTGATGGCCGGCATCGGCGGCACCCAGCGCCTGACCCGCTTCGTCGGCAAATCGAAATCGATGGAGATGCATCTGACCGGGCGCTTCATGGATGCGGCCGAGGCCGAACGCTCGGGCCTGGTCAGCCGCGTGGTGCCGGCGGCCAGGCTGATCCCCGAGGCGCTGGCGGCGGCGAAGAAGATCGCCGAAAAGAGCCAGATCGCCGTGCTGGCCGCCAAGGAGGCGGTGAACCGCGCCTATGAGACCACGCTGCGCGAGGGCATCCTGTTCGAGCGCCGCAGCTTCCAGGCGCTGTTCGCCACCGAGGACCAGAAGGAGGGCATGGCCGCTTTCCTGGAGAAGCGCGAGCCGCAGTTCCGCGACCGCTGATTTCGCTTGGCATTCGGCCCGGGGCGCTGTATAGGCCCGGGCTTACATGCGCGTGGGCCCGCTTAAGGCAAGAATCATGACCGTCCGGCAAGGGACGGGGCCGTGGGGCTTTTGCGTAATCGAAATACGAGAAAGAGAATAGGACCCATGGCCAACACGCCCCAGTCGAAGAAGCGCGCCCGCCAGATCGAGCGCCGCACCGCCGTCAACAAGGCCCGCCGCTCGCGCATCCGCACCTTCCTGCGCAAGGTCGAGGAAGCCATCGCCAGCGGCAATGCCGAAGCCGCCCGCGAAGCCCTGCAGAGCGCCCAGCCCGAACTGATGCGCGGCGTGACCAAGGGCGTCGTCCACAAGAACACCGCCGCGCGCAAGATCTCGCGCCTCTCGGCCCGGGTGAAGGCGCTGGCCACCGCCTGATCGGCTGCGGCATTTGTGCAACTATCAGTGGAATTGCCTAGGGGCGCGATCCATCGGAACGCGCCCTTTCGCATGAGGAAGCCCCGGGTTTTCCCACATTTTCCAGCCTGTTGGCGACCACCCCGCCATGCCCGCGAAGCGGCGAGATTCGATCCGGCAAAGTGACTGTCAAGCGCGAAGATCGGTTGCTGGCCGGCTGCGGTTCTTGCTAGCTTGTTTTCTGCGATTCACCGTCGCGCCTGGGGGACATGCTCTGAACCGTCGGCTTTGCCGCCGACAGGCAGGGTGGCAGCAGGATCAGACAGATCCGCTACCGATAATGCGCAAAGCCGGCTGCCACCGGCCTGCGCTGCGTGTCTGAAAGTTTCGGCCGCAGGACGGCCCGCACACCGCCTTGGCGGCGCGGGCTTTCTGTTGCCGAAACTTCATGCGTTCAGGCCGCGGCACCGAATCGCCTCACGCCGGAAAATCCCGGCGGCATGTGGGGACAAGAGACGGAACTGGGCGAGATGGACAGACTTTGGGGGCAGGCGCGTGAAGAACTTCAGAAGATCGTCGGAGCGGACAGTTTCTCCACCTGGATCGAGCCCCTGCGCCTGACCGGCGTCGCGGACGGCACCGCCACCATCGCCTGCCCGACCCGCTTCCTGTCCGACTGGGTCTCGCGCCATTACAGCGACGATATCCTCAAGGTGCTGGACCGCATGGGCGGCCCCGTGCAGCGCCTGAGCTTCGAGACCCGCAGCCAGACCGCCCGCCAGGCCGCCGCGCCCGCCGTCAAGCGCCCCGCCGCCCCGCGCCCCTCGGGCGAAGAGGACCTGGCCGCGCCGCTGGACAGCCGTTTCACCTTCGAGAATTTCGTGGTCGGCAAGCCGAACGAGCTGGCCCATGCCGCCGCCCGCCGGGTGGCCGAGGGCGGGCCGGTGACCTTCAACCCGCTGTTCCTCTATGGCGGCGTCGGCCTGGGCAAGACCCACCTGATGCATGCCATCGCCCGCGAGATCCAGATGCGCCAGCCCGAGGCGCGGGTGCTCTATCTCTCGGCCGAACAGTTCATGTATCGCTTCGTCCAGGCGCTGCGCGACCGCACGGTGATGGATTTCAAGGAACTGTTCCGCACCGTCTCGGTGCTGATGGTCGATGACGTGCAGTTCATCGCCGGCAAGGAATCCACGCAGGAGGAATTCTTCCACACCTTCAACACCCTGGTCGATCAGGGCAAGCAGATCGTCATCTCGGCCGACCGCGCGCCGGGCGAGATCAAGGACATGGAGGAGCGCATCAAGTCCCGCCTGCAATGCGGGCTGGTGGTGGACCTGCACCCGACCGATTACGAGCTGCGCCTGGGCATCCTGCAAAGCAAGACCGACAGCTTCCGCGTGCAATATCCCGGGCTGCTGATCGCGCCGGGCGTGCTGGAATTCCTGGCGCACCGCATCACCTCGAATGTCCGGGTGCTGGAAGGCGCGTTGCAGCGGCTCTTCGCCTTCGCCAGCCTGATGGGCCGCGAGATCACGCTGGACATGACGCAAGAATGCCTGGCCGACATCCTGCGCGCCAACGACCGCAAGGTTTCCATCGAGGAGATCCAGCGCAAGGTGGCCGAGCATTACAACATCCGCCTGGCCGACATGATCGGGCCCAAGCGCGTGCGCACCGTCGCCCGGCCGCGGCAGATCGCCATGTATCTGTCCAAGCAGATGACCTCGCGCAGCCTGCCCGAGATCGGGCGGCGTTTCGGCGGCCGCGACCACACCACCATCATGCATGGGGTGAAGAAGATCGAGGAGCTGCGCAGCGCCGACCGCGGCCTGGCGGAAGACATCGACCTGCTGCGCCGCCTTCTGGAAGCCTGAACGCATGCGCTTGACCTTGCGCGGGAATGTGCCAAATTGGCGCCCCGCGCCAGACCGGCATGAGACCAGAAGGACATGAGGGTGGACCTATGAAATTTTCGATTGAACGCGCCGATCTGGTCAAGGCCGTTTCCCAGGCCCAGTCCGTCGTCGAACGCCGCAACACCATTCCGATCCTGGCCAATGTGCTGATCGAGGCTACGCCCGAAGGCGTCAGCTTCCGCGCCACCGACCTGGATACCGAGATCGTGGACCGCGCGCATGCGCAGGTCGAGCGGCCCGGCGCCACCACCGTCTCGGCCGGGATGCTCAACGACATCGCCCGCAAGCTGCCGGACGGCGCGCTGGTGCAGCTCAGCCTCGACGCTGCCTCGCAGCGGCTGTCGGTGCAGGCCGGGCGCTCGAATTTCAGCCTGGCGACGCTGCCGCGCGAGGATTTTCCGGTCATGTCCTCGTCGGAATATTCGGCGAATTTCTCGGCCCCCGCCGTGGTGCTGCGCCGGCTGTTCGACAAGTCGAAATTCGCCATCTCGAACGAGGAAACCCGCTATTACCTGAACGGCGTCTACATGCATGTCGCGCAGGGCGAGGACGGCCCGACCCTGCGCTGCGTCGCCACCGACGGCCACCGGCTGGCGCGGATCGACGCGCCGCTGCCCTCGGGCGCCGAAGAGATGCCGGGCGTGATCGTGCCGCGCAAGACCGTGGCCGAACTGCGCAAGCTGCTGGACGACGACGAGGCCGAGATCGCGGTTTCGGTCAGCGAAACCAAGGTGCGCTTTGCCACGCCCACCATCACCCTGACCTCGAAGGTGATCGACGGCACCTTCCCGGATTACAGCCGCGTGATCCCCTCGGCCAATGCCCGCAAGCTGGAAGTCGATGCCGGCGATTTCGCCAAGGCCGTCGACCGGGTGGCCACCGTCAGCAGCGAGCGTTCGCGGGCCGTCAAGCTGTCCCTGGACGAGGACCGGCTGGTCCTGTCGGTGAACGCCCCCGATGCCGGCGCGGCCGACGAGGAGCTGCCGGTGGCCTATGCCGACGATCCGCTGGAGATCGGCTTCAACGCCAAATACCTGCACGAGATCGCCAGCCAGATCGAGCGCGAGAATGCGGTCTTCCTGTTCAACGGCTCGGGCGACGCGGCGCTGATCCGCGAAGGCGGCGACACCAGCGCGGTCTATGTCGTCATGCCGATGCGCGTGTGACGCTGACCCGGCTGCACCTGACCCAGTTCCGCAGCTGGGCCAGGCTGGAGATCGAGGCCGACCGCCGCCCCGTCGCCATCCACGGCCCGAACGGGGCGGGCAAGACCAATATCCTGGAAGCCATCTCGATGCTGTCGCCCGGCCGCGGCATGCGCGGCGCCGCGCCCGGCGACCAGGCCCGCAAGGGCCCGGATGTCGGCTGGCAGATCCGCGCCCGGATCGGCAAGCGTGAGGTCCTGACCCGCGCCCTGCCCGGCGAGCGGCGCGAGGTCGTGATCGACGACAGGCCCGCGACGCAGATCGCGCTTGGCGGGCTGATGCGGCTGATCTGGCTGACCCCGGCCATGGACCGGCTGTGGACCGACGCGCCGGAACAGCGGCGGCGCTTTCTCGACCGCGTGACGCTGAGCTTCACCCCCGGCCATGCCGAAGATGCGCTGGCCTATGACAAGGCCATGCGCGAGCGCAACCGGCTGCTCAAGGACGAGATCCGCGACCCCGGCTGGTATCGCGCGCTGGAGGCGCAGATGGCCGAGACCGGCTCGGCGGTGACGCGCAACCGGCTGGACGCCATCGCCCGGATCATGGCGGCGCAGGACGGGGCCGGCACCGCCTTTCCCTCGGCCAGCCTGACCCTGCTGCCCGGCGAGGGTTTTGCCTGCGATCCCGATCCCGACAGCATCGCCGCCCGGCTGGCCGAGGGCCGCAGCCGCGACATAGCCGCCGGCCGCACCCTGACCGGCCCGCATCGCGCCGACCTGGGCGCGCATTGGGGGCCGCATTCCATGCCCGCGGCGCTGTCCTCGACCGGCGAGCAGAAGGCGCTGCTTCTGTCGCTGGTCCTCGCCAATGCCCGGGCGCTGGAGGGCGAAACTCCGGTGCTGCTGCTTGACGAAGTGGCGGCGCATCTGGACGCCGAGCGCCGCGCCGCGCTTTACGACGAGATCTGCGCGCTTGGCGCCCAGAGCTGGCTGACCGGCACCGGGCCGGAACTGTTCGAGGCGCTGCACGGCCGGGCGCAATTCCTGGCGATCGAGCGGCAGGGTGAGACTTCGACCCTCGCAATGGGTATTTGAGGAGCAAAGAAGCCGGTTTCACGTCGATTTGAGTATTTGGGAAACGGTGAAGCTCAGGGGTCGAGCATCAAGTCCACCCGTTCGAACCGGCTCACGTCGATGATGCCGAGATCCGAGATCCGCAGTTCCGGGATCACCACCAGCGCCAGCAGCGAATGCTGCATATAGGCGTTGTTGAGCGTGCAGCCGCAATCCTGCATCGCCTTGACGATGGCCTGCGCGGCCTCGGCCACCTCCTCGGCCGGGCGGTCGGACATCAGCCCGGCGATGGGCAGCGGCACGGTCGCCAGTTCCTCGCCGTCGCGGAACACGGTGACGCCGCCGCCGATCCCGCCCAGGTGGTTCGCGGCCGCCGCCATGCTGTCGCGATCCGTGCCGACGACGATCATGTGGTGGCTGTCATGCGCCACGGTCGAGGCGACCGCCATCCGGCCCCGGTAGCCGAAGCCCGAGACGAAGCCGTTCACCACGCCGCCCGTCGCCCGGTGCCGTTCGACCAGGGCGATGTGGCAGGTGTCGCCCTGCCCCTCGATCACGCCGTCGCGGATCGGCAGCTCGGCGGTCAGCGCACGGGTCGGCGCCTGGTTCTCGACCACGCCGATGACGCGGACGCGGGCGCTGGCGCCGGTGGCGCGGACCTCGAAATCCGGGGCGGCGAGGCGCTTGCCCAGATGCACCGAGTTGCGCGCCGCTTCGGGCCAGGCGATGCGCGGGCAATCGACCAGCAGCCTGCCGGCTTCCGCCACCAGCCGGCCCTGGGCGATCACCGCCTCGATGGGCAGGGTCCGCAGCTCCGAGGTCAGGATCACATCCGCCCGCCGGCCCGGGGTGATGCTGCCCAACTCGCGTTCCAGCCCGAAATGCTGCGCCGCATTGATGGTCGCCATCTGGATCGCCACCAGCGGATCGCAGCCGCAGTCGATGGCGTGGCGCACCACCCGGTTCATGTGGCCCTCATGGACCAGCGTGCCGGAATGGCTGTCATCGGTGCAGAGGATGAAGAAGCGCGGATCGAGCCCCTTTTCGGTGATCGCGGTGATCTGGCTTGCCACGTCATACCAGGCCGAGCCGAGGCGCATCATGCAGCCCATGCCCTGCCGCACGCGGGCGATGCCCTGCGCCTCGGTCGTGGTCTCGTGGTCGTCGTTGGCACCGCCGGCGACATAGGCGTGGAAGGGCCGGCCGAGGTCGGGGCTGGCGTAATGCCCGCCCACCGTCTTGCCGGCGGCGCGGGTCGCCGCGATCTCGGCCAGCATCTGCGGGTCGCCCGCGGCCACCCCGGGAAAGTTCATCATCTCGCCCAGGCCGACGATGCCGTCCCAGCCCATGGCCTGCGCCACCTCGCCCTCGGTAATCGGCTGGCCGGTGGTTTCCAGCCCCGGCGCCGAGGGCGCGCAGCTGGGCATCTGCGTGAACATGCTGATCGGCTGGAGCAGCGATTCGTCGCGCATCAGCCGCACGCCCTCCAGCCCCAGCACATTGGCGATCTCGTGCGGGTCGTGGAAGATCGTCGTGGTGCCGTGCGGGATCACCGCCGCCGCGAAGCCGGCAGGCGTCAGCATCCCCGATTCGACATGCATATGCGCATCGATCAGGCCCGGGACCATGAAACGGCCCGCGGCCTCGATCACCTGCGTATCGGGGCCGATCGAGGGTCCGGCATCGGGGCCGACATAGGCCACCCGGCCATCGGCCACCGCCAGGTCGATCCCCGGGATCACCTCGCGCGCATGGACATTGACCCATTGCCCGCCCCGGATCACCAGATCGGCCGGGGCGCGCCCCGCCGCCACCTCGACCAGCCGGGCCTGCGATTGGATCCACGGTTTCAACATGCCTGCCTCCTTGTTCATCGCCCCCAGATTGCGGCAGGGTGGCGCGGAAGGAAAGGCGGCGCGATGGAATGGAGCGGCGAGGCCAGCGTGATGGCGCAGCAAAGGCACGGCGAAAGCGCCGTGATCCTGACCGTGCTGACGCGCGACGCGGGGCTGATCCGCGGCCTCGTTCCCGGCGGGGCCAGCACCAAGCGCGCCGCCATGCTGCAACCGGGCAACCGGATCAGCCTGCGCTGGCGGGCGCGGCTGGAGGAGCAGCTGGGCACCTTCGCCGTCGAACCGGCGCGGGCGCGGCCGGGGCTGCTGGGGGGCGCCGATGCGCTGGCCGGGGTGAACGCGGTCACGGCGCTGCTGACCTATGCCCTGCCCGAGCGCGACCCGCATCCGCGCCTGGCCGACGCGACCGAGGCGCTGCTGGACCTGATGGATGCGGGCGGGAACTGGGCCGAGGCCTATCTGCGCTGGGAGATGCGGCTTCTGGACGAGCTGGGCTTCGGCCTCGACCTGGCCAGCTGCGCGGTGACCGGCTCGCGCGAGGGGCTGGCCTATGTCAGCCCGCGCTCGGGCCGGGCGGTTTCGGCCCAGGCGGCGGGGGAATGGGCGCCGCGGCTGCTGCCCTTGCCGGCCATGCTGGGCGGGCGCGGCAATGGCGGCATCGAGGATGCGCTGGCCCTGACCGGGCATTTCCTGCGATCGCGGCTGGCCGAGGCGCATGCGGGCAAGCCCTTGCCGTCCGCCCGCGCCCGGCTGGTCGCCCGGCTTATCGCGTCGCCGCCCGCCAGCGGATGGTGACGCCGGGACCGGTCATCACCAGTTCGCCGCCCTCGCGCCTTGCCTCGCGCACCGCGCCGAGCGCCTGGAAGAAGGCGTGTTCGCCCCCCTCCTGCAGGCAGGCGCGGCGGGTGGTGGCCAGCGCGCCCAGGTCCAGCGCCGGCAATGCGGCCTTGTTGCGGCCGGTGAACAGGTTGCAGGGCCCCTGCCCCGAGACCGTGCCATCCTCGGCGATATGCAGGCTGGGCGTGCCCGAGACCTCGAGGCCCTCCACCGCGATCAGCGTGTATGCGCCGGGGATCGGCGCCGCCGCCTCGGAATCCGGCATGCAGCCAGCCAGCGTCAGGACCAGGGCCAGGGCCAGGATTGGCATTCGCATCGCTTGCCCTCCTCGGGTCGGGTCATTCCTTGCGATAGCCCGGCTCGTAGGTCAGATAGGTCGGCCCCTTGATGGTCAGCACGCCGCCCTCGTAGGTGATGCCATTGGCCGCCGACAGCGCCTGGAAGTAGCGCGATTCCAGCCGTCCGGCCAGCCCGCTGCAGCCCATCTGGGACGTGGTCAGCGGCCCAAGCGCGAAGGCCGGCGGCTCGGCGTTCTGCTTGGCCGAGTAATGGTTGCAGGGCGCCTGACCCGAGATCGAGCCGTCCGCCTCGATGGTCATGCCGACATTGCGCTGCGGCACGGTATCGGAACCGATGCCGACCAGCACATAGGGGCCGGTCGGGATATTGGCGCCGGGCGTGTCCGAGGCGGTCGAGGTCGGCTCGCAGGCGGCAAGGCCGAGCGTGGCGGCAATTGCCGCCGAAATCATCGGGATGCGGGTCATGGGCAGCTCCGTTCTGTTCTCTTGCCGCCATAATGCCCTAACGCCCCCCGCTGTCCAGCCGGGCCCGGTATTTCCTCCTGCCCCAGTAACCTGCATGCAATAGCTGCGCTCTGCCCCACGGTTTACCCCGGCGCAACGCCATGGCCGCCATGGACCCGCGGCCCCTTCCCGGCCGCCCCCTTCGCGCCCGCGAGCGGCGACCGCCGGCTTGACGCCCCGCCCGGCATCGGACAGGTTGCGCCTGCCTCCGGGCGAATGCGCAAGGCAAGGGATGCACAAGAGTTTCAGCGAATTGATGCGGCGCCGGCGCTCGGTCCGGGCCTATCGCGACGAGCCGGTCCCGCGCGCCACGGTCGAGGAGATCTGCCGCCTCGCCCGCACCGCGCCCAGCGGGGCGAACCTGCAGCCCGGGCGCTTTCACGTCCTGACCGGAACCGCGCTTGCCGATCTGGTGCGCGGCCTTCAGGCGGCCATCGATGCCGGCCTGCCCGAGACGGCGGAATATTCCTATTTCCCCGACCCCATGCCCGCGACGCTGAAAGCGCGGCAGCGGGCGGCGGGCTATGCGCTTTACCAGGCGCTGGGGATCGCGCGGCGCGATCTGGAGGGGCGCCGCCAGCAGTTCCGGCGCAACTATGCCTTTTTCGGCGCGCCGGTGGGCGTGGTGGTGACCATCGACCGGGCCATGGGCAAGGGCTGCTTCATGGACCTGGGGATGAGCCTGATGGGCTTCCTGCTGGCCGCCGAGGCGCAGGGGCTGGGGGCGACCGGCATCGGCGCGCTGGCCAATTACGGCCCCACCATCCACCGCCTGCTGGACCTGCCCGGGGACGAGATGGTGGTCTGCGGCATCGCCTTGGGCTGGCCGGACCCGGAGGCGCCCGAGAACCGCCTGCGCACCGGGCGCGAGGACCTGCCGGCCTATACCAGCTTCCGCGGCTTCTAGCCCGGCGGCATCCACGGCCCGGCGGGCGCGCTTTGGAGCAGGCCGCCGATCGCCCGCAAGAACCCGCGCCGGGGCGCGACATCCTCTGTCCGGGCAGGCATGGCCTGCAGGGCGGCGTCGACCGGCGCCGACCCGGTTCCTCGGCCATCCGTCGGGCGTTTCCCGAACCGAGGTCCCGGCCCGCCTTGGCTTCGGCCTAGTCCAGCCGCTCCAGCACCGCGGCGCTGCCCAGCCCGCCGGCGGCGGCGATGGCGGCAAGGCCGCGCTGGCCGGGGCGGTCCAGCTCGTGCACCAGCCGCACCAGATTGATCGCGCCCGAGGCGCCGATGGGATGGCCGCGCGCCAGCGCGCCGCCGCCGCGATTGATCGCGGCCTCGGGCAGGCCGGCCAGCCGGGCGCAGGCGATGGCCTGCACGGCGAAGGCCTCCATCAGCTCGACGGCCGAAAGGGCCTCGGGCTTCAGCTCGGCCGCATCCAGCACCGCGCGGATCGCGGGGACCGGTGCCAGCCCGGGCAGCTCGGGATCGGCGCCCAGCGTCGTCCCCGCCAGAATGCGCAGCCGCGGCGCCGCCAGCCGCCGCGCCACGGCCCCCGAGACCAGCAGGCAGAACCCCGCGCCATCGGCCGCCGCGGCGGTATTGGCGGCGGTGACGCTGCCCGCCAGCACCGGCGCGCGGGCGCAGGTGCGCAGGGTCATGCGCCGCGCGAAGGGGTCGGCGCCGATGTCCGCCAGCGGCGTGATCTCGGCCCGCATCCGGTCCTGCGCGGCCAATGCGCGGGCATGGCTGGCGACGGTCCAGGCGTCCTGTTCCGCCCGCCCGATGCCCAGCCGCAGCGCGATGGCCTCGGCCGCCTCGGCCATGTCCGGGTCGCGGTCCGGCCAGGGCGTGAAGGGCGGCTGGTCATAGGCCACGGGCGGGCCGCCGGCCGGATCGCTGCGCAGCCGCAGCGGCCGGCGCGAATAGCTTTCCGCGCCGCCGGCGAGGACGACCTGATGCCGGCCGGCGCGGATCAGCGCCTCGGCCAGCAGCACCGCATCCATGCCGCCGCAGCATTGCCGGTCGATGGAAAGCCCCGCCACCCGCTCGGGCAGCCCCGCCGCCAGCGCCGCGACGCGGGCCGGATTGCCGCCCGCCCCCAGAGCGTTGCCCAGCACCAGTTCGTCGACATCGCCGGGCGCCAGTCCGGCATCGCGCAGCAGGTCGCGGATCACCGGGGCGGCAAGCTGGTGGACCTCCAGCGCCCGGAACGCGCCGCCGCGCGGCACCACCGGGCTGCGCCGGGCCGCGACGATGAAGGCCTCGCTCATGGCGGGGCGCCGACCAGCCGGGCCAGGGCCGCGAGATCCGGCTTGTCCGACCCCAGCAGCGGCAGGCGCGGCAGAAACAGGATGCGGCGCGGGGCGGCGTGATCGCCCAGCCCGTCCCGGCAGGCGCGGCGCAGCCGGGCGGCCAGAGCCTCGTCCTCGGCGCCTTCGACCACGGCGACGACGGCATGGCCGCGCCGCGCATCGGGAACCGCCAGCGCCGCGCAGAGCCCGGCGCCCGCCGCCGCCAGGGCGGCCTCGACATCCTCAAGGAACAGGTTCTGGTCGGCCACCGTCACCATGCGGCTTTCCCGGCCGCGCAGGAACAGGCTGCCCCGCGCGTCCAGCCGGCCGATATCGCCGGTGAACAGGTAGCCGCCGCGGCGCGGCGGCGGCGGCAGGTCGGGCTCGGCATAGCCCTCGCACAGATAGGGGCTGGCGACGCCGATCCGGCCCTCGTCATCCAGCCGCAGCCGCACCCCGGGATAGGCGCGGCCGACCGAGCCCTCGGGCGTGCCGGCATCGGCGATGGTGATGAAGCTGGTCTCGGAGGCGCCGTAGAATTCGCGGATCGCGGCGTTCGGGCACAGTGCCGCCATCCCCGCCCGGCAGGCCGCGTCCAGCTTGCCGCCGCCGCAGAACACATGCGTCAGCGCCGGCAGCCCGCCCGGCCCCGCCGCCAGCAGCAGCCGCCGCAACTGGCTGGGCGTGGCGTAAAGCACCGTCACGCCCGCCTCGGCCAGCTGCCGGACCTGGCTGCGCGGACCGTCCCCGGCCAGAACCAGCAGCCCTGCGCCCAGATGCAGCGCCTCCAGCGCGGCGTAAAGCGCCAGCGAATGGCCAAGCTGGCCCAGAACGGCATAGCGGTCGCCGGCCGACAGGCCGAAGGCGGCGCGGTTGACCTCGAAGCTGGCGATCCATGAGCCATGGCTGCGCCGGATGGTCTTGACCCGCCCGCCCGAGCCCGAGCTCTGGCAGCAGAGCATCGGCGCGGGTGCGGGACCGGCAGGGCGGATGCCCGTCAGGCTCGCATGGATCGGCAGGCCGCGCGCCAGACAGTCGAGCAGCGCGGCGACCGCCGCCGCATTCTGCCCGCGCGCCCCGCAGCCCAGCACCGCGCCCGGCCGGGCGGCGACAAAGCCCTGGCCCGCCGCCCCGGTCACAGCCGCGTCTGGGCCCCGTCGGCGTCGGCGCGATGCCAGGCCAGCGTCTGCGGCCGCACCCGGGCCAGCGCCTGCACCAGCATGCCGGTGATCGCCGCCTTCAGAAGATCGCCGGGGATGAAGACCGCGACCAGCCCGAAGGCCTCGGCCAGGCCCTTGCCGCTGACGACGGCCAGCCCGGCCGCGCCGAGCACATAGAGCACCAGGATGCCGCCGAAGACCGCGCCCAGCCCCGCCGCAAGCCCGGCCGAGCGCAGCCGGACATGTTCGACGAACAGCCCGGTGGCGAAGGCCGCGACCGGAAAGCCCAGTGCGAAGCCCGCCGTGGGCGAGACGAAGACGCCAAGGCCCCCGCGGCCCCCGGCCAGCAGCGGCAGGCCAAGCGCGACCAGCAGCAGGAACAGCCCCGCCGCCGCCGCGCCGCGCCGCGCACCCAGCACCGCGCCGGCCAGCATGACGCCCAGCGTCTGCGCGGTGATCGGCACGCCGAAACCCAGGGTGATCTGCGGCACCAGCCCCAACGCCGCGATCATCGCGGCGAAAAGCGCGATCTGCGCGATATTGCGTTCCATGCGGTTACTCCGATCCTGAGGGTCCAAGGGCGCCGCCCCGCGCCCGCAAAGCTTCGCCGACATGATCGGCGTCGTCCAGTGCCTGCAGGGTCAGCGGCAGGATCAGCCGCCAGCCCGGCCGGCGACGGGAGCGGGCGCGCCACGCCTCGGCCAGCGTCTCGGCGCGCAAGACGAGGACGGGCGTGAAGCGGATCACCAGCGGCACGGCGATCTCCAGCGCCCCGGTCGGCAGGCCCATCCGGCGCAGCGGCGCGGTCAGGCGGCGGATCAGCGCCACCAGATCCTCGAGCGGCGTGGTCATGGTGACCAGATTGGCCAGGGCGACCAGCGTGACCATGCGCAGGGTGATCAGCAGGCCCTGGCGCATGTCGCCAGTCAGCGCGTGCCATGCCAGCAGGATGACGACAAAGGGCAGCACGACGCGCAGGCTGCCCAGACCGGCGCGCAGGAAGACCGGCCCCGGCGCGGCGTAAAGCGCCAGCACCGCCGCCAGCGCCCCGGCATGGACGGCAAGGCCCGGGACCAGAAACAGCCCGGTCGAGGCCAGGCACAGCGCCCCCAGCTTCAGCCCCGCGGGCCAGCGATGGGCGCGGGCCTCAACCGGCGAGGTCAGCGATATCATCGAGGTCCCCCAGCCGGATCATCTCGGCGGTGAAGTCGGGCAGCACCGCGGCGGGTGCGCCCTGCGCGACGATGCGGCCGCGATCCAGCCAGAACAGCTCGTCGCAGCCTTCCAGATCGCCCGGCTCGTGCGAGATGTGCAAAAGCCGCGTTTCCGCCCGGTGCAGATAGCGGCCGAGCTGGCGCCGGGTCGGGATGTCGAGCCCGGCATAGGGTTCGTCCAGGATCAGCAGGCGCGGCCGCATGGCCAGCACCGCCATCATGCAGACCAGATGCTTCTGTCCCTGCGACAGGGCCGAAACCGGCGCGTCCCGCCAATGCGGCTTGTCGAAAGACCGCAGCACCGCCTCGACCCTTGCCCCCGCCTGCGCCTTGTCCAGCCCCTGCTGGCGCAGCCCGAAGGCGATCTCTTCGGCGACGCGGGGGAAGATGATCTGGTGCTCGGGGTTCTGGAACAGGATGCCGACGGTCCGCAGCGCCGCGCGGCGGTCGCGGCAGAGGTCGTGGCCGCCGACGCGGACCTGCCCGCTGGTCGGCGCCAGCAACCCGGCAAGCAGCCGCGCCAGCGTGCTCTTGCCCGAGCCGTTCCGGCCCACCACGCCGATGCGCCGGGCCGAGGAATGCAGCGTCACCCCCGAAAGCACCGGACGCCCGCCGGCCTCGTAGCCCAGGTCGTCCAGCCGGATGGCGAAATCGGCGTTGTCGTTCTGCGATCCCTGCATCCCGGGGTGTTTCTCTTGCTGCATCGGCGGGCGGAAGGTCCCGGGCCCGTTTAAGCGCAAACGCCCGGCCAGAGAAGCCCCGATGCAGGATCTGGGGCAGCCTCCGCCCGGCATGCGCGCCCGCCCCTTTGCGGTTCATGCAGCGGACCGGACGGGAACCCTGCGCCGGCGACCGGCCTTACCCGGGCGCACCTTTCCGCCCGGGGCCTGCATGTCCAGCGCCGCCAGCATCTCGCACTCGACGGTGCATCTGACCGAATCGGGCGGCAGGGCGTTGGGCGCCGTGCCGAAAGGGTCCTCGATCTGATGGCCGAGCGCGCCTTTTTCACCGTCGTCCAGATGCCCCCGGCAAGCCATAGGCCATGCCGATGCACAGATGAACCGCCAGCGCCGTAGGCAGCGCCATCCGGCGGTTGAAGCCGACCCGGGCGACCCGAAAGGGTCCTCCTGCTCAGTCCACTTGCCTTGCAATGCGGTCCATGTCCTCCCCTCCCATGGGAAAGCCGTTCCTTTCGGGTGCCTGCCATCCGCATCTTGCGAGACCTGGAGGTATCTGATCGGAGCCAAGCCCCGGAATGGTCGGAACGGGACGAGCCCAGCATTCCGGCAGTCCGGGCGGTCCGGGGCCGGGTCCGCATTGCCGATGATCTGCGCCCTCTCCTCTGGCGGGCGGGAACAACGCGCCAAATTATTCCATTGATTTCAATAGAAAATTTGCCCGCGCAGCCTGCCATTCTGTCCGGCGCGCCGCAGCCGGGGCGCCGTCTCGGCACCGATCCGGCCGGCGGCGCGGGCCGCATGCGCCGCGGCCCGGCCGGCGGAAGCGCCTGTGCGCGCGGGATTTTCTTGACGCCGTCCCGGTTCAGCAGGCAGGTTTGGCAAAAGCGCATGGCGCTCGCCTTCCCGGGCTTCCCATCCGGTCGGGGCTGTCACCGGGGGACCTTGGGGATCGGCAATATGTCAGACCTGTTTTCAATCCTTTGCCCAAAGCGGCCGGCTGCGTTTCTGCCGCTGCGGCGCGCCCGAGACCCTGGCCGCGATGCGCCGGATCGAGGCCGACATCTCGCGCCGCCAGATGCTGGGCGGAATGGCGGCGGTCACCGGCATGTTCGCGGGCTTCGGCCTGGCACCGAAGCCGGCGCGCGGCCAGGCGGCGGGGCGGCCGCTGCTGCTGACCAACCTGCGGCTGTTCGACGGCAACACCCTGTCGCTGCGCCAGGGCGTCGAGGTGCTGATCGAGGGCGACCGCATCGCCGCGCTGCCGGCGCCCGGCCAGGGCCCGGCAGAGGCGGAGCGCATCGACTGCGGCGGGCGCACGGTGATTCCCGGCCTGATCGACACGCATTGGCACACCACGCTGGTCGCGGTCAGCCAGATCGCCGCCATGACGCAGGACATCGGCTTTGTGCACCTGATGGCGGGGCGCGAGGCCGGCAACACGCTGATGCGCGGCTTCACCACCGTGCGCGACGTGGGCGGGCCGGCCTTCGGCCTGCAGGCGGCGGTGGATCGCGGTGTCGTCACCGGCCCGCGCATCTTTCCGGCGGGGGCGATCATCTCGCAGACTTCGGGGCACGGCGATTTCCGCTTCTCGAACAGCTTGCCGACGATGCCCGCCGACCCGGCGGATTACGCCAGCGCCGCCGGCATGTCGGGGCTGGCCGACGGCGTGCCCGAGGTCCTGCGCCGCACGCGCGAACAGCTGATGAAGGGCGCCAGCCAGATCAAGATCGCCGCCGGCGGCGGCGTCGCCTCGCAATACGACCCGCTCGAATCGCTGCAGTTCACCGAGGCCGAGATGCGCGCGGCGGTGGATGCCGCCAGCGACTGGGGCACCTATGTCTGCGCCCATGTCTATACATCGCCCGGGATCCGGCGCTGCGTCGCGGCCGGGGTGAAATCCATCGAGCACGGACAGCTGGCGGACGAGGACACCGTCCGACTGATGGCCGACAGCGGCACCTGGTGGTCGATCCAGCCCTTCCTGGCCGACGAGGATGCCAACCAATACACCGACCCCAAGGCCGTCGCGGCCCAGAAGACCGTGGCCGAGGGCACGATGCGCGCCTTCGAATGGGCCGACAAGCACAAGGTGAACTGGGCCTTCGGCACCGACATCCTCTATGGCGGCGGTGAATCGCAGGGCCGGCAGCTGACCAAGCTGGCCCGCTTCATGTCGCCGCTGGCGGCGCTGCACCGCGCGACGGGGGCGGCGGGCGAGCTGCTGGCGCTGTCGGGGGCGCGGGCGCCCTATGACGGGCCGCTGGGCGTGATCGCCGAGGGGGCGCTGGCCGATCTGCTGGTCATCGACGGCGATGCCGAGGCCGGCCTCGACTGGCTGGCCGATACCGACAACCTGCGGCTGATCGTGAAGGGCGGCCGCATCTTCAAGAACAGCCTCGGGGGGTGACCATGAAACGCCTGCTGCCAGCCGCGATCGCCGCACTTGCCCTCTCCGCCGGCCTGCCCGCCACGGCGCAGGACTGGGCCGGGCAGCTTACCCCCTATGTCTGGGCGACCGGGCTCGGGGGCGACCTCACCCCGCGCGCGGGCGCGCCGACGCTGTCCTTCGACAAGTCCTTTTCGGATGTGCTGGAGGATCTGGACGGCGCCTTCTTCCTGTCCGGCTATGCCCGGCGCGACCGGCTGGTGATCCTGGGCGATCTGAGCTGGTCGTCCAGTTCGAGGGAGGGGCTGGTTCCGCCCGGCCTGCCGGCCAGCGGCAAGCTGACCCAGCGGTCGCTGACGCTGCTGGCCGGCTACCGCGCCCTGGAGGCCGAGGGCGTGGCGGTGGACCTGCTGGCCGGGGCCCGCGCCTGGAGCATCAAGAGCAGCATCTCGGTCGCCGCAGGCGCAAGGACGGCCTCGCCCCGGGAAAGCTTCGTCGATCCCATCGTCGCCCTGCGCGCCAATGTCGCGCTGGCCCCGCGCTGGTCGGCCATCCTTTACGCCGATCTGGGCGGCTTCGGCGCCGGTTCCGAAAGCACCAGCCAGATCGTCGCCACCGCCAACTGGCAGGCGAACGACAACCTTTATATCTCGGCCGGCTATCGCATGCTGAACGTCGATTATGAAAGCGGCGGCACGCGCATGGACGTGACCATGTCCGGACCGCTGTTCGGCCTGACCTGGCGCTTCTGAACCTGCCGCCAAGACCGCCGCGCCGGTCCGCGCGACCCGAGGCCGCCGCGACCGGCCCCGGGCCGGTCGCCAGCGCCAGCATCGGCAAGGTCGCAAAGCCGATGGTCTGACCCGCGGAACCGCGGCACATGCATGGGATCCGGCCACCCGTCACCCCTGCCCCTGGACAGGGGGACGGCGGACAGGGCTTCGCCGGGCTGATCGGCCCCTTCTTCGGCGCCCGGGGCCGACCAAGCCGCGCATCCGCCCGGCCAACCGGCACGCGGCCCGGGCTAGGGCTGGAAATCGGCCTGATAGGCGTCGTAGCGGCCGCGGAACTGCTCGAAGACGGCGATGGTCCGGCGCGCGATGCCGGTCCAGCCGAAGACGCGGCGGGCGAAGCGCGCGCCCTCGACGGCAAGCACGTCGCGCAGCCAGGGATATTGCAGCGGCATGTTGATCATCGCCGCGAATTCCTCGGGCCGCTTCGGGTCGGCCACCAGCGCGTGGCGGCCGAATTCGACCTGCTCGTGCAGGCCCCCGTGGATCGTCGTCACCGTGGGCGTGCCGCAGGCCATCGCCTCGACCGCCGTCATGCCGAAAGGCTCGTAGCGCGAGGGCAGCGCAAAGACCCCGGGGGCGCGGTAATAATCCACCAGCTCCTCGTCGGGAACATAGCCGCGCCAGTCGATGAAATCGGCGACGCCGGCCTCGGCGGCCACCGCCTTCCATTCGTCGATCAGCGCGAAATCCGCCTCGGAATTGCCGCCGGCGGCCAGGACCAGCCGCGCCTCGGGCTGCAGGACCTTCAGCGCCGGCAGCGCCTGGATGATCAGGTCGTAGCCCTTGTTCTCGGCGGCGCGGCCAACGACATAGACGTCGGAGGGGCCCATGTTCAGCCGCGCCCGCGCCGCGGCCACCTTGTCGGGCGTGGCGGGGGTGAAGCGGTTTTCGTCGATGCCGGGCGGGATCATGGTGATATGCTCGCGCGGCAGGGCATATTCGGCGACGATCAGGTCGACCTGCTGCTCCGAGGTGGCGATGACGTGATCGCAGTTGCGGTAAAGCACGAATTCCTTCTGGATACGCTCGTCGAAGCGATAGCCCGCCATCTCCTCGGCGGTGGCGCCGTGCATGTCGTGCTTTTTCCACCAGCCGAGCGAATGCGGGGTGTGGATATGCGGGATCTGCAATTCCTCGGCGATCTTCTGGCCGCAGACCCCGGCATCCCAGTAATGGCTGTTGACCACGTCATAGCGCAGCTCGCGGCGGCGGATGGCGGCCAGGGCGTTGGTGATGAAATCGCCATACCAGTCGTGCATGTCCTCCTTGCGGATGAAATCCGGGCCGCCGAAGGGGATGCGCCAGATGCGCAGGTTGTCGTTGATGATGTCCTCGGCCGGCTGGTCCTCGAAGCGCCGGGTCATCACGTCGACCTTGTAGCCCAGCCGCGCGAAGCGCTTGGCGAGTTCCAGCACGAAGACCACCTGGCCGCCGGTATCGGGCTTGCCCAGTTCGGGCGAGCCCGCGACATAGCCATGCAATGAAATCATCAGCAGCGAACCCACGGATTGGGCCATGCTCTCGTCTCCTCTCTTTTGTTGCGGCCGTGTGTCAGCCGGGCAGGATGCCCAGCGCGACAAGCCCCTCCAGGACACCCGCCGCATGGGGCGCCCGCGCGCGATAGCTCTTGCCTCGGGGCATGGCCTCGATCAGTTCCCGCCGCGCATTGCCGACGGCAATGGCGCGAAACCCAACGTCGAAAAGCGCCAGATCGTTTCCCGAATCCCCCGCCACCACCATGCGCTCGGCCGGAATGCCCAGCCTTTCGGCAAGAAACCGCGCTGCCGCGTCCTTTCCGGCCCCGGGGGCGAGCAGGTCGAGATCGCTTTGCCCGGAAAACACCGCCCGCACCGGCAGGTCCGCTGCGGCAAGCGCCTCCAGCACCCGGGCGCGCGCCTCGGCATCGGGCACTGCGAAGCTGAGTTTTCCGGGGGTCAGGAACTCGGCCGGATGCGGGGCGAAGCCCATGCCGGAGACCAGCGCGAAGACGGCCTCGGCCGGCCATTGCCGGAAACGGGCGGACCAGTCCTCGAGCCAGGCGCCGGCGACGCGGATCTCGGTGCCCATGCCGGTGATGATCGCGTCGGGGGCGAAATCCGCGGGGAATTCCCGGGCCAGGGTCGCATCGACGCTGGCCGCCGGCCGCGACGAGTTCAGCGCCAGCCGCAGCCGGTCGGGATGGCGCCGCACCGCCGTCCATAGCCGCTCCAGCGCCGGCCGGTCGCCGGTCAGCGTGTCGTCCACATCGCTGACCAGAAGCCAGGGGCCCTGCCCGGTCCCGCCGCTCATTCGCCCGCCCCGGCGCCGGCCAGCAGCTCGGGTGCCTGGGTGGTGGTATAGACCATTTCGGGCGCATGTTCGCTGACCGGTCGGCTCAGGGTCTCAAGCGTCACATCGCGAAGCCCCAGCGTCGCGGATTCGGTCCAGAACCCCACGGCGCCGCACAGGAAGCTGTCATCGACCAGGCTCAGCACCACATGGCCGTCGATGGACAGTTCCAGATAGGTGCCATGCGCGACCACCTCGATCCGCCACGGTCCATGCGCCGAGCTGCGGAAACGCGCCTCCTGCAGCGACTTGTAGCGGAATGCGTGTTCGAATTCCGGCGTGGGATTGGCGCCCCAGGCGCGCATCTGCGCGATGCCGTTCACGCAATCGAGCGACAGGTGATAGCCGTCGCCCTCGTCGCTGGCGCGCAGGATCAGGCCGGTCTTGCCCGGCCCCTTGAGGGTCATCTCGGCCCGCAGGCGGAATTCCTCGTGCTGGCCGGGCAGTAGGAAGGCCTCGAAACCGCTATGGCTGCCGATGGACAGGCTGTCGCCGCGGATCTCGGCCCAGGCGGTGGGATTGCCGCAGAGCAGCCGGCATTCGGCCGCGCTGTCGACGGCCAGCCGGTCGGTCACCAGCGCGTCGAAGCCGTGAAAGGATTTCAGCCGCAGCCGGCCGTCGGGCAGGGCGACGATCTCCTTGGGGGGCGGCAGCAGCCGCTTGATGAATTCATGGCCGTTGATCAGCAGCTCGGTCTTGCTGAAGAAGCTGAACAGCAGCAGCCGGTCGCCGGCCCGGCAGATGCGGCCGGCATAGTTGCCATGCGGCAGCAGCACGTCGTCGCTGAAATTCTCGTAGGGCCCCTCGATGCCATCGGCATACCAGTAATGGATCTTGGTATCCTCGCGGATCGAGCCCATGAGGTAATAGCGGCCGTGGAAATGAAACAGGTTCGGCACCTCGATATCGTCGTAAAGCCCCGGCCGGTGCAGGGGCGGGCCGAATTCGAAGCGATCGGGCGCAACCTCGCGCGCCAGGCCGACGCAGCCGCGGCGGATCACCGGCCCGTCCTTGACCCGCGCGGCGGCCAGCAGCAGGCGGGTGCCGGTGCCGGGCTCGTGAAAGAAGAACGGGTCGCGGAAGCTGACCCAGTGGCGCCCCTCCTCGACGCCGGATTCGTAATGCGGGCCGCCGATCTCCAGCGGATAGGCCGCCTCGCAGCGGGTCCAGGCATAAAGATCCGGGGACCGCGCCATGCCGACCCGCTGGATGCGGCCGAATTCGGCACGGGTCAGGCCGGTATAGAACATCCGCCACTGGCCCGGCCGGTCCGGGTCGGGGGTGACATGCATGGTCCAGAGCATGTCGTCGTCCCATTCGCCGGGATCGCCGACGAAGAAGGCGTTCTTCACCCGCCGCCAGGACAGCCCGTCGGAGCTGACCGCATGGGCGATGAAATCATGGTTCGGCAGGACGAGGTGGAAGAGATGATAGATGCCCTCGTGAAACACCACGTCGACGTCGCCGATGTCCGAGCGCAGGAAGCCGTGCGAAGCATACATGCCCCGAACTTGCCGATCCCGGGCGCAAAGGTAAACCCCGTTTTCTGCCCCGCCGCCGAAGGTGCCACGCGGACCCGCCGGCACCATCCCGCCGGAGGTCGGCCGCGCGGAATGGCGGTGCCCGTCCGCGGCCGCTACGGCGGGCGTGCAACTGCTGCGGGGCTATGGGCCGAAGGACCTGCTGCAATCGGGCGGCCGGCGGCGCGAGGCTGGCCGATCCGCGCCGATTGCGCTTGCTCCCTATCCTGCCCCGAGCCCGCGGCTTTCGGAGCGCGCCCGCCGCGCAACACCGATGTGCCGGTATGCGGCGGGCGCAGCAAGGCCACCCGCCCGCCAGGTCAGGGCCTGCTGGCCAGCAGGGCCCGCAATTGCGCGGGAAACAGCTGCAGCAGCAGGGTCTCGGTGACCGCGTCCTCGGATCTCGCCACAAAGACCCGCAGGTCGATGGGGCTGTCGTCGCGGGGCATCAGCTCCTCGGGTCCGCCGAAGCCCAGGTCGAACATGGCGCGCCAGGTCGGGCGGCCGACGACGGGATAGACCGCGTCGTTGGACACCACCCCGCGCGAGGCGGTGATGTCGAGATGCGGCTTGTCGCCGGATTCCAGCGAAACCGGCGCGAAGTCGCAGACGATCTTCACCGTCTCCTGCGGGCGCGGCTGGCCGGGCACGCCGCCGGCGCCGATGCGGACCGCGACGAATTGCCCGGTGCTGCCGGCCAGCGGGCTGTCCTCGAGCCAGGACAGCCGGTAGTCCAGCCGGTATTCCTCGCCGGGGCCGGGCGGAACGGCAGGCTGCCAGAAGGCCACGATATTGTCGTGGATCTCGTCATCGGTGCTCAGTTCGACCAGGGTGACCGCGCCGTCGCCCCAATCGCCCTTGGGCGCGACCCAGGCGCTGGCGCGCTTTTCGTAAAAGACGCCGTCATCCTGATATTCCTCGAAATTCCTTTCGCGCTGCATCAGGCCGAAGCCCTTGACCGAGGGCGCGCTGAAGGCGTTCGCCATGGTATGCGGCGGATTGTTCAGCGGCCGCCAGATGCGCTCGCCCGTATGGGTCAGGATCTCGAGCCCGTCCGAGTCGTGGACCTCGGGCCGCCAGTCCGGCGCGATATGCGGTGCGTTCTTGCCGAACCAATACATCGAGGTCAGCGGCGCGATGCCCAGCCGCTCGACGCCCTCGCGCATGAAGATATGGGCGGTCACGTCCTGCTCGATCCCCGCCCCGCGGCGCGAGACGATGCGATAGGCGCCGGTCGCGCGCGGGCTGTCCAGCAGCGCATAGGTGGTCATGCCGCTGTCGGTTTCCGGCTCCAGCCAGAAATGGGTGAAAAGCGGGAACTCCTCGGGCCCGTCGGGGATGGCGGTGTCGATCGCCAGGCCGCGGGCCGAGAGGCCGAACTGGCCGCTATAGCCCGAGGTCCGCCAGTAGGAGGCGCCCAGGAACGCCACCCAGTCGAGCCCGGTTTCCGCATCCATGACGCTGAAGCCGGCGAAGCCGTCGGTCCGGGCCAGCCGACGCGCCGGATTGTCGGCGGGGATGTCGAAGAGATCCAGCGAGAAGGGGATCTCTGTCGCCATCCCGTCCTTGAGCGCATGGATGTGGACCGGCTGCTTGAAATAGCGGCCGGGAAAGAAGAACCGCACCTGTGACGAAGCCGGCTCGTCGCCCCAGAGCGCCCGGTCCTGGCGAAAGCGGATCTCGTTGTGGCGGTCGTAATCCACCTCTTCGAGGATCTCGGCCTCCTCGATCTCGGGCGGCCGATAGGCGGCCTCTGCCAACGCCCGGGCCCGCTCCGTCAGGCCCTCGAAGGAAAACGCCTCCGGCTCGGCATCGCCGGCGATGCTGTCCGCCGCACGCGCGATCCGGGGCAGCAGGAAGAAGGCGCCGCCCCCCAGAGCGGCCTGCAGCACGGTGCGACGGAGAAGTTTTTGCGAATACATGTTGCCCCAAGGATAGGTGATTCAGTCGCTTGCCATCGAGGCCCAGCCGGGGCGGTATTTCAAGGCATCGATCCCGCATTGGCCAAGTCTTGCCGATCGCCGCCGCAGACAAGGGCCGGTCGCGGCCGGCGGGCCGCGATCCAGGCCCCATCCCAGCAGGCAGGCCCTCACCCGCCGCCGGGCGGCCACATGCGCTGCCAGACCCCGTCGCGGCGCACCAGCGCATGATGCAGGGCGGCAGAGACATGCAGCGCCAGCAGCGCAATCAGCAGCAGGGCGGCGATGAAATGCAGCCCCTGCGCGGCGGCGGCCAGGGGCTCGGATTTCGGCAGCCAGGGCCCGGCGCCCATCGCGTCGAGCAACTCGATGGGAAAGCCGCCCGCCCGCACCCGCACGAAGCCGCTCAGCGGCATGACCAACAGCAGGACATACAGCGCCACATGCGAGGCCGCGGCCGCCCGCCGCTGCCAGCCGGGGACCGAGGCCGGCAGGGGCGGCGGCGGATGCAGGCGGCGATAGACGATCCGCGCCAGGATCACCGGGATCAGCAGCGTGCCGGTATTCTTGTGAAAGATGAACAGCGCATCCTGCAAGCCGCGGTCCAGCCCCTCGCGCGTCATGGTCAGCCCCGCCGGGATCATCAGCAGCACGGCAAGCGCGACGATCCAGTGAAACAGGCGGGCGGGCGTTCGGTAACCGGATGCGGGCTCGGTCATCGGCTGGCTCCTTTGCGCCATCCTAGCGCAAACGCCGCCGGGCGCAAAGCCGTGGCATCTTGACGGAACCCACGCTTGGCGTAGCATTTTCCCATGTCAGACCCCGATCACGGCCCGCTTGCGCCGCCGCCTCGTCCGGCGGCCGGGATACCGGCGCAGGTTGCCGCCAGCGCCGCCATGGGCGTTTTCGCCATGCAGGCGCTGCGGCTTGGCGGCATCGGCGGCACGGCCGGGGGCTGGCTCGCCGCCAGCGCGCTTTATCTGGGCTGCTGCGCCGTGGTGCTGGCGCAGATGCGGCATAGCTATCCGCATGACCGGATCGGCGGCTGCAATGCGGTGACGCTGCTGCGGGCCGCGATCACCTGCGCGCTGCTGGCGCCGCTTGCGGACGGCGCCGCGGCGGGATGGGCGGTCACCATCGTCGGAGGCGTCGCGCTGGCGCTCGACGGGCTGGACGGCTGGCTGGCGCGGCGCGCGGGCCTCGTCTCGGGCTTCGGAGCCCGCTTCGACATGGAGGTCGATGCCGCTTTCGCCCTGACCCTGGCGCTGCATGCCTGGCTGGGCACGACGCTGGGGCCCGGGGTGCTGCTGCTTGGGGTGCTGCGCTATGGCTTCGTCGCCGCCGGCCTCGTCCTACCCTGGCTGCGGGCCGAACTGCCGCAGCGGCTGCGGCGCAAGGCGATCTGCGTGCTGCAGCTCGGCACGCTGGTCCTGCTGCAAACGCCGCTGCCCAGCCATGCGCAGGCCGGGTTCCTGGCATGGCTCGCCACGGCGGCGCTGGCGCTGTCCTTCGCGCTCGACATCCGCTGGCTGTGGCGGCATCGGCGATGACGATGCGCCGCGCGCTGCCGCTGCTGATCGCGGCGCTGGCGATCCAGCTGGCGCTGACCCTGCCCGGGGCCGCGATGCGCCCGACGCCGGAACTGCCGCTGCTGCTGCTTGCGCTGGTCCTCGGCGGCGGCATGGCGCGCCTGCCGGTTGCGGCGGCGCTTACGCTGCTGGCGGTGCAGAAGCTGGCCGATCTGGGCATGGTCGCGGCGCTGGGGCGGCCCTTCAACATCGCGGCCGATCTGCCGCTGCTGGATGCGGCGGTGCGGCTGCTTGCCGGCAGCTTCGGCGGGCTCGCGGGTCTTGGCGCCGTGCTCGCCGCCGCCCTCGCCGCCCTGGGCATCGGCGGGGCGCTGTGGTGGGCGACGGGGCTCTGGACCCGCCCGGCCACGGGGCGACGTGCGGGCATCGCCCTTGCCGCGGCAGTCGGGCTGGCGCTGCTGCCGGCCATGACGCCCAGGCTTGAGAATCTCCGCTATGCCAGCCAGCGCGCCGGGCTGGCCGCCGCAACCGTCGCCGCGCTGCGCGACTTCCGGGCGGCCGCGGCACAGGACCCGATGGCGGAGCGGCCGGGCCTGCTGGGCGCCATCGACCGCGACGTGCTGGTGATCTTCGTGGAAAGCTACGGCCGGGCGAGCTTCGCGACGCCCCTCTATGCCGAAACCCACCGCGCCACCCTGCGCCGGGCCGAGGCCGATCTGGCGCGGGCCGGCCTTGCCATGCGCTCGGGATACCTGGTCTCGCCGACGCAGGGCGGGCAAAGCTGGCTGGCGCATGCGACATTCGCCTCGGGGCTCTGGATCGGCGATCAGGCGCTTTATCAGGCCATGCTGGCCAGCGGGCGGCAGGGACTGTTCCACCACGCGCGGCGCGCCGGTTTCCGCACCGCCGCCGTCATGCCGGCCATCACCCGCCCCTGGCCCGAGGCGGCGCAGATGGGTTTCGACCGCATCCTGGCCGCGCCGGATCTGGGCTATCGCGGCCCGCCCTTCAACTGGGTCACCATGCCCGACCAGTTCACCCTGGCCGCCGCCGACCGGCTGCTGCGCGGGCAGGACGGCGCGCCGCTTTTCGCACAGGTGGCGCTGATTTCCTCGCACGCGCCCTGGGTGCCGGTGCCGCGGCTGATCGGCTGGGACGAGGTCGGGGACGGCTCGGCCTTCGCCGCCATGGCCGCCGCCGGGGAAAGCCCGCAAGAGGTCTGGCGCGACCGCGACAACATCCGCCGGCATTACCGCGACGCGATCGACTATGCCTTGCAGACCGTCATAGCCTATGCGCTGCGCCATGCGGACGAACCGCCGCTGATCCTGGTGCTGGGCGATCATCAGGCCGCGCAAGGGATTGCGCCGGATGGCGGACGCGACGTGCCCATGCATGTGATCGGTCCCGCGGCGCTGGTCGAACGCAGCGCCGCATGGGGCTTTGCCCCCGGCCTGGTCCCGCCGCCGGACAGCGCCGCGATACCGATGGACCGGATGCGCGACCTGATCCTGCAGGGCTTTGCCGCGCCGGGAATCGCGCCGATGGAACGCCCGGCCGCGCAGGGCCGTTCCTCCCCCAGTCCCACCACGACCCGAACGGAGGTGCCTTCATGACCCATTCCCCGCTCACACGGCGCCGGCTTCTGCAGACGGGGGCGGCGGGGCTGGCGCTCGGCCTCTCGGGCCTGCCGCGCCCGGCGCGGGCGCAGGAAGCCGTGGCGCTGCAGCTGTCCTGGCTGCATTCGGTGCAGTTCGCCGGCAGCTACATCGCGCTGCAGAACGGCTGGTGGCGCGAGGCGGGGCTGGAGGTCGCGCTGCTGCAGGGCGGCCCGAACGCCCCGGTCGAGCCGCCGGTGGTGGCGGGCACGGCGCTGGTGGGCATCTCTGCCGCCGATTACGCCGCAGCGGCGGTGGCGCAGGGGGCGCCGTTCCGCATCATCGGCGTCGCCATGCAGAAGAACCCCTTCGCCATCGCCTCTCTGCCGGGCAATCCCGTGGAAACCCCCGCCGACCTGCCGGGGAAAAGCATCGGCATGGCCATCGCCAACACGCCGGTGCTTCAGGCGCTGTGCAAGCTGAACGATGTCGATTTCGACGCCATCCGCATCGTGCCCACGCAATATTCCGCCCAGCCGCTGATCGCGGGCGAGGTGGATTGCCTGCTCTGCTGGGAAACCGACCTGCCGGTCGCCATGGCGATCCAGGGCATCGAGGCCCGCACCATGCTGATGGCCGATCACGGCTATGCCCTGCATTCCCAGACCTATATCGCCACCGAGGACAGCCTTGCCCACCGCCGCGAGGCGCTGGTGGCCCTGATGGCGGGCGAGGCGCGGGGCTGGGAAGCCTGCCGCGCCGACAGCGATGCGGCCGCCGATCTGACCGTCGCCCTGTTCCCCGATGCCGGGCTGGACCTGCCCACGCAAAAGCTGCAGGCGCGCCGGCAATTGCCGCTGATGTTCTCGGACCTGACCGAGCGGCACGGGTTCGGCTGGTGGAGCGACGAGGCGGTCGAGGCCAATATCCGCACCCTCTCGCTGCTGGGGCGCGAGATGACGCCCGCGCTCTGGGACCGCTCGATCCTGGAGGCGGTCCATGCAGGATAGCCGCGCCGGGATCGCCTGCCGGGCGCTGACCAAGACCTGGCCCGGCGGCGTGCAGGCAGTCGCGGGCTTCGATGCCGATTTCGCCGCGGGGCAGACCACGGCGCTGATCGGCCCCTCGGGCTGCGGCAAGTCCACGCTGCTGCGGCTGGTCGCGGGGCTTGAGCTGCCGGAGGGCGGGCAGGTGCGCATCGGCGGGCTGGACCCGGCCCGGCAGCGCGCGCGCGGCGCGATCTCGGTGGCGTTCCAGGACCCCTCGCTGCTGCCCTGGCTCAGCGCCGCGCAGAACGTGGCGCTGGCGCGCAAGCTCGCCCGCCAGCCCGCCGATCCGGGCAAGGTGGCGCAACTGCTGCGGCTGGTCGGGCTGGAGGGCTTCGCCGCCACCCGCCCCGCGGCGCTGTCGGGCGGCATGCGCCAGCGCGCCGCCATCGCCCGCGCGCTGGCCACCGCGCCGCAGGTGCTGCTGCTGGACGAGCCCTTCGGCGCAGTCGACGAGCTGACCCGCCGCCAGCTGGCGCAGGACCTGCCGCCGCTCTGGCAGGCGCAGGGCACCACGGCGCTGCTGGTCACCCATTCGCTGGCCGAGGCGGTGCTGCTCGCCGACCGCATCCTGGTCCTGTCGCCCCGCCCGGCGCGGATCGTCGCGGACATCGCCGTGCCCCTGCCGCATCCGCGCCGCCCCGGACTGGCCGACAGCCCCGCCTTCCGCCGCATCGAGGCCGAGGCGCGGGCGGCGCTCTCGGCCCCGGCCGGCGCGGCATGAGCATGCGGAACGCGCTGGCCGGGCTGGTGCTGCTGCTTGCCCTGTGGCAGGCCGCGGCCCTGGCCCTGTCGGGCCGCTACCTGATCGCCGGCCCGGCCGAGGTCGCGCAATGGACCGCCGCCCATGCCGGCCTGCTGTCGCGGGCGCTGGCCGTCACCGGGGCCAATGCGGCGGCGGGCTTTCTGCTGGGCAACCTGGCCGCCGTGGCGCTGGCCGGCCTGGCGCTGCTCTGGCCCAAGCTGACCGGGCTGGTCTCGGGCCTGGCGCTGGTGGTCTTCTGCCTGCCGCTGGTCGCGACCGGGCCGATCCTGCGGGTGATGATGGGACCGGGCGAGGGGCCACAGATCGCCCTGGCGGCGCTGGCGGTCTATTACACCACGCTGATCCCGCTGCTGGCCGGCCTGCGCGCCGTGCCCGCCGCCTGGCTGGACCTGATCCGCGTCTATGGCCGCGGCCGCATGGCCGAACTGCGCCATGTCCGGCTGCGCGCCGCCCTGCCCTATCTGGTTGCCGGGCTGCAGATCTCGGCCCCCGCCGCCTTCCTCGGGGCGCTGGTGGGCGAGTTCACCGGGGCCGAGCGCGGCATGGGCGTGCTGACCATCCGCTTCACCCGCGCGCTGGACGTCCCCGCGCTCTGGAGCATCGCGGCGCTCTCCGCCGCCGTCGCGGTCGCGGCCTATGCGCTGATCGGCGGGGCGGCCCGGCGCTTCCTGGACGAACCGCCGCCCGTGCTGCTGGCCCCGCCGGGCGCGGCGCCCGGCGCGCGCCGCGCGGCGCTGGCCTCGACGCTCGCCGTGGTCGCGGCGGTGCTTGCCGCGTGGTGGGCGGGGCTGCGGCTGGCCGGGCTCAGCCCGTTCTTCGCCAAGCGGCCGGGCGACGTGCTGGCGGCGCTGGCCTGGGCGCCGGATGCCGCCCAGACCCGGCAGGCCCTTGCGCAGGCGCTGGCGCAGACCGGGGCGCATGTGCTGCCCGGCTATGCGGCGGGGCTGGCGGCGGGGGCGGGACTCGCCATCCTGCTGGCGCTGCTGCCGGCGCTTTCGGCGCTGGTCACGCCGGTTGCCATCGCGCTGCGCGCCATCCCGATCGTGACCACGGCGCCGCTGATCGTGCTGCTGGTCGGGCGCGGCGCGGCGGGGGTGGTGGTGCTGGTCGCGGTCATGGTGTTCTTCCCGACCTTCGTCGCCTGCCAGCACGGGCTGCGGCAAGCGCCCGGCCAGATCCTCGACGTGTTCCGCAGCTATGCCGCCGGCCGCTGGCGGCAGATGATCCATGTCCGCATCCCGGCCATGCTGCCCGCACTTTTCGCCTCGGCGCGGATGAGCGTGCCGGCGGCGGTGCTGGCCGTCACCGTGGTCGAATGGCTGGCGACCGGCGGCGGCATCGGCGGGCTGATGGCGCTGTCGGCCTCGGTCTCGGATTACGACATGCTCTGGTCCGCGGTGGTGCTGGTGACGGCGCTGTCCTGGCTGGGCCATGCCGGTGTCGGCGCGGCCGAGCGCCGGGTGCTGGCCCGCTACGCCCCCGAACAGGTGCGCCCATGACCCGACCCTGCGACGCCGCCTTCGCCATCCCCGGCGACATCGCCACGCTGACCGGCGGCTATATCTATGAACGCCGCCTGCTGGAGGGGCTGCGCGCCCTGGGCCACGACATGCGTCACCTGCAGCTGCCCGCCAGCTTCCCCGACCCGACGCCGGCCGAGATGGCGGCGGCCGTGGCGGCGCTGGCGGCCGAGGACCGGCCGCTGATCATCGACGGGCTGGTCTTCGGCGCCGTCGACACGGCCGGTCTCGCCCGGGTCCGTGCGCCCGTCGTGGCGATGATCCACCACCCGCTGGCGATGGAGACCGGCCTGGACCCGGCGCGGCGCGCGCATCTCTACCGGACCGAGCGCGACAACCTGCAGCTGGCGCGGCATGTGCTGGTCCCCAGCCGCCATGCCCGGGCCATGCTGACCGACCGCTACGGCGTGCCCGCCGAGCGCATCACCATCGCCCGGCCGGGGGTCGAGCCGGCGCGGCTTGCCCCGTCGCCGGCCAACCCGCCGCTGATCCTGTCGGTCGGCATCCTCCATCCGCGCAAGGGCCATGACCTGCTGCTGACCGCGCTGGCGGAGCTGGCCGATCTGGACTGGCAGGCGGTGATCGTCGGCAATCCCTGGGACCGCGCCCATGCCGCCGCGCTGGCCCGGCAACTGGCCGAAAGCCCGGTCGCGGATCGGGTGACGCTGGCGGGGCGGGTCGATGCCGGGCGGCTGGAGCGGCTTTACGCGCGCGCGTCGATCTTCGCGCTCGCGACGCGATACGAGGGCCACGGCCTGGTCTTCGACGAGGCCCTGGCGCATGGCCTGCCGATCGTCAGCTGCGCGACCGGCGCCGTCCCCGACACCGTGCCCGCCACCGCGGGGCTGCTGGTGCCGCCCGACGATCCGCCGGCCTTCGCCTCTGCGCTGCGCCGCCTGCTGGGCAACGAAACGCTGCGGGCGCGGATGGGCGATGCGGCGGCCCGGGCCGGCGCCGCCCTGCCCGGCTGGCAGGAGACCGCGGCCGTCGCCAGCCGCGTCCTGCAGCGCCTGCGCCTGCCGTGATCCCTTCGGGTGCCGATGCGCCGGAGGGGGCTAGCGGCGGGTGATGCCCTCAAGCGGCGGCGGCGGGACCGGCCGCGTCACCAGATGGCTTTTGCGCTTTTCGTAGAAGGCATTGCCGCCGGCCACCAGGACGTAATGCATGTTGTCATAGGAAAACCGGTGCCCGGCCGCGTGAAAGAACATCGCGTTGCCGATCAGGGGATGGCGCTCGCCGCGCAGGACGGCGCGCGCCGCCTCGCTGACCTGCGGCGAGGGCCTGTCCATCCGCCGCGTCATGATCCCCGGCGCGAACTGCCCCTTTTGTCCGACGACACCGCAGACGGAATTGGGAAACTGATCTGACCGGACGCGGTTCATGACCACGCTGCCGACGGCGATCATGCCGTCCCGGCTCGAGCGGTTCGATTCGAAATACATCGCCCGCTCCATGCATTCCTGCGGGCTGTGCCGGTGGAACATCGAACAGCCTGTCAGCACCAGCAGCGCGGCCGCAAGCGCCGCGCCCATGCGCAGTCTTGGATAGGGAATCGTCATCGTCTGCTCGTCCTGCCGCTCGTGGAAGGGTTCTTCTCGTTGCGGCCATGCTTAACAGCAGCGGGCGCAGGGCATCAACACCGCCGCGACCCCCGCAGGGCATCATGGTCCGGCATTCGCCCCCGCGCGGACCCGATGCGCCGCCGGAACACCGAAGGCGCAAACACGCAAGCCGTGTTCCGGTCCGATCCCCGTCCTCGCTCAGCCGAGGATTTCGCGCACGGATGCGTCAGTGGCCTCGACGATCACATCCGCCTCGGCCTCGGTCAGGCAGAGCGGCGGGGCCAGGCCGATAATGTCGCCCTGCGGCATGGCCCGCGCGATCACGCCGCGCTTCAGCATCGCGGCGACGACCTTGCCGCCGATGCCCTCGGCCGCGTCGAAGAAGCCGCGGCTGTCGCGGTCGCGGACCAGCTCGACGGCGCAGAGCATGCCCTCGCCGCGGATCTCGCCCACGTTCGGATGATCGCCCAGCGCCGCCCGCATCCGATCGTTCAGCGTGCGGCCGACCCGGCCGGCATTCTCGACCAGCCCCAGCTTGTCGATCAGCTGCAAGTTGGCGATGCCCGCCGCCGCGCCGATGGGATGGGCGGAATAGGTCCAGCCATGGCCGAGCACGCCATATTCGTCGCTGCCCTGCATCAGCACCTCCCAGACCTTCTGCCCGACGATGCTGCCCGACAGCGGCGCATAGGCCGAGGTCAGGCCCTTGGCGATGGTAATGATGTCGGGGGTCATGCCGTAATGGTCGCTGCCGAACATGCTGCCCAGCCGGCCGAAGCCCGTCACCACCTCGTCCGCGATCAGCAGGATGTCGTGGCGCGCCAGCACCTTCTGGATCGCCTGCCAATAGCCCTTGGGCGGCGGCACGATGCCGCCCGTGCCCAGCACCGGCTCGCCGATGAAGGCGGCGATGGTCTCGGCGCCCTCGGCGGCGATCAGCCGCTCCAGCTCCTCGGCGCAATGGGCGCTGAATTGTTCCTCGGACATGCCGGCGTCCTTGCGGCGATAGTAATAGGGCGCCTCGGTATGGATCACCTGCGCCAGCGGCAGGTCGAATTTCTTGTGGAACAGCTCCAGCCCGGTCAGCGAGCCGGTCATCAGCCCCGAGCCGTGATAGCCCCGCCAGCGCGAGATGATCTTCTTCTTCTGCGGCAAGCCACGGATGTTGTTGTAATACCAGACCAGCTTGATGTTCGTCTCATTGGCGTCCGAGCCGCCCAGGCCGAAATAGACCCGCGCCATGCTCTTGGGCGCCCGGTCCATGACCATTTTCGCCAGCGTGATCGAGGCTTCCGAGCCATGCCCCGCATAGGCGTGGTAATAGGCCAGCTCGCGCGCCTGTGCGGCGATGGCTTCGGCGATCTCGGGCCGGCCATAGCCCACGTTCACGCAATAGAGCCCGGCGAAGCCGTCCAGCAGCCGGTTGCCGTCCCGATCCGTGATATGGACGCCTTCCGCGCCCGAGACGATGCGCTGCGCGCCTTCGCCGCGCGCGAACTGGCCGAGGTTGGTCGAGGGATGGAACAGGCTCTCGCGGTCCCATTTGGACAGCTGGTCATTGGTCAGCATCATGCTCTCCTTGTCTCTGCCCAGTCGCGGCAGACGTATTTGATCTCGGTGAAGGCTTCGAGCCCGTGGCGGCTGCCCTCGCGGCCCAGGCCCGACTGCTTCATGCCGCCGAAGGGGATCGGCGCGCCGGTGACCTTGGTGCGGTTCACCGCGACCATGCCGAACGACAGCGCGCGCGACAGGCGGTAGATGCGGCGCGGATCGCGGCTGTGGACATAGGCGACCAGCCCGTATTCGGTGGCATTGGCGATACGCACCGCCTCGTCCTCGGTGTCGAAGGCGGCGATGGCGGCGACGGGGCCGAAGGTCTCCTCGTGGAAGATCCGCGCCTCGGCCGGCACGTCGGCCAGCACGGTCGGGCGATAGAACAGCGGCCCCTGCGGATCGCGGCTGCCGCCGGTCAGAAGGCGCGCGCCATGCGCCAAGGCATCGGCCACGTGCTCCTCCTGCTTCTGGACCGCGCCCTCGTTCATCAAGGGGCCAAGGTCGCGATCCTCGACCCCCGGCCCCAGGGTCAGCGCGGCGGCAGCAGCGGTGAAGCGGCGGCAGAATTCGTCATAGACCGGCCGCTCGATCAGGAAACGGTTGGCGCCCAGGCAGTCCTGGCCCGAGGTGGCGAACTTGGCCTTGATCGCCTCATCCACCGCCAGGTCGAGGTCGCAATCGGCAAAGGCGATGAAGGGCGCGTGCCCGCCCAGTTCCAGCACCAGCCGCTTCACCGTCTCGGCGCTTTGGCGATAAAGCAGCTTGCCGACCTGCGTCGAGCCGGTGAAGGACAGCGCCCGCACCCGCGGATCGGCGCACCATTCCCCGACGATCTCGGGCGCGTCGCCCGTCACCACGTTGAAGACGCCGGCCGGAAACCCCGCCCGATCCGCCAGCTCCGCCAGCGCGGTGGCCGACAGCGGCGTCTCGGCCGAGGGATGCACGACCACGGTGCAGCCCGCCGCCAAGGCCGCGGCCGCCTTGCGGGTGATCATGGCGCAGGGAAAGTTCCAGGGCGTGACCAGCGCCGCGACGCCCAGGGGTTCGCGCCACAGCTCCATCTCGGCGGTCGAAAGATGCGAGGTCACGCTTTCGATGTTCGGCCGCTTGGCTTCCTCGGCATAGAACTCGACGAAACTGGCGGCATAGTCAATCTCGCCGCGCGATTCGGACAGCGGCTTGCCCTGCTCGGCGGTCATGATCCGCGCCAGATCCTCGCGCGCATCGACGATCAGCCGGTGCCAGCGCATCAGCACGGCGGCGCGTTCCTGCGGCAGCAGCGCGGACCAGCCGGCGAAAGCCGCCTGCGCCGCATCGACGGCCGCGCGCGCCTGCGCAGCGGCCAGCCGCGCCACCTGCGCCACGGGCCTGCCCGTGGCGGGGTCGGTGACGGCAAAGCGCGGCCCGGCCACCCAGGCGCCGTTCACGAAGGCATCCTCGCGCATCAGGGTCTTGTCGGTGATCATGGCTGAACCTCCTCGCCGATGACGGCGACGCAATCGCCGGGTTTCACGATGCCGGGGAAATGCCGCGCCATCATCAGCCCGCCGCGGCGGGCATGGACCGCGACCGGGGCCAAGCCGGTGCGGGTCACCGGGAAGATGCGGGCGACCGGCTGGCCTTGTTCCACGGCATCGCCCAGATCGGCCAGGAACTCGATCAGCCCGCCATCCTCGGCAAAGGTGAAGCAATCCGCGTCGGGCATGTCCAGCCAGCGCGTCGGCTGCGCCACCACCTCGCCGCGCATCACGCCCGCCGCGACCAGCAGGTTGCGCAGGCCGCGCCTGGCGATGCCGGCGGTGCGGGCGGTCGCCGTGCCGCCGCCGCCCAGCTCGGTGGTGACGAAGACCTTGCCCATTTCCTCGGCCGCGGTGTCATACATGCCGACCGCGTCGATCTCGAGCATCCTGACCGACCAGGGCGCCCCGAAGGCGCGCACAAGATCGAAGGCCGCCGCCTCCTGCCGCTTGTCGGGCAGGATATGGGCGGCGCAATAGGGCAGGAAATCCAGGGTCTTGCCGCCGGAATGGAAATCCAGCACCACATCCGCCATCGGCAGCAGCACGCGCTGGAAGTAATCCGCGATCTTCTGCGTGACCGTGCCGTCCGGCCGCCCCGGAAAGCTGCGGTTCAGGTTGCCCCGGTCGATGGGCGAGGTGCGGGTGCCCGCGACGAAAGCCGGGTAGTTCATCGCCGGCACGATGATGATACGGCCGGTGACGTCCTCGGCCCGCACGGTCGCGGCCAGGTCGAACAGCGCGATCGGCCCCTCGTATTCGTCGCCGTGGTTGGCACCGGTCAGAAGCGCCGTCGGCCCCTCGCCGTTGTTGACCACGGTGATCGGCGTCATGACCGAGCCCCAGGCTGCGTCGTCGCGCGAATGCGGCAGGCGCAGGAAGCCGTGGTGAACCCCCGGCGCCGCGAAATCCACCGTCGCCGCGATGGGCGAGGGCGCAGGCTGCATCTGCAACATGGCGCTAGTCCTTCACGAACAGCTGGCGCGGGACATGGGCGAGGCATTCCACGCCGGTCTCGGTGATCAGGATCGACTCGGTGATCTCCAGCCCCATGTCCTCCAGCCACAGGCCGGTCATGAAATGGAAGGTCATGCCGGGCTGCAGCACGGTGCGGTCGCCGGGGCGCAGCGACATGGTGCGCTCGCCCCAGTCTGGCGGATAGCTGACGCCGATGCCGTAGCCGGTGCGGTTGTCCTTGACGATGCCGTATTTCGCCAGCACGTCGAAGAAACCCTTGGCGATGTCCTCGCAGGTATTGCCGGGCTTCGCTGCGGCAAGCCCGGCTTCCATCCCCTCCAGCGTGGCCTTTTCCGCATCGAGGAAAGCCTGCGTCGGCTGGCCCAGGAACACCGTGCGCGACAGCGGCACGTGGTAGCGGTGATAGCAGCCGGCGATCTCGAAGAAGGTGCCCTCGCCCGGTTTCATCGGCTTGTCGTCCCAGGTCAGATGCGGGGCCGAGGCGTCGCGACCCGAGGGCAGCAGCGGCACGATGGCCGGATAGTCGCCGCCGATGCCGTCGACGCCGCGGGTGCCGGCATCGTAGATTTCCGCCACCAGGTCGCATTTGCGCATCCCGACCTGCACCTTGTCGAGGATGCGGACATGCATCGCCTCGACGATGCGCGCCGCGTTGCGCATATAGGCGATCTCCTGCGGCGATTTCACCGCGCGCTGCCAGTTCACCAGCGCCGTGCAATCGGTGAAGCGCGCGTCCGGCAGGTTCCGCGTCAGGCTGGCGAAGGCGGCGGCGGTGAACCAGTAATTGTCCATCTCGACGCCGATGCGCTTCGTGCCCCAGCCCTTGTCGCGCAAGATGCCCGAGAGGTAATCCATCGGGTGCATCTCGGGGTTCTGCACGTAATGGTCGGGATAGCCGATGATGTTTTCGGGCTTCAGGTAAGCCGTCAGCCTGGCACCGTTGGCGTCCTGTCCGCGGCCATACCAGACCGGCTCGCCCTCGGGCGGCACCACCACGCATTGATGGACATAGAAGGACCAGCCGTCATAGCCGGTCAGCCAGTTCATGTTCGACGGATCGGTGACGATCAGCAGATCGACGCCCTTGTCCTCCATCGCCCGGCGGGTCTTGGCGAGGCGGTCGGCATATTCCTCGCGGGTGAACTTCAATGCGACGTCTGTCATGGCGGTTTCTCTTACAGGGTGAAGCTGCGTCCGGCCCCGGCCTTGCCCGCGCGGGCAAGCGCCAGGGTGGCGATGGCGGTGTCCTGGATGCCGGTGCCGGTCAGGTCGGCCAGGGTGATCTGTTCGGGATCGCTGCGGCCGGGGCGCTGCCCGGCCAGGATCTGGCCCAGCTCGGGGAAGTCCCGCCCGGCCAGCGGCGCGTGGTGCAGCTCCCCCAGCTCGCGGGTCTGCGACAGGCGGTCGGCGACGTAATGGGCGCGCGCGATCAGGTCGGGGGCGATCTCGTTCTTGTGCTGGGCGTCCGAGCCCATGGCGGTGACATGCGTGCCGGCGGCGATATCGGCGGCGGCCAGGATGGGCCTTTCGGACGGCGTGGTCGTGACCACCAGATCGGCATCCCGCGTCGCCTTGGCCACGCTGGCGGCGGCGGCGGTGACGGGGATGCGCAGGGTGGCGGTCATCTCGGCCGCGAAAGCCTGCGCCTTGGCGGGATCCCGCGCCCAGACACGTGCGCCGGTCAGCCGCCGGACCAGCGCCAGCGCCTGCAACTGCATCCGCGCCTGCATCCCGGCGCCAAGGATCGCCGCCGTGGCCGCATCCGGCCGGGCCAGCGCATCGGCGGCCACCGCCCCGGCGGCGGCGGTGCGCACATCGGTCAGGTAGCCGTTGTCCAGCAGCAGCGCCTCGACCAGCCCGGTCGTCGCGGACAGCACCACCATCATGCCGTTGGTCGAGGGCAGGCCGAGCGCCGGGTTGCCGAAGAAACCGGGCGAGATCTTGATGGCGAAATGCGTGAGGCCGGGAACATAGGCGGTCTTCACATCAACCTCGCCCCGGTGTTCGGGAATGTCCAGGCGCAGGATCGGCGGCATGGCGACGGGCTTGGTCGCCAGCGCCACGAAGGCGTCGCGGATGCAGGCGACGGCCTCGCCGTCCAGCGGCACCAGGGCGCGCAGGTCGGTCTCGGTCAGGATGGTCACGGGCGGTCTCATGCGGCCTCCGCCATGATGCGGGCATGCAGCGCGGGGTCGATATTCGCGCCGGAAAGGATGCAGACGGTCGGGCCTTGCGGGACGACCTTGCCGGCCAGCAGCGCGGCGGTGCCAACGCTGGCCGCGCCCTCGACGACATGGCCGGCACGGCCGAGATGGCGGATGCCGGCGGCGATCTCGGCCTCGGTCAGCAGGATCACATCGTCCAGCAGGTCGCGGCACAGCGGATAGGTCACGCGGTTGCGCAACCCGATGCCGCCGCCGAGGCTGTCGGCAAGGCTGGGGCTTTCGGCGACCTCGACCGGATGGCCGGCAGCGAGGCTCGCAGCCATGGCGGCGCCGTTCTCCATGGTCAGGCCGATGACGCGCGTGGCGGGTGACAGCGCCTTGATCGCCACCGCCACCCCGGCCGCGAGACCGCCGCCGGACAGTGGCACCAGCACCGCCTGGGGCGTGCCGATTTCCAGGCCGATGGTGCCCTGGCCCGCCACAACGGCCTCGTGGTCGAAGGGCGGGATCTCGGTCATGCCCTCTTCAGCCACGGCGCGGGCGACTTCCTGCATCGCCTCGTCCTGGCTGGCGCCGATGATGCGGACCTCGGCCCCCAACTCGCGGATCGCCCGCACCTTGTTCTCGGGCACCAGCCGGGACAGGCAGACGGTGGCGGGCACGCCCAGCGCCCGGGCGGCATAGGCCAGGGCGCGGCCGTGATTGCCGGTCGAGGCGGTGACGACGCCGCGCGCCAGCGCCTCGGGCGGCAGCGACAGGATGGCATTGGTCGCGCCCCGCAGCTTGAAGGCGCCGGTGGTCTGGCGGTATTCGCATTTCAGCCAGACCGGCTGGCCCAGCCGCGCCGACAGCAGCTCGTCGCGCAGCAGCGGCGTTTCCACCACATGGCCGCGGATGCGTTCAGCGGCGGCGCGGATGTCGTCCAGGGTCACGGTCATGGCTGCCTCATCAACTGGCCCGGAGCGACCGGCCCGGTCACGCCGCAAGCCCGCGCCGCGGCCCAGAGCGTCGCGGAATTGGCCGAGACCACCGGCACGCCGACCGCATCCTCGATCCGGTCGATGATCGCGCAGGCGCGGACGGCGGTGCAGGCGAGAAACAGCGCCTGGCTGCCCGGCGCGAGTGCGGCGCGTGCGGCCTCGATGATCGTCGCATGGGAAATCCGCGCCATCTCGCGGTCGTCGGTCAGGTTCAGGCAGGAGACGCCCTGCAAGGCGAAGCCCCCCGCCTCGAAACATTCCGCCATCGGCTGGGTGGTGCGGGGCGTGTAGGGGGTCAGCAGGGTGATCCGCTCGGCCCCCAGCGCCCTGAGCGCCGCGAAGCCGGCCGAGATCGGCGTGATCGGTTCCGCCGAGGGCTTGCCCAGCCGGATCGCATCCCGCACCGCCCGGTCCCCGATCACCACCGAGGCCGAGGTGCAGCTATAGACCACCGCGTCCAGATCCTCCTCGGGCAGGATCAGCGCCGCGGCGGCGGTCACGTCGCGGGCCATGGCGGCCAGCGTCTCGGGCGTCACCGGGTTGGCGAAGGGGATGCGGGTGGCATAGACGCCCACGCCATGCGCCGGCAGGGCGGCGAAATCCACCTCGGTCGTGTGGTCGGTGGCCAGCGTCACCAGACCGACCCGGCGCGGCAGCGGGCGGTCGTCCAGCTCGACCGGAACGGACAGGACAGTCACCGCGAAATCCTCCCGTAACGGCGTTCCAGCCAGCGCAGCACCACCACCGAGATCAGGCTGACGACCAGGAACATCACGCCGACCAGCGTCATCGGCTCGACATAGCGATAGGAGCTGTTCGCGACCGACTTCGCCTGGTTCATCAGCTCCAGCACGGTGATCGCGGACAGCAGCGGCGTTTCCTTGAACATGGCCAGCAGATAATTCGCCATGGCCGGGATCATCGGCGGCACCGCCTGCGGCAGCACCACATGCAGCCAGGTCTGGCGCGTGGTTAGGTTGGTGGCCTTGGCCGCCTCCCATTGCCCGCGCAACACCGCCTCGATGCCGCCGCGATAGACCTCGGCGGCATAGGTCGCGTAATGCAGCCCCATGCCGATCACCCCTGCGGTCAGCGCCGGCAGGCGGATGCCCAGCCCGGGCAGCACGTAGAAGATGAAGTAAAGCTGCACCAGCAGCGGCGTGCCGCGGATGAACTCGACCACGAAGCCGGTGCCGCGCGCCACCAGCCGGTTGGGCGAGCGGCGCAGGATGGCGAAGACCAGCCCCAGCACCGCCGCGACGATGGCGCCGAGGAAGGTGGCGACAAGGGTGATGCGAAACCCGGCCAGCAGGGTCGGCATGATCGACCAGGCGAAATCCCAATCCCATTCCATCTCAGCGCACCCCGTCCAGGCCGCGCGTCACCCGCCGCTCCAGCCGGCGCATGCCGAAGGAAAGCGCCGAGGACATGGCGAAATACAGCAGCAGGATGGTGACGAAGGGCATCAGCGTGCTGCCGGTCTGCGAGCGCACCACCTGCGCCTGAAAGGTCATGTCCGACAGCGAGATCAGCGACACGACCGAAGTCGCCTTCAGAAGCTCGATGGCATTGTTGCCGAAGGTCGGCAGCATCAGCGGCAGCGCCTGCGGCAGGATGACGTGGCGCATGCGCTGGAAGCGGGTCAGGTTGACGGCGACGCAGGCCTCGTGCTGGTCGCGCGGCACGGCGAGGATGGCGCCGCGCACCACCTCGGCCCCATAGGCGCCCACGTTCAGCCCCAGCGCCATCACCCCGGCCTGCATCGGCGTCAGCTGCATCCCGGTCATCGGCAGCACGAAATAGATCCAGAACAGCTGCACGAAGATCGAGGTGCCGCGGAAGAACTCGATATAGGCGGTCGCCAGCCAGCGCACCGGAGCATGGCGCGAGATGCGCCCCAGCCCGGCGATGAAGGCCACGACCAGCGCCAGGGCCGAGCCCATCAGCGTCAGCTTGACCGTGACCCATGCCCCCATAAGGATGAGTGTCAGATATCCTGCCCAGTCGCCCATGCGCTGATGCCTGCCTCTCTTGCTGATGGATGGGCAGGGGTCTCCCCCCGCCCGGCTGCCTTACTGCGCGGCGCAGAGCGCGTCGCGGGTGGTGGACATCGCCGCGGCGGCCGAGAAGCCATAGGGTTCGACGATGGCGGCGAATTCGCCCGATTCCTTCAGCTTGGCCAGCTCCACATCGAAGGCGTCGCGCAGCGCGGTGTCCTTCTTGTTGAAAGCGGCGCCGTCGCAATAGACCGGCGCGCCCTCGACCGGGGCAAAGACTTCCAGGTTGGCGTCGCCCGACTTCGCCAGCAGGTCGTTCAGCGACAGGACCGGCAGCGAATAGGCGTCGATCCGGCCGTCCTGCACCATCTTCAGCCCCGATTGCGGGTCGGGCACCACCACCAGCCGGTCGCGCGGCACGCCGGCATCCAGCGCCAGCTTTTCCTCGGTGCCGCCGCCGGGCGCGCCCAGCCGGGCCGAGCCGTCATTGGCGATGTCGGCATAGGACTTGAAGCCCTTGGGATTGCCCTTGGGCAGTAAGAGCGCCTCGGCATCGCACAGGATCGGCTCGGAATAGGCCACGGCGTTGCAGCGTTCCGGCTTCATGAACAGGCCGGCGGTGATCGCATCGACGCGGCCGGCCTGCAGGCTGGGGATCATCGCGCCATATTCGGCGATGGACGCCTCCAGGTCCTTGATGCCCAGCTTTTCGAACACCGCGCGGGCCACGTCCGGCGCCGCGCCCGAGACCTTGCCGTCCGAGGCGACGGCGGTATAGGGCGGCTCGTTGCCGATGGCGATGCGGACATAGCCCTGCTTCTGCAGGTCCTCTAGCTTGTCGGCCATGGCGGGCAGCGGCGCGGCCAGCAGCGCCGCGACAATCAGGCATTTCTTCATCATTCTCTCCTGTTGGGTTGCATCACACGCGCTGTCCTGCGGCGATGATCTTGCGCAGGAAGGACTTCGTGCGGTCCTCTTGCGGCGCGGTGAATATCTGGGTGGGCGGGCCCTGCTCGACGATGCGGCCCTTGTCGAAGAACAGCACGCGATCGGCGAAATCATGGGCGAAGCCCATCTCATGCGTGACCAGCAGCATGGTCATGTCGGTCTCGGCGGCCAGGCGCTTCATCACCTCCAGCACCTCCTCGACCAGTTCGGGGTCCAGCGCCGAGGTCACCTCGTCGAACAGCATGATCTGCGGCTGGAGCGCCAGGGCGCGGGCGATGGCGACGCGCTGCTTCTGGCCGCCGGACAGCTGGCTGGGCATGTAGTCGGCCTTGTCGGCCAGCCCCACCATGTCCAGCAACTCGCGCGCCCGCTGCTCGGCCACGGCCCGCGGCTCGCCCTTGGTCAGCATCGGCGCCAGCGTGATGTTCTGCAAGACCGACTTGTGCGGGAACAGGTTGAAATGCTGGAACACCATGCCGATGTGGCGGCGCATCCTGTGCAGATGCGCCTCGTCCGCGGGCACCTCGGCGCCGTGCTTCTGCATGTGGTAAAGCGGCTCGCCGCAGACCTCGATGCGGCCGCCGGAAATATCCTCGAGCGTCATCAGGATGCGCAGGATGGTGGTCTTGCCCGAACCCGAGGGGCCGATCAGCGCCAGCTTCTCGCCCTTCATCACGTCGAAATTCAGCCCGTCGATGACGGTCAGCGTCCCAAAGGACTTGCGCAGGTTCTGGATGCGAATGATCGGCTGGTCCAAAGACGTCCCCCTTGCTGTCCAGAGGAACTTTGCAGCGAGATCAAATCAGGTCAATATTTAAATAATATCATAACAATTTTCCGCGACAATCTGCCCGTCAAATCAGCGGAAGCAGGGGTTCGGCGCTGCCGCCCAGGGTTTCGGCCACCAGGGACAGGCCCCGGCGCAGCTCTTCCGCGCTGGTCGAGCCAAGCGCGATTCGCACCGCGTCGCGCCGGCCGCGCTCGCTCAGCCGGAAGGCCCGGCCCGAGGCGACGGCCACGCCGCGCTGGCGGGCCTGGGCGACGAATTCCTCCTCGTCGCGGCCGGGGGGCAGTTCCAGCCAGATATGCAGGCTTTGCGGATGGGCGCGGAACGGCGCCGCGCCCAGAACTTCGCGGGCAATGCGGTGGCGGACGGCCAGCGCCTCGCGCTGCCACAGGATCAGCCGCTCCACGGTGCCGTCGCTGATCCAGTGGCTCAGCAGCTCGACCATGGCGGGGGTGGCCATCCAGTTCGTCACCAGATGCCGGTTGGCGGTGGCCGAGGCAAGCCGCGCCGGCGACAGCAGCCAGGCGACCCGCAGGCCGGGCAGCGTGGTCTTGGTGAAGCCGTTGATGTGCAGCACCCGCTCGGGCGCCAGCGCCGCCATCGGCGGCGGCCGGTCGGGGATCATCGCGTTCAGCATGTCGTTCTCGACGATCAGCAGGTCGTGGCGGCGGGCAATGGCGGCCAGTTCGGCGCGGCGCTCGGCGCCGGTCATGATCGCCATGGGGTTGATCGCCGCCGGCTGCATGTAAAGCGCGCGCAGGCTGCCCTTGCGCGCCAGATGGTCCAGCGCCTCGGGCACGATGCCGTCGTCATCGACCGGCAGGGCCTCCAGATGCAGGCCGAGGTATTTGCACAGCGGCATCAGCAGGTGATGGGTCAGCGCGGCTGCGGCCAGCGTGCCGCCGGCGGGCACCGCGCTCATCACCGCGGTGGTGATGGCCGAGGTGGCGCCGTCGGTGATGGTGATGTTTTCCGGCGCGGCCTCGATGCCCTTGCGGCGCAGCCAGTCGGCCGCGACCTGCCGGTGCTGCGGCAGGACCGAGTTCGGCCGGAAGGACAGCGCGGCCGGGGCGGTCAGGTTCTCGGCCACCCAATGCAGCCCCTCGCGAAAGGTTTCGACATGCATGCGCTCGGTCACGGGCTTCAGGATCGACAGATCGACCAGCTCGCCCAGCCGCTCGGCCAGATAGGGCGGGCTGTTCTCGGACCCCGGCGGCAGCACGAAGGAGCCGCGCCCGACCTCTCCGACCACCAGGCCGCGGCGGATCAGTTCTTCATAGGCGCGCGAGACGGTCTGGACCGACAGTCCCAGATCGTCGGCCAGCCGGCGCTGCGGCGGCAGGCGGCTGCCGGCGGGCAGCATGCCGTCGCGAATCGCCCGCGCATATTGCTCGGCAAGCGAGAGATAGGCCGGACGATGCAAGCCGCCGGGATCGGGGGTCCATATTGTCATGGGTCGAGATTAAGACAATCCTGCCGATAGGCAACAATGTTATGATTTCTTCGGCGCCGGCCGATCAGGACCGGGCGAGCGCGCAGTGGCGCCGGACTTTGCAGCCGCCCCGACCGCGCGCCGGGCGCGCTATCCGCGCAGCCAGTCCGGCGCATGGCGGATGTCTTGCACCCCGGCCAGCGGCGCGATGCGCCGCAGTTCGGCGGCCAGCCCCGCGATGCGGCCCTGGCCCATGCGCAGCCCCGGCTCGGGCCAGAAGGCGCGGACGGCCAGCGCGCCCTCCTCGCGCCGGGCGTCCAGCCGCCCGATCAGCCGGTCGCCCTGCAGGACCGGAAAGACGTAATAGCCGTATTGCCGCCGCCCGGCGGGCACGAAGATCTCGATGCGGTAGCGGAAGCCGAACAGCCGCTCGGCCCGCGCCCGGTCGCGCAGGGCCGGATCGAAGGGCGAAAGCAGCCGGATGCGCGAGGACGGCTCGGGCAGCGCGGGGACCAGATCCAGCAGCGCCGGGCTGGAATAGCTGCGCCGGATCGCGCCATCGGCCATTTCCACGTCGATTTCCACGATCCGGCCCGCCGCCAGCGCCTCGGCGCACCACCGCTTCGCCTCGTCCGGCGTGGCGATGGCGAAGAAGGCGGCCAGCTCGCCGCTGGTGGCAAAGCCCAGCCGCTCCAGCGCCGCCGCCAGCGCCCAGTCGACGATCTCGGCATCGTCGAGCCGCCTCGCCAGATGCTCGGCCGGGATCACCCGCTCGGCCAGGTCGTAGACCTTGCGGAAGCCCGAACGGTGGCGGATCGCCAGCCGGCCCGAGCGCCACAGATATTCCAGCGCCGTCTTGGACGGATGCCAGTCCCACCAGCCGCCCGAGCCCCTGGGCTCCTCTCCGCCCAGATCCGAGGAACTGGCCGGGCCGTGATCGGCGATATGGCGCAGCACGCTGTCGAATTCCGCGTCCCAGCCCTCGCGCCGCCATTTCGGCCAGCGGCGCTGCATATGCGCCTCGTCCCGGGCGAATTTCAGCCGCCACATCGGATAGAAGCGCATCGGGATCACGGCCGCGTCATGGGTCCAGTGCTCGAAGGCGGCGCGGTGGCGGGCGATCAACCCCTCCAGCGCCGGGGGCCGGTAGCGCCCGCGCCGCGACCACAGGATCAGGTCATGCGCGCGGGCCAGGGTGTTCACGCTGTCCACCTGCGCGAAGCCCAGGCCATTGAGCACGGCTTCCAGATCCGCGCCCCGGCCCGCGCCCGAACCGGGTCGCAGCAGCAGGTGACGGTCCAGAAACAGCCGGCGCGCATCGCGGTTTTTCAGGAAATGGGGCATTTGCGGGATCTGTTTCATCCTCGGACGGTTTGTGAAATACAGGTTTGCCACATCAAGGGGGACAGACAATGACCAATCCCGACCTGAATGCGCTGTCGCTGGCCGAGCTGAAGCAGCTGCGCAAGGATGTCGAAAAGGCGATCGAGGGTTTCGAGGCCCGCCGCAAGGCCGAGGCGCGGGCCAAGGCCGAAGAGGCCGCGAAGCAGTTCGGCTTTTCGCTGGCCGATCTGGTCGCGGCGGCCGCAAGCCGGCCTGCGGCGGTGCCGAAATACGCCCATCCGGAAAACCCCGAGCTGACCTGGAGCGGCCGCGGCCGCAAGCCGGGCTGGATCGCCGAAGCCCTGGCCGCCGGCAAGACGCTCGAGGATTTCGCGATCTGAACCGGCCGGGCGCGGCGGGGGTTTGCGAATCGCGGCGCGGGCGGCGAATGTTGGCGACAGCCCCAGGGCACCCTTGCCAGCAGCCGCGGAACCGTCATGCCGAAGACCCTGCCCCAGCCCGTCGACGCCGAGCGCATCCCGCGCTTCGCCGGGCATTCCACCTTCATGCGGCTGCCCGCCGCCGACAGCGCCCGGGGGCTTGACGTCGCCATCGTCGGCATCCCCTGGGACGGCGGCACCACCAATCGCGCCGGGGCCCGCCACGGCCCGCGCGAGGTGCGCAACCAGTCCAGCCTGATGCGCCGCGTCCACCACGCCACCGGCATCGCCCCCTATGAGCGGCTGGCGGTGGCCGATATCGGCGACCTGATCGTGCAGCCCATCGACCTGATGGCGGCGCTGCGGCAGATCGAGGAAGGCATCGCCGCGATCTGCGCCGCCGGCGCGCTGCCGCTTGCCGTGGGGGGCGATCACCTGACGACGCTGCCGGTGCTGCGGGCGCTTCGCAAGGCCGATCCCGGGCGCGGGCCCTTGGGCCTGGTGCAGTTCGACGCCCATTCCGACACCAACGACCGCTATTTCGGCGACAATCCCTATACCCATGGCACGCCCTTCCGCCGCGCCATCGAGGAGGGCATCCTGGACCCCCGGCGCGTGGTGCAGATCGGCATCCGCGGCTCGATCTACGCCGCCGACGAGCATCGCTGGGCGCAGGACCAAGGGGTGCGCATCGTCTATATCGAGGAATTCGCCCGCCGCGGCCCCGAGGAGGTGATGGCCGAGGTCCGCGCGCTGATGGGCGATGCGCCCGCCTATGTGACCTTCGACATCGACGGCATCGACCCTTCCATGGCGCCCGGCACCGGCACGCCCGAGATCGGCGGCTTCACCACCCGTGAGGCGCAGGCCATGCTGCGCGGGCTGGCCGGGCTGAAGATCGTCGGCGCCGATGTGGTCGAGGTCTCGCCGCCCTTCGATGTCGGCGGCATCACCGCGCTGACCGGCGCGACAATGCTGTTCGAGCTGCTCTGCGTGCTGGCGGGCGGCGCCTAGGACCGCCGCGCGTCGGTCCGGGTCCGATTTCCGCCGTTTTCCCGCGCCATTGTGCGCCGGCGCACAGACCGCCGCCCGCGCGCAGGGTAAGGCGGCGGCATTTCAAGGTTGACGAGTTCCTTGTTACCCGTTCCGCATTTCGTCACCAAATCCTTGACCGCAGGCCAAGGCCCGCCCCGTTCCCTGCCGGAGCGGGGCTTTTTCCTGCGCCTCCCCCGCCCCGGCGCCGATCCCGGCGGGCTGTCCGCGGGGCTTTCCTCGGCGGCCCGGCGGCTCTATAGGGAAACCTGCGATTTTACTCGGGAATGCGGCGCCACGATTCCGTCCAGCCAGTCCGCGCAAACCATGACGGTGACATGATCGGAAAACACGGCGCTTGCCGCGACATCCTTCTGCGCGCCCTGCCGCACCGCATCCTGGCCGCGGCGCTGGCGCTTCTGCTGGCCCCCGCCCTGCCCGCCGCGGCGCAGGACCGGCTGGCGGCGGGCGAAAGCCTGGCGCTGCGGCTCGACCCGGCCAGGCCGGTGCAGCTGCGCATCGAGGCCCCGCCCGGCAGCTATCTGGCCGGCCGGATCGAGGCCGGGGCGCAGCCGGTCGATGCCGCGCTGCTGACCGCAGAGGGCGCGCATTTCCGCCAGCTGGCGCAGCAGGACCGCGGCGCCATCCGCTTCCAGGCGATGAGCGAGGGCGAGGCGATGATCCTGCGCCTGTCGGGGGCCGGCGAAACCCGGGTGGCGCTGGACCAGCTGGTCGCCCCCGCCGACCTGCAGCCGCCGGCGCCGGACTATCTCAGCCCGCGCATGGCGGCGCTGGCCGAGACGCTGGCCCAGGGCGGCGACACGGCCGGGTTCTGGCGCGCCGTCGCGGCCGAGGGCACGCCGCTGGTCGAGGAGGCCGAGGCCGGCGAGGTCGTCCTGACCTTTCTGTGGCGCGGGGCGCAGCGCAATGTCCGGCTGTTCGGCGGCCCGTCGAGCGATCACGACTGGCTCGACCGGCTGGGCGACAGCGACGTCTGGTTCAAGAGCTTCCGCGTGCCGCGCGCGACCCGGCTGTCCTACAAGCTGGCGCCCGACGTGCCCGACCTGCCCGGCAATGCCCGGGCGCGGCGCATGGCCATCCTGGCCACGGCGCAGATGGACCCGCTGAACCGCCATCCCTGGCCCGCAGAGGCGCCCGACCGCTTCAACCAGCACGCGACGCTTACCCTGCCGCAAGCGCCGCCGCAGCCAGGCACCCCGCCCGCGCCCGAGGCCGATCCGGCCATGCGGCGGGTCGTCTTCGACAGCCCGACCCTGGGCAACAGCCGCGAGCTGCTGATCGCGCATCCGCGCGATTTCGACCCCGCCGATCCGCGTCTGGTGCTGGCGCTGATCTTCGACGGCGAGCGGGCGCTGGCCGAGATGCAGGCGCCGCAGATGCTGGACACGCTGACGCGGCAGGGCCGGCTGCCGCCGGTGCTGGCGGTGCTGATCCCCTCGATCGACGGCATGACCCGGGCGCGCGAGCTGCCCGGCAACGACGCCTTCGCCGACGCGCTGGCCGATGAGCTGCTGCCGCTGATCGCGGTCGAGACCGGCATCACCCCCGACCCGGCCCGCACCGTGCTGGCCGGGGCCAGCTATGGCGGGCTGGCCGCCGCCACCGTCGCGCTGCGCCGGTCCGACCGTTTCGGCAATGCCCTGTCCATGTCGGGCTCGTTCTGGTGGGCGCCGCAGGGCTCGGCCAGCGACGGCACGCCGCATGTCGCGGCCGAATTCGCCGCGCGCGAGCGCCTGCCGATCCGCTTCTTCCTCAGCGCCGGCAGTTTCGAGACCTCGCGCCATGGCGGAGACGGCATCCTGCAGACCTCGCGCAGCCTGCGCGACATCCTGCTGCTCAAGGGCTATGCGGTCGACTGGCGCGAATATGCCGGCGGGCACGATTATCTGGTCTGGCGCGGCGCGCTGGCGGACGGGCTGATCGCGCTGTTCGGCGCGCGCTAGGCGGCAGGCAAGCTTCCAAGGCGAAGGGTCAGGACCGGCCGGAAGGGCGCGCGTCATCCGGGCAACGCCCTTCCCGCACGCCCGGGTTCGCGCGGCGATCTTCCCGGGACGTGACGCCGGCCCCGGATGCAGCCCTTGCCCGCGCCGCGGCGGGGGTCAGCCCTTGTGTTCGGGCTTGCCCTTGCGCTTGGTGGCAGCCAGCTCCTCCAGCTGCTTTTCGCTCATCGATTCATACATATCCCGCGAGGCGTCGCGCAGTTCGCTTTTGCTGGTCTCGCCGCGCTTGGCGGCAAGGGCCGCGCCGGCCGCCTTCTGCTGCGCCTTGGACTTGGCAGGCATGGTCTCGTCCTCCGGATTGCCGCGGCTTCGGAAATGGCCCGAAGCCTTCCGCGAAAGAAACCGCCCGCGGCCCGTCATGTTCCCGCCGCACCGCGCTGAGACAGGGGATTCGGGTCCGGGCGGGGGTGTGACCTCTGGCACACAGGCGGCGCACCTGTCTCAAAGGCGAACTTCCGCGACTCGGCGCAAGCGCGCAAGGTGCTGGTATGGAAGGAGGAAGGGACAGGCAAATGAAACGCACGGTCACCCTTACAGGCCGCAAGGGCGCGCTGGTTTCCGGCGAATACGAGGTCGTCGGCGACACGATCCGGGTTTCCTACGCAGGGCACGAAAGATGCGTGCGGATCGACGGCGGCTCGGTGGACCATCTCGCGCAATCGCTGCTGCGGGATCTTTGGCTGGAATGACGCAGGCCGGCTGAGCGTCGCGGGCGCGCACCGCTCGCAGGCCCCTGGGCCACCCTGCCGTGGCGGCGGAAAGCGCATCAGCGCCCCTTCCGCCCTGCCGCGATTTCATGCGAGAAACCGCAAGGACAGGCGGACGAGGGACTGAATGACGGCAAAGATACCGGCAAGACTGACCCGCGCGGGCCTGGTTGCGACCGCGCGCATCCTCATCAGCCTGCGCGCCATCGACCTGCCGCCGCCGGGCGGCGCGCCGCGCATCCTGGTCGCGAACCATGTCAGCCATGCCGATTTCGTGGCGCTGTGGTCGGCGCTGCCGAAGCCGCACCGGCTGCGCACCCGCCCCGTCGCCGGCGCCGATTACTGGGAACGCTCGGCCATCCGCCGCTGGATCGCCCATCAGGTGTTCCGCGCCGTGCTGATCGACCGCGACCCCGCCAGCCGCCGCGCCGATCCCGTCGAGACCGTGGCCCAGGTGCTGCGCGGCGGCGAGGACGTGATCTTCTTTCCCGAGGGCACGCGCAACCTGACCGACGCCCGGCTGCTGCCGCTGAAATCCGGCATCTACCACCTGGCCCGCGCCGTCCCCGAGGCCGAGATCGTGCCGGCCTGGATCCTGAACCTCGACCGCATCCTGCCCAAGGGCGCCTTCCTGCCGGTGCCGCTGAACTGCGCCGTGCGCTTCGGCAGCCCGATGCGGGTCGAGACCGGCGAGAGCCGCGAGGATTTCCTGCAACGCCTCGCCGCCGCGATGCTGGCGCTGGCCGAGGCGAAAGGCTGATCCATGGACCGTTTTCATTCCCCCTCGGCCTTCTTCTTCTACGGGCTCTTCGCCTTCCTGATCCTGGCCTCGCTGGTGGCGCGGATGCTGATCCGCTCGGGGCGCGTCGCCGGACCGACGGCGCAGAACCTCGCCGACCGCATCCGCGCCTGGTGGGTGATGATCGGCGTGCTGGCGCTGATCTTCACCCTGGGCGCCGGGGCGATCACGCTGTTCTTCGCGCTCTGCTCGATGGCGGCGCTGCGCGAATTCGCCACCATCACCCACACCCGGCGCGACGACCATGACGGGCTGGCCATCGCCTTCTACCTGATCCTGCCGCTGCAATACCTGCTGGTCTATTTCCACGTGCCGGTCTTTGCCGCGCTGCTGATCCCGGTCTACAGCTTCCTGCTCTTGCCGGTCGTGACCGTGTTCAAGGGCGAGGTGCAGGGCTTCCTGACTCGGGTGTCAGAGACGCAATGGGGGCTGATGGTCTGCGTCTATTGCGTCTCGCATATCCCGGCGATCCTGACGCTGGATATTCCCGACTATCGCTACAGCGCCTTCACGCTGGTCGCCTGGCTGATCCTGGTGGTGCAGGCTTCGGACGTGCTGCAATATGTCTGGGGCAAGAGCATCGGCCGGCACCTGCTCGCGCCGCGCGTCTCGCCCTCGAAGACGGTCGAGGGGCTGGTCGGCGGCGTGCTCAGCGCCAGCGCGCTGGGTGTGGCGCTGACGCCCTTCACCCCGTTCCGCTGGTGGGAGGCGGGGCTGATCGCGTTGACCGTGACCACCTTCGGCTTCTTCGGCGGGCTGATCATGTCGGCGATCAAGCGCGACCGCGGCGTCAAGGACTGGGGCACGCTGGTGCAGGGGCATGGGGGCATCCTCGACCGGCTGGACAGCCTGGTGTTCTCGGCCCCGATCTTTCTGCACATTCTGGCATGGGGGTGGATGTGACCGAGGATTTCAGCAGGCGGCCGATCGCCAGCCGCAACACGAAATGGGCCGCCCATGTCACCCGGCGGCTGGTCGAGAAGGGCGTGGCCCCGAACCGCATCTCGGCCGGCTCTGTGCTGGCAGCGGCGCTGTCGGGCGGGGCCTTCGCCCTGTCCGCGCTGGTCGGGCCCGGCTGGGCGGCGGGGCTTCTGCTGGTGCTGGGCGCGGCCTTCTGCCAGCTGCGGCTGCTCTGCAACCTCTTCGACGGGCTGGTGGCGGTCGAGGGCGGCATGGGCACGCCGGACGGCGCCTTCTGGAACGAGGTGCCGGACCGGCTCTCGGACCTGATGATCCTTGCCGGCTTCGGCCTGGCGGCGGGCTGGCCGGCGCTGGGGCTGCTGGCCGGGGCGCTGGCGATCCTGACCGCATATCTGCGCGAATTCGGCCGCGCCTCGGGGCTCGGCTCGGATTTCTCGGGCCCGGGGGCCAAGGCGCACCGCATGGCCGCCGTGACGCTGGGCGCGCTGGCGCAGACCGGCGCCTGGATCGCCGGCGCGGGCTGGCCGGTGCTGGCCTGGGCGCTGGGGCTGGTGCTGGCGCTGACGGTGGCGACGATCATCCGCCGCAGCCAGCGCATCCTGTGCGGGCTGGCCGGCGGGGCGTGAAATCGGGGGTGGTCGCCGCCGTCCAGCGTGATATGGGGTAACCTCGCCAATTCCTTCGTGATACTGGCCGCTCAGCACGGACAATCAGACGACAGAGAACCCAGCCATGCCCGCATACCGTTCCCGCACCACCACCCACGGCCGCAACATGGCGGGGGCCCGTGGCCTCTGGCGTGCGACCGGGGTGAAGAACAGCGATTTCGGCAAGCCCATCATCGCCATCGTGAACAGCTTCACGCAGTTCGTGCCGGGCCATGTGCATCTGAAGGACCTGGGCCAGATGGTCGCGCGCGAGGTCGAGGCGGCGGGCGGCATCGCCAAGGAATTCAACACCATCGCGGTCGACGACGGCATCGCCATGGGCCATGACGGGATGCTGTATTCCCTGCCCTCGCGCGAGCTGATCGCCGACTCGGTCGAATACATGGTGAATGCCCATTGCGCCGACGCCATGGTCTGCATCTCGAACTGCGACAAGATCACGCCGGGCATGCTGATGGCGGCGATGCGGCTGAACATCCCGGCGATCTTCGTCTCGGGCGGGCCGATGGAGGCGGGCAAGGTCACGCTGGGCGACGGGCGCAAGGTCTCGCTGGACCTGGTGGACGCCATGGTCGCGGCCGCCGACGACAAGGTCTCGGACGCGGACCTTGCCGCCATCGAAGAGGCCGCCTGCCCGACCTGCGGCTCCTGCTCGGGCATGTTCACCGCCAATTCCATGAACTGCCTGTCCGAAGCCCTTGGCCTGTCGCTGCCCGGCAACGGCTCGACGCTGGCCACCCATGCCTTGCGCAAGAACCTGTTCCTGGAAGCCGGCCGCCGCATCGTCGAGGTGACGCGCCGCCATTACGAACAGGACGACGCTTCGGTCCTGCCGCGCGCCATCGCCAGCAAGGCGGCGTTCCGGAACGCCATGTCGCTGGACATCGCCATGGGCGGCTCGACCAATACCGTGCTGCACCTCCTGGCCATCGCGCAGGAGGGCGGGGTCGATTTCACCATGGACGACATCGACGCGCTGTCGCGCAAGGTGCCCTGCCTCTGCAAGGTCGCGCCGAACACCGCCAACGTGCATATGGAAGACGTCCACCGCGCCGGCGGCATCATGGCGATCCTTGGGGAACTCGACCGCGCCGGGCTGATCGACCGCGACTGCCCGACCGTGCATGCCCCCACCATCGGCGCCGCCATCGACCAATGGGACATCGCCCGCAGCAACGACCCAGCTGCGCGAGAACTGTTCCTGGCCGCGCCGGGCGGCGTGCCGACGCAGGTCGCCTTCAGCCAGGCGACGCTCTGGCCCGACCTGGACCTCGACCGCGAGAAGGGCGTGATCCGCTCGGCCAAGGCGCCGTTCTCCAAGGATGGCGGGCTGGCGGTGCTGAAGGGCAATATCGCGCTGGACGGCTGCATCGTGAAGACCGCCGGCGTGGACGAATCGATCCTGGTGTTTTCCGGCCGTGCCAAGGTCTATGAAAGCCAGGACGCCGCGGTGTCCGGCATCCTGACCGGCAAGGTCGAGGCCGGCGACGTGGTGGTCATCCGCTACGAAGGCCCCAAGGGCGGGCCGGGCATGCAGGAGATGCTGTATCCGACCAGCTACCTGAAATCGAAAGGGCTGGGCAAGGCCTGCGCGCTCATCACCGACGGGCGTTTCTCGGGCGGCACCTCGGGCCTTTCCATCGGCCATGTCAGCCCCGAGGCGGCGGCCGGCGGCACCATCGGCCTGGTGCGCGACGGCGACCTGATCGAGATCGACATCCCCAACCGCTCGATCCGGCTGGCGGTGCCCGAGGACGAGTTGGCCGCGCGCCGCACCGAGCAGGACGCCAAGGGCTGGAAGCCCGCGCAGCCGCGCCAGCGCCAGGTCTCGGCGGCGCTCAAGGTCTATGCGCAATTCGCCGCCTCGGCCGACAAGGGCGCGGTGCGCATCCTGCCCGACTGAGGACGGCTGCCCCGGCAGCGCCGTTCTCGGGTCCATGCTGCCCGAGCCCCTCGCGCAGGGCGGGCGCCGATCCGCCCGGGGGACCGGCTTCAGGGCAGCGGGATATGTTCGTCGCGGTCGGTGGGCGGCAGGTCGAACAGCCCCTGCCCCCAATTCGCGGCGCGCCATTGTTCCTTGGCATGTTCGATGCGCTCGCGCGACGAGGCGACGAAGTTCCACCAGATGAAGCGCGGCCCGTTCAGCGTCGCGCCCCCCAGCGCCATCAGCCGCGCGCCCCGCGGCCCGGCGGCGACGGTGATGCGGTCGCCGGGGCGGAACACCATCATCCGCCCGGATTCGAATTCCTGCCCGGCGATGCCGACCGAGCCCTGGGTGATGTAGAGCCCGCGATCCTCGTGATCGTCGGGCAGCGGAAAGCGCGCGCCGGGCGCCAGCGTCACGTCCAGATAGAAGGTCTCGGAATACAGCGTCGCCGGCGCCCGCTCGCCATAGGCATGGCCCAGGATCAGCCTGGCATGCACGCCCTCGGCCTCGATCTCGGGCAGCGCCTCCTTGCCGTGATGCTCGAAGATCGGCGCCATGTCCTCGCGATCCTCGGGCAGGGCGATCCAGGTCTGGATGCCGAACAGCCCGTGCGGCCCGGCGCGGCCCGCGGCCGAGGTGCGCTCGGAATGGGTCACGCCCCGGCCCGCCACCATCCAGTTGACCGCGCCGGGCAGGATCACCTGATCGCTGCCGATGCTGTCGCGGTGATGGAAATCGCCGCGATAGAGATAGGTCACCGTGCCCAGCCCGATATGCGGATGCGGGCGGATGTCGATGCCCTGCCCGGTCAGGAACTCGGCCGGCCCGGCCTGGTCGAAGAAGATGAACGGCCCGACCATCTGCCGCTTCGGCGCGGGCAGGGCCCGGCGCACCTCGAAGCCGCCGATGTCGCGGGCCCGCGGGATGATCAGCGTCTCGATCTGGTCCATGCCGGCCGCATCGGGGCAACCGGGGGTCAGGGCGGGATTCCAGCTCATTGCGGCCTCTCCTTCTTCCTGCCGCGCTTCAGCCGTCCAGTTCCAGCAGGCGCAGCGCCTCGCGCAGCTGATCCTCGACCGACAGGGCCATGTCGACCACCACGCCGTCCTCGTCGGCGGCCAGCGGCTCCAGCGTCGCCAGCTGCGAATCCAGCAGCTTGGCGGGAAAGAAATGCCCCGCGCGATGCGAGAGCCGGCTTTCCAGCAGCGCGCGCGTGCCATGCACGTGCAGGAAGCGCACGACCGGCGCCCCCTCGCGCAGGATGTCGCGATAGGCCCGCTTCAGCGACGAGCAGCCCATGACCGAGGACTGGCCACGCGCCTCGTTGCGGGCGATCTCGGCGGCCAGCGCCCGCAGCCAGGGCGCGCGGTCGTCGTCGTCCAGCGGAATGCCGGCGCGCATCTTGGCGACATTGGCCTCGGGGTGGAAGCTGTCGCCCTCGACGAAGGGCCAGCCCAGATGCCGGGCCAGCGCCTCGCCCGTGGTGCTTTTCCCGCAGCCCGAGACGCCCATCACCACGATATGCTGCACCGCGCCCTTCACAGCAGCCACCAGCCGATCAGCGCGAAGCCGAAGGCGATGCTGCCCAGCAGCGTCTCCATCACCGTCCAGGTCTTCAGCGTGGTCTTTTCGTCCATCTCCAGGAACCGCCCGACCAGCCAGAAGCCGGAATCGTTGAAATGGCTCAGCACCGTGGCGCCGCCGGCGATGGCCACCACCAGGAAGCAGCGGTCGAATTCGGAAAGCCCCGTGGTCGCCGCCACCGTGGGCGCGATCAGCCCGGCGGTGGTGGTCAGCGCCACCGTGGCCGAGCCCTGCGCCACCCGCAGGGCCATCGAGATGACGAAGGCCGCGACGATCAGCGGCATGCCCACCGCGTCGAGGCTGGAGGCCAGCGCCTCGCCGATGCCGCTGGCGCGCAGCACGCCGCCGAACATGCCGCCCGCGCCGGTGACCAGGATGATGGCGCAGATCGGCGCCAGCGCGCCGTCCATGATCTTCTCGATCTCGGCCGCGCCGCGGCCCCGGCCCAGCAGCGCCATGGCGACCAGCACGGTGATGAGCAGCGCGATGGGCGTCTGCCCGATCAGCCGCAGGATCGTGACCCAGCCCGCACCGCCATCCACCACCCCGGCCGTCGCCAGCGTCCCCAGCCCGGTGTTCAGGAAGATCAGCACCAGCGGCAGCAGCAGCACCAGCATGACGGTGCCGAAGCTTGGCGGGATGCGGTCATGGCTGCTGTCGTCGACCGCGCCCAGGATCTGCGGGATCGGCAGCACGAAGCGCCGCCCAGCCCAAAGCCCGAACAGATAGCTGCCGAAGAACCAGGTCGGCAGCGCGACGACCAGCCCGACCAGCACCAGCAGGCCGATATCGGCCCCCAGCAGGTCGCCCGCCGCCACCGGCCCCGGATGCGGCGGCAGCAGCGCATGCATGGCCGCGAAGGCCCCCGCCGCCGGCAGCGCGTAAAGCAGCACCGAGCCGCCGAAGCGATAGGCTACGCTGAAGATGATCGGCAGCATCACCACCAGCCCGGCATCGAAGAAGATCGGAAAGCCGAACAGCAGCGAGGCCACGCCCAGCGCAAAGGGTGCGCGCTCGGCGCCGAACTGGCCGATCAGCCGGTCCGCCAGCACCTGCGCGCCGCCGGTGATCTCCAGCAGCCGCCCGATCATGGCGCCAAAGCCCACCAGCAGGGCCACCGTGGCCAGGGTCGAGCCGAAGCCCTGCAGCAGCGTCGGGATCACGTCGGCCAGGGGAATGCCCGCGACCATGGCGGTCATCAGGCTGACCAGCACCAGCGAGACAAAGGCATGCAGCCGGAACCGCATGATCAGGACCAGCAGGACAAGCACCGCCGCCAGGGCGATGAACAACAGCATGGCCGTGCTGTAAGCGGGCTCGACAGAATTCATGAAACTCCTCCAGCGGAATGGTTTGGGTCAGCCTGCGATCTGGTGCTGCCGCGCCTCCTCCGGGGGTTCGCGGCAGCTTTGGGTTGTTAGCGTTAACACGTGCCGGACGAAAGGTTAAGAGGCTTCGCTAGCGCCGCGCCGCGCTGGCCAGATGGTCGTGCAGCAGGCGCATCTCGTCCGACAGGGCCAGCTCCAGCGCCGCCTCGGGGCCGGAAACCACGCCGGGATCTTCCTGCCCGTCCAGCATCACCTCGCGATCTTCCAGCCATCGCAGCATCTCGGCCCGGACGCTTTCGGGCGAAAGGTCCAGCAGCCTCTCAAGCGTGCGGCGATGCGCGATCATCCGGCCCTCGATGCCGTCGATCCGGGCGGCCAGCCTGTCCATCCTGTCCATGCCATCTCCCTGCGGTTGTTGGGAATCATGATGGCACAGAAGCCGGAACCGGCAAACCCGTTCAGTTGCGCGCGGTCAGGCTGCCGCCCTCGATGCGGCGCAACGAGATTTCCAGCCGCGCCTCGGCGGCCATGATCTCGGCGCGGACGCGCTTGGTATAGCTCATGTGATCCTGGGCGGCGCGGGCCGCCGCCTCGGGGTCGCGGGCCATGATCGCGTCATGGATGGCGCGGTGCTGGGCGCGCAGCACGTCGCGCACCTCGGGCCGGGCATAAAGCTTTTCGCGGTTGTGGAACACGCCCTTGCGCAGCATGCCCGACAGCGCCCGCATGATCTGCAGCAGCACGATGTTGTGGCTGGCCTCGTAGACCGCGATATGCAGGTCGACATCGGCCTCGGCCTCGTGGCGGGGATCGGCCTCGTCATGGGCCAGGTCGATGCGCTCCATGCAGCGGGCCAGCGTCGCGCGGTCCACGTCATTGGCCCGGGTCGCGGCCAGGCTTGCCGCCATGCCCTCCAGCGTGCCGCGCAGTTCCAGATAATCGTCCACCACCTCCCCGCGCGAGGCCATCAGCTCGACCAGCGGATCGGTGATGCTGGTGGCCAGCGCCGCCACACGCCGCCCGCCGGCCGGATCGGCGACGATCAGCCCCTTCTCCTCCAGCATGCGGATGCCCTGGCGCAAAGTCGGGCGCGAGACGTTCAGGCGCAGCGCCATCTCGCGCTCGGGCAGCAGCGGGTCGCCGGGACGCAGCGAGCCTTCGAGAATCAGGTCCTCGATATGCCGGGCGGTGGTTTCCGCGGCGGGGGGACCCTTGTTCACTTCGCTGGCCATGCTCGACTCCTTCGGGGGCTGCCGGGATTTCAGGGCTTTAGCCTGCGGCATCCGGCCTTGAAAGATAGCTGAATCGCCCGATCTGGTGCAATCGATTTCCCGCTTGACCCAAATGGTCAAATTATTTTACCAAGACAGAGGGGAAGGTAAAGCGATCTGCTCATGCCGTGCCATGCGGCGCGGAACCTGCCCCCATGACGGGAGGGGAAAGCCATGACGCGACCCGGCCATGCCGAGGCAGCCGCAGACCGTGGGCCATTGCTGGATCGCCTGCGCGAAATCGTGGGGCCGGCGCATGTGCTGACCGCCGACCGCGCCACCCGCCGCTATACCCGCGGCTTCCGCTATGGCGAGGGGCCGGTCGCGGCGGTGGTCCGCCCCGGCTCGCTGGTGCAGATGTGGCGGGTGCTGAACGCCGCCGTCGCCTCGGGCCGCGCGGTGATCCTGCAGGCGGCGAATACTGGGCTGACCGGCGGCTCGACCCCCTGGGGCCAGGATTACGACCGCGAGATCGTGCTGCTCTCGGTCATGCGCCTGCGCGGCATCCATCTGCTCGGCGCCGGCGAACAGGTGCTCTGCCTGCCCGGCGCCACGCTCGACGCGCTGGAAAAGCGCCTGCGCCCGCTGGGACGAGAGCCGCATTCGGTGATCGGCTCAAGCTGCATCGGCGCCTCGGTTCTGGGCGGCATCTGCAACAATTCCGGCGGCGCGCTGATCCAGCGCGGCCCGGCCTATACCGAGATGAGCCTTTACGCCGAGGTGCGCGCCGACGGCTCGGTGGCGCTGGTCAACCACCTTGGCCTTGATCTGGGCGACGACCCCGAGGACATCCTCGCCCGCGTCGAGGCGGGCGACCTGCCTGCGCCTGCGCCCACCGACGCCTGGGCCTCGGACCGCGAATATGCCGACCATGTCCGCGACATCGAGGCCGCGACGCCCGCCCGCTTCAACGCCGACCCGCGCCGGCTGCACGAATCCTCGGGCTGCGCCGGCAAGCTCGCGGTCTTTGCCGTGCGGCTGGACACGTTCCAGGCCGAAAAGGACACGGCGGTCTTCTATATCGGCAGCAACGACCCCGACGAGCTGACCCGGATCCGCCGGCATATCCTGACGAATTTCGACAGCCTGCCCATCGCCGGCGAGTACATCCACCGCGAAGCCTATGACGTGGCGGCGAAATACGGCAAGGACACCTTCCTGTTCATCCGCCATGCCGGCACCGACCGCATGCCGGCCCTGTTCGCCGCCAAGGCGCGCATGGACGCGCTGACCGAGCGGCTGGGGCTGGGCGCCACCCTTTCCGACCGGCTGGCGCAGGGGATCGCCGCGCTGGCGCCCCAGCACCTGCCCAAGCGGATGAACGCCTTCCGCGACCGCTACGAGCACCACCTGCTGCTGCGCATGGGCGGCACGGGCATCGCCGAGGCGCGCGACTATCTCTCAGCCATCTTCCCCTCGGCGCAGGGCGACATGTTCGAATGCACCCCGGACGAGGGCAAGGCCGCCTTCCTGCACCGTTTCGCCGTGGCCGGCGCCGCCGTGCGCTATCGCGCCATCCATGCCCGCGAGGTCGAGGACATCGTGGCCCTCGACATCGCCCTGCGCCGCAACGACCGCGACTGGATCGAGCGCCTGCCGCCAGACCTGGACGCGAAGCTCGCGAAGAAGCTCTATTACGGCCATTTCTTCTGCCACGTCTTCCACCAGGACTATGTGGTGAAGAAGGGCCAGGACTGCCTGGCCGTGGAACATGAGATGTGGCGCCTGCTGGACGACCGCGGCGCCGAATACCCGGCCGAGCACAATGTCGGCCACCTTTACCACGCCAAGCCGGAGTTGGCGGGCTTCTATCGTCAGCTGGACCCGACCAACAGCCTGAACCCCGGCATCGGCCAGACCTCGAAATGCGCGCATTGGCACTAGGCCGCGCCATCCAAGACGACCGCGCAGGAATGCGCACCCGCAACGGCGGAACCGCCCGCCCCATCTGAGGAGGAAAGATGGCTGGACTAATCACATTCATCCTGGCCCTGCTGCCCATCGCCACGGTCTTCGTGCTGCTGGTGGTGCTGGCGAAATCGGCCAAGTTCTCGATGCTGGTGGCCTATCTCGTCACCGTCGCCACCGCCCTGCTGATCTGGGGCACCCAGCTGAACACGGTCATGGGCGCCACGGTGAACGGCGTCGTCACCGCCGTCAGCCTGCTCTACATCGTGTTCGGCGCCATCCTGATGCTCTACACGCTGGAGGAAAGCGGCGGCATCCGCTCGATCCGGGCCGGCTTCACCTCGATCTCGCCCGACCGGCGGGTGCAGGCGATCATCATCGCCTGGCTCTTCGGCTCGCTGATCGAGGGCGCCTCGGGCTTCGGCACGCCGGCGGCCATCGCCGCGCCGCTGCTGGTCGCCATCGGCTTTCCCGCCATGGCCGCCGTCATGGTGACGCTGATCATCCAGAGCACGCCGGTGTCCTTCGGCGCGGTCGGCACGCCGATCCTGGTCGGCGTGCGCACCGGGCTGGCCGACCAGCAGATCGTCGAGTCCACCATCGCCCCGATGGCCTTCGGCGACTACCTGCTGGAGATCGCGGTCAAGGTCGCCACCCTCCACGGGCTGATCGGCTTCCTGATCCCGCTGATCCTGGTCGGCATGTTGACCCGCTTCTTCGGCGCCAACCGCTCCTTTGCCGAGGGCTTCCGCATCTGGAAATTCGCGCTGTTCGCGGGCCTCGCCTTCACCGTGCCCTATTACATCATCGCAGCGACCTTGGGGCCGGAATTCCCCTCGCTGCTGGGCGGCATCATCGGGCTGCTGATCGTGGTGCCGGCGGCGCAGCGCGGCTTCCTGATCCCGAAGGAAAGCTTCGACTTCCCGCCGCGCCGCGACTGGAACGACAACTGGGTCGGCAAGCTCGACGATCTCGAGGATCACAACGCCCACAAGCCGGTGATGCCGCTGGCCAAGGCATGGGCGCCCTATGTCTTCGTCGTCGCCCTGCTGGTCGTCACCCGCTCGATCGCGCCGATCAAGGCATGGCTCACCTCGCCCGAGATGACGATCGCCTTCCGCGACCTGTTCGGCTCGGGCATCAACGCCTCGGTGCAGGTGCTGTTCCTGCCCGGCACCATCCTGATCCTGGCTTCGCTGTTCACCTTCGTGCTGCATGGCATGTCGGGGCGCGACTACGGGCGGGCGCTGAAATCCTCGGGCACGACCATGATCGCCGCCGCCCCGGCGCTGCTGCTGGCGGTGCCGATGGTGCAGGTGTTCCTGAACTCGGCCTCGGACAGCTATGCCAGCATGCCCATCGTGCTGGCCCAGGGCGTCTCCTCGGTGGTGGGCGATGCCTGGCCGATGTTCGCGCCGCTGATCGGGGCCATGGGCGCCTTCGTCGCCGGCTCGAACACGGTCAGCAACATGATGTTCTCGCTCTTCCAGTTCTCGACCGCCGAACAGATCGGCCTGGGGGCTGCGGGCGCGGGCACCGTGGTGGCGCTGCAGGCCATCGGGGGCGCGGCGGGCAACATGATCTGCGTGCATAACGTCGTCGCCGCCTCGGCCACTGTCGGCCTGACCGACCGCGAGGGCGCGATCATCCGCCAGACCCTGATCCCCATGGCCTATTACGTGGTGCAGGGCGGGCTGATCGGCTTTGCGCTGCTGACCGGCAACCTGATGTGGTGGGCCGCCGCCGCGATCTGGGCCGCCGCGGTGCTGTTCTTCATGTCGCGCAGCCGCGGTTCCGTGCCGGCCACCGTGACCAATTAGGGGAAAGCCCATGACCGGAGAGCCAAAACCGACGGTCGGTCTGTTCGTGACCTGCCTTGTCGACGCCATCCGCCCGCAGATCGGCTTCGCAACCCTCCAGCTTCTTGAGGAAGCGGGCTGCGTGGTCGAGGTGCCGCAGGCCCAGACCTGCTGCGGCCAGCCGGCGCTGAACAGCGGCGACGACCGCGACGCGGCGCATCTGGCCCGCCAGACCATCGCGGCGTTCGAGGGCTACGACCATGTCGTCCTGCCCTCGGGCTCCTGCGCGGCGACCATGGTGCATGGCTACCCGGACCTTCTGGCGGGCGACCCGGACTGGGCCGCCCGCGCCCAAGCCATGGCGGCGAAAACCCATGAGATCACCAGCTTCCTCTACGATGTCATGGGCTACGCGCCCGCGGGGCGGAGGCTCAATGCCTCCGCCACCTATCACGACAGCTGCTCGGGCCTGCGCGAGCTTGGCATCGCCGCCCAGCCGCGCGCGCTGCTCAGCCATGTCGAAGGGCTGGAGATGCGCGGCCTGCCCGGCAACGATGTCTGCTGCGGCTTCGGCGGCACCTTCTGCGTGAAATATTCCGACATCTCGAACGCCATCGTCACCGAAAAGGCCGAGGCCATCGAGGAGACCGGCGCCGAGATCCTGCTGGCCGGCGATCTCGGCTGCCTGATGAACATGGCCGGCAAGCTCAACCGCCGCGGCGCAAAGACGCGCTGCTTCCACACCGTCGAGGTGCTGGCCGGCCAGGCGGATGGCCCCGCCATCGGCGAGGAGGCATCATGAGCGCCCTGCCCGATTTCAAGAACCGCGCCAGGGCGGCCCTGGCCGACCCGGTGCTGAAGGTCGCCATCGACCGCACCACCGGCAATGCCGAAAGGAAGCGCGCCGCCGCCGTCGCCGCCTTCCCGGAATTCGAAGCCGCCCGGGCCCGCGGCAAGGCGATCAAGGACCATGTCACCGCCCATCTCGACCATTACCTGGAACTGTTCGAGCGGAACGCCACCGCCCGCGGCGCGCAGGTCCACTGGGCCGCCGACGATGCCGAGGCCCGCGCCATCGTCACCCGCATCTGCCTGGCCGCCGACGCCAAGCTCGTGACCCGTGCCAAATCCATGCTGGGCGAGGAAATCGGCCTGCCCCACGCCCTTGCCGATGCCGGCATCGAGCGGGTCGAGACCGACCTGGCCGAGCATATCATCCAGCTGGCGGGCGAGGCGCCCTCGCATATCATCTGGCCCGCCATGCACCGCACCCGCGAACAGGTGGCCGAGCTTTTCAAGGCCGGTCACCAGCCGCCCCCCGCCGCCGAGGACCCGGCGACCATGGTGCAAAGTGCCCGCCGGGTGCTGCGTCAGAAATTCCTGTCCGCCGATATCGGCATCTCGGGCGCGAATTTCCTGGTCGCCGATACCGGCGCCACCTGCACGGTCACCAACGAGGGCAATGCCGAGCTGACCACCACGCCGCCGCGCATCCATATCGTGACCGCGGGGATCGAGAAGCTGGTGCCCTCGACCGCCCATGCCTTCGCGCTGCTGCGCCTGCTGGTGCGTTCGGCCACCGGCGGCGAGATGACGCAATACACCACCTTCCACGCCGGCCCCGGGCGCCCCGGCGATGCCGACGGCCCCGAGGAGATGCATATCGTCCTGGTCGACAACGGCCGCACGAAGATGCTGGCGAACGAGTTCCGCGAGATGCTGCGCTGCATCCGCTGCGGCGCCTGCATGAACCATTGCGTCGTCTATCGCCAGATCGGCGGCCATGCCTATGGCGGCACCTATCCCGGCCCGATGGGCTCGGTGCTGACGCCGGTGCTGGACGGGCTGGCGGCGTCCCGCGACCTGCCCAATGCCTGCACCATGAACGGCCGCTGCGCCGAGGTCTGCCCGGTCGGCATCCCGCTGCCCACCCTTCTGCGCGCCTGGCGCCGCCGCAGCTGGCGCGAGGGGCTGGAGCCCGGATCGCTCCGCGCCGGCATCGGGATCTGGGCGCAATTGGCCCGCCGCCCCCGGCTCTATCGCCTCGCCACCCGCATCAGCCTGCCGCTGATGCGGCTGTTCGGCAAGGGCGGCTGGATCGCGCGCCTGCCGCTGGCCGGGGGCTGGACCGATCACCGCAACCTGCCCCGCCCGGCGGCGCAAAGCTTCATGGACCAATACCGCGCCCGGCAGAAAGGCCGCAAATGACCGCCCGCACCCGCATCCTCTCGGCGATCCGCACGGCCCTCGGCCCCGGCAAGCCGCCGGCGCAGATCGCGGACGAGGCCGCCGCCCTGCTCGACCCCGCCGACATCGCCCGCCCGCGCCTGGCCGCGCCGAGCCTGCCCGACGCCTTCGCGCAGAAGGCGACCGCGCTCGGCACCAGCATCGACCGCGTGGCCAGCCTGGCCGAGGTGCCGCGGGCCATGGCCCGCTATCTCGACGCCCATGGCCTACCGCCCCGCTTCGCCATGCAGCCCGCGCCGGACCTGGCGGCGCTCGACTGGTCGGGCCTCGCCCCGCATCCGGGCATCGCCCCGGATGAGCCCGCCGCGCTCGGCCTCGCGCTGCACGGCATCGCAGAAAGCGGCTCGCTGGTCATCCATTCGGGACCGGAAAACCCGATCCTCATGGCCTTCCTGCCGCTGCACCATGTCGTGCTGCTGCGCGAAGCCACGCTCCTGCCCTATCTGGAAGACTACGCCGCCCGCCTCTCGGCCGAGACCGTGCCGCGCAACGCCATCCTCATCACCGGCCCCAGCGGCACCACCGATATCGAGGGCAGCTATGTGCGCGGCGCCCACGGCCCCGGCTTCCTGCATGTGATCCTGATCGCGGAACCGGGCTGACCGCCGCCGCGATCTGGCCTAGCATGGCGGCAGCCATGGGAGGCCGCGATGACCGACGCCCCGCAAACGCAGGAAAGGCCGCAGGACATCCCCCGCGAGCATTTCCTGCTTTTCGTCGCCATCCCGCCGCCCGGGGTGGCGGCGCAGATCGAGGACGCCTGGCGCCTCGCGAACCGCCGCGACCGCTTTCGCCGCGCCACGCTGCACATGACCATCCTGCCGGTGCTGCGCACCCCGCAGCTGGCGCCGGGCATGGCCGAGGCGCTTGGCCGGCCGCTCGACGGGCTCGACTTTCCCGCCTTCGACCTGGTGCTGGACCGGCTGACCACCTTCGGCCCGCCGCGCCGCCGCGACCGGCCGCTGGTGCTGGTCGGCCAGCAGGAAAACCCCGCCCCGGACGCGCTGTGCCAGACGCTCTGGCAGCGCCTCGCTGCCGCCGGGCTGGCCGTCGCCCGCCACCGCGTCACCCCGCATGTGACCCTGGCCTATGGCAAGCCCCTGCCGCCCGAAGGCATCGCCGTGCCGCCCGTGCATTGGCGCGTGGACGAGCTGGTGCTGATCGACAGCCTGCAGGGCCTGGGCCGGCATGTTCCGCTGGCGCGCTGGCGGCTGCCCTGAAACGGCCCCGAAGCCTTATCGACAATCCCCGCCCCCCGGCTTATCCATGCCGCCATGAGCGCAGGAACGGAAGAAACCCTGGCGGTCCGCATCAGCCGCGTGCTGGCCGACCGGATCGTATCGGGCGAGATCGGCCCGGGCGAGCGGCTGCGCCAGGACCATATCGCCGAGGAATTCGGCGCCAGCCACGTCCCGGTGCGCGAGGCCTTCCGCCGGCTGGAAGCCCAAGGCCTGGCGATCAGCGAACCGCGCCGCGGCGTGCGCGTCGCCGCCTTCGACCTGCCCGAGGTCAAGGAGGTGGCCGAGATGCGCGCCGCGCTCGAGGAACTCGCGCTGCGCCACGCCGCGCCGCACCTGACCCCGGCGATCCTGCACGCGGCGGAAGAGGCGACCAAGGCCGGCGACGCCTCGCGCGACGTGCGCAGCTGGGAGGCGGCGAACCGCCGCTTTCACAAGCTGATCCTGACCCCCTGCGCCATGCCGCGCCTGCTCGCCGCCATCGACGACCTCCATGCGGCCAGCGCCCGGTTCCTGTTCGCCGCCTGGCAGTCGAACTGGGAAACGCGCACCGACCACGACCACCGCGCCATCCTGGCCGCGCTGCGCAAGGGCGAGGTAGACCTGGCTTGCGCCACGCTGGCGCGGCATGTGCGCTGGATCGGCCGCCGCCCGGTGCCCGGCAGCGGCGACAAGCAGCGCGACGCCTTCGCCATCCACGGCTAGGGCGTCTTTCGCGCCACCAGCCAGCTTGCGACATAGGTCAGGGCCACGCCTCGCCCCCCGCCCTGCCGCGCCTCGTAACGCGCCATGAAATCGCGCAGCGCCCCGGGTGAACGGATCTGCCCGGCGCAGGCGTTGACCCCGGTGGCGCGCAGATGCCGCAGCACCTCCAGCGCGCCGGGGAAATGCAGCGCGATGCGCCATTCCCCCGCGCCCCGGACCTGCCAGCCCGCCGGCAGCAGCGCCGCCATCTCCTCCCCGGTCAGATAGGACGGCGCCGCCGCCCGGCTGCCTAGGTCGCGCAACTCGGGAAAATGTCCGGGCGCGAAGCCCGAGAGCGCCAGATACCCACCCGGCGCCACCGCCCGGCACAGCCGGCCGACGACCCACGCCGGATCGGGAACCCATTGGATCATCGAGGCCGAGGCGGCCAGCTCCACCGCCCCCGGCAGCGCCACCTCGGCCACGTCGCCCGGCAGGTAGCCCGCCGCGACGCCCGGCAGTTCCGGCGCCGCCAGGTCGTTCAGCCACAGCCGCGCCGGCCGCAACCCCAGCAGGTGCCGGGTCAGATGGCCCGAACCATAACCCGCCTCCAGCACCCTTGCCGGGCAATGCCCCGGCGCGGCGCGGCGATAGGCCGCGAACAGCCGCGCCGCAATCCGGCGCTGCGCCAGCGCCGCCCCGTCATAGGTCGCCATGCCGCGCGCGAAGGACCGCGCCACCCGCCCGGCCAGCGCGTTCATGCCAGCACCTCGGACCAGTCGCGCCATTGCGCAAAGGGATTATGCCCGCAATCCAGCAGCGCAACCGGCCCGCCCCACCAGGCACGGCGCAGGTTCTCCGGCGGAAAGATGCGGTCGGCGGCGCCCAGCCAGATGCGGTCGAAGCCGGGGTCCCGCCCGCTGTCCCGGTCCATCACCGCCTCCAGCTCCTCGCGCAGCGCGGCCAGATCGGCGCCGCCCGACGCCATGGGACACCCCGCCCGCCGCGCGAATTGCCGCAGCGAGGCTTCGGACAGATTCTCCGCCGTGGCGCGCACCATATCGCGCGGAATCCCCAGATCGTCGTCGCAAGGCGCCCAGGAGCCGCAGACCGCCACCTTGCGCCGAAAGCCCCACAGATCCGGCAAATGGCAGGCCGCCGCCACGCCGAAGGACCAGGCGACCAGGTCCATCGCCGCATAGCCGCCGGGCCAGTCCGGCGGCGTCAGCTCGCGGTAATCCGACAGCACCAGCACATCGGCCGGCCCGGCCAGATGCCGCAGCGGCGCGGACCCGACCGCCCAGCCGGTCAGCACCACGATCAGCTCCTCGGCGCCCGTGCGGCGCAGCCATTCCGCCCTCATCGCCAGCCCGCGATCTCGACCATGGCGGCACAGATGCGCGCCACCTCCTCGGGCCGGGCGACAAAGGGCGGCATGCAGTAAAGCAGCCGCCCGAAGGGCCGCAGCCACACCCCGCGCTCGCGGCAGAACCCGTGCACGCGCGCCATGTCCACCGGCGCCTGCGTCTCGATCACCCCGATGGCGCCCAGCACCCGCACATCGCGCACGCCGGACAACCCGCGCGCCGGGGCAAGGCCGTGGCGCAACCCCGCCTCGATCCCCGCGACCTGCCCCGGCCATGCGCCTTCCGCCAGCAGATCGAGGCTTGCGCAGGCCGCGGCGCAGGCCAGCGGATTGCCCATGAAGGTCGGCCCGTGCATCAGCACCGGCGTCGGCCCCTCCGCAATCGCCTCGGCCACCCGGCCTGACGCGACGGTGGCGGCAAAGCTCATCATGCCGCCGGTCAGCGCCTTGCCGAGGCACAGGATATCCGGCACCACCCCGGCGCGTTCCATGGCGAAAAGCGTGCCGGTGCGGCCGAAGCCGGTGGCGATCTCGTCCAGGATCAGCAGCACGCCGTGCCGGTCGCACAGCGCGCGCAGCCCGGCCAGCCAGCGCGGGTGATAGAACCACATGCCGCCCGCGCCCTGCACCACCGGCTCGACGATGAAGCCGGCGATCTCATGCGCCTTTTCGGCAAACAGCGTCTCGACCGCGGCAAGCCCGTTCCGCGCCGGGTCCTCGTCCCATTCCGCGCCGAAGGGAATGGGCGGGCGCGGCACGAAATGCTGCACCTGCAAGGCGGCGCCGAAATGACGGTGCATCCCGGTCACCGGATCGCAGAGGCTCATCGCCTTCCAGGTATCGCCGTAATAGCCGCCGCGGGCGCTGGCGAAAGCCACCCGCCCCGCCTGCCCCAGCCCAAGCTGCGCCTGCACCGCCATCTTCAGCGCCACCTCGACCGCGACCGAGCCGCTGTCGCTGTAAAAGATGCGGCCCAGCCCCGCCGGCAGCATCGCGACCAGCCGCCGCGCCAGCCCGACGGCCGGGGCGTGCGTCAGCCCGCCGAACATCACATGCGGCAGGCGGTCCAGCTGCGCCTGCATCGCCCCGACCAGCTTCGGGTGGCGATGCCCATGCGCCGCCGCCCACCATGACGACATGGCGTCGATCATCCGCGCGCCATCGGCCAGTTCCAGCCAGACCCCCTCGGCCGCCGCGACCTCATGCACCGGCCCCGGATCGCGCATCGAGGAATAGGGATGCCACAGGTGCCGCCGGTCGAACGCCGCGTCCATCACAGCACCCCCCGGATCGCCGCCACGTCGATGCCGGCGAAGGCATCGGCCAGCGCCTCCTCCGTCACCCTTTCCAGCACCGGCAGCCGGCCCAGGTCGCGCACCGCGCCGATCTCGCAGATCACCCGGCGGCTGTCCTCGGCCTCCGCGCCGATGAAGGCCACGCCGGCCACCCGGCAGCCGGCGGCGCGCAGGGCCCAAAGCGACAGCAGCGCATGGTTGATGGTGCCAAGCGCGGTGCGGCAGCACAGCACCACCGGCGCCCCCCAGCCCGCGATCACCTGCAGATAAAGCAGGCGCCGGGTCAGCGGCACCATCAGCCCGCCCGCCCCCTCGACCACCAGCGGGGCCACCGCGGGCAAGGCCAGCCGCGCCGGATCGATCTCAACCCCCTCGCGCTCGGCCGCCAGATGCGGCGAGGCGGGCAGGCGCAGCCGATAGGCCTCGGGCAGCACCGGACGCCCGGAAAGCCGCGCCACGACCTCGCTGTCGGTCTCCTCCTCCAGACCGGCCTGCACCGGCTTCCAATAACTCGCGCCCAGCGCGCGGGTCAGCCCGGCGCTGAACACGGTCTTGCCGATGCCGGTATCGGTGCCGGCGACCACGACCGCGCTCATGCCGCCGCCCTTTCCAGCGCCGCGATGGTCGCGAACAGCGCCGCGATATCCCCCGCCCCGACATTGCCGGTGACCGAGACCCGCAGCCGCGCCGTCCCCTTCGGCACGGTGGGCGGCCGGATGGCGCGGATGTCGAAGCCCCGCGCCTGCAAATCCGCGGCCATCGCCAGCGCCCGGAAATCCTCGCCGACGAGTACCGGAACGATCTGGCTCTGCGCCGCGATCCCGCAATCCCGCGCCGCCTCGGCTGCCAGCGCCATGCGCGCCCGCGCGCCCTCGACCAGCGCCGGCACCTCCGCCAGCGCCCGCAAGGCCGCGCGCAGCACCGCCGCCGACAAAGGCGAGGGCGCGGTGGCATAGATGAAGGGCCGCGCCTTGTTCACCAGCGTCTCGACCAGCGCCCGGTCGGCGCAGACCAGCGCGCCCGAGCCGCCCAGCCCCTTGCCCCCGGTATGCAGGCTCACCAGCGGGCAGGCCAGTCCATGCGCCAGCCCCCTGCCCTGCGGGCCGAAAACGCCGGTCGCATGCGCCTCGTCCACCACCAGCACCGCGTCCTCGCGCGCCGCCAATGCCGCAAGCGCCTCCAGCGGCGCCAGATCGCCCTCCATCGAATAGACGCTTTCGACCGCGATCCAGACCCGGCCGCGCCCGCCCGAGGCGCGCCAGTCCGCGATCACCCGCGCCGCATCGCCCGTGTCGTTATGGGCAAAGCCGCGGCATTCCGCCCGGCCCAGCCGCATCCCCTCATGCGCGCTGGCATGGACCAGCGCGTCATGCAGCACCAGATCGCCCTGCATCGGCAGCGCCGAAAAGATCGCCTGATTGGCCTGGAAGCCGCCGCCCATATACAAGGCGGCCTCGGCGCCGAAGAACGCGGCCGCCTCGGCCTCCAGCGCCTCATGCTCGGCATGGTTGCCGCGCAGCAGCCGCGACCCCCCTGCCCCGACCGGCACGCCGCGCGCCAGCGCATCCCGCGCCGCGCCGGCCAGCAGGTCCGACCCCGCCAGCCCAAGATAGTCGTTCGAGGCGAAATCCAGCCCCGCAGCCGGCGCCAGCCGCCGCAGCCGGCCGCGTTGCGCCAGCGCCTCCAGCGCCGCCGCGTGCCGAGGGAAGCTCATGCCGCACAGCCCTCGGACGCGGCGTCCAGCACCTCGGCGCGCAACCCGAGCTTGGCGAACAGCACCGCGTCCTTGTCCTCGCCCGGGTTGCCCGCGGTCAGCAGCGTGTCGCCGACAAAGATCGAATTGGCACCGGCAAGGAAGCACATGGCCTGCATCTCGTCGCTCATCTCGGACCGCCCGGCCGAGAGCCGCACATAGGATGCCGGCATCAGGATGCGCGCCGTGGCGATGGTGCGCACCATCTCGATCGGGTCCAGCTTCGGCACATCGGCCAGGGGCGTGCCCGCCATCGGCATCAGCATGTTGATCGGCACCGATTGCGGCGGCACCTCCAGCCCGGCCAGCGTCTCCAGCATGGAAATGCGGTCCTCGGCCGTCTCGCCCATGCCGACGATGCCGCCGGCGCAGACATTGATTCCCGCCGCCTGCACCCGGTCCAGCGTGTCCAGCCGGTCCTGGAAGGTCCGCGTGGTGATGATCTCGGAATAATAGCATTCCGAAGTGTCGATATTGTGGTTGTAGTAATCCAGCCCCGCATCCTTCAGCCGCAGCGCCTGGTCCGCGTCCAGCATGCCCAGCGTCATGCAGGTCTCCATCCCCAGCGCCTTGACGCCGCGGATCATCGCCAGCACGGCGGGCATGTCGCGTTCCTTGGGCGAGCGCCAGGCGGCGCCCATGCAATAGCGCGTGGCCCCGGCTTCCTTGGCGCGCCTGGCCTCGGCCAGCACCCGCTGCACCTCGACCAGCTTCGAGGCCGACAGTTCCGAGCCGTTGCGCGCCGATTGCGCGCAATAGGCGCAATCCTCGGGGCAACCGCCGGTCTTGATCGACAACAGCTTCGAGCATTGCACCAGATTCGGGTCGAAATGCGCCCGGTGGACGGTCTGGGCCTGAAACAGCAGGTCCATCAGCGGCTGGTGATAGATCTCGGCGGCGCGGCGCGCTTGCTGGGGCATGGATACCTCCCTAAGCCTCATGTGGAGATATCTATAAAACCGCCGGAGGCGCTTTGTTAATCCATATATATTATCTATTATTCTCAGAAACGATCACGGAGCCGCGGCGCGCGCCTTCCACCAGAGGCGCGCCGCCTGTTCAATCATCCCGGCCGATTTCCTGAAAACTGACCGGATCGAACAGGACTTCGACCGACAGGCCGGTCTGGTCCTCTCCGCGAACCTCGTAGCAGCCTTCCTCCAGTTCGATCTTGCCCACGGTCCAGCCCTTGGCCGTCAGTTCGGCGCGCAACGCAGTGGCCGGGCGGCGCTGCTCCTGCGGCACAGTGCAGCGGTCATGGGCGGCGGCCGGGCTCGCCAAGGCCGGAATGGCCAGCATCAAAGTGACAAGACGCATGATTCCCTCTCCTGCATTTGCGTTCTGCACGACCGTCTTAGCAGGGTCAGGCTTACAGCCCGCTTACAGCGCCGAGCGATTCGCGGCGCGGCTCAGGGACCGATCAGGCGCACCTTGCCGACGCGCCCGTCGCTGCGCTGCACGGCGATGCGCAGCCGCTCCAGCAGATGCGTCTGCACATAGGCGGCGTGAAAGCGGCTTGGGGCGAACAGGGTCAGGCATGTCTCGGTCCGCTCGGCCTCGATCAGCCCGGCGAACCAGGCGTCGAACAGCGCCGGATCCTCCTCGGCCAGCCGGGCCCGCGCCTCGGCCCACAGCCCCTCTGCCGGCATCGGTTCGGGCCGGTGCAGCGGCACGACATTACTGGCCGGCTCGGCGCGCTGGCCGCCGACGCGCTCGACGAAATCCGGGCCGATATTCGGCCATTCCGCCTTTGTATCCAACAAGATGCGTTCAAGATTCAGCCGCAGCACCGAGACCCGTCCCCGCGCGCCCTGCTGCTTGATCTCGATCCAGCCAAGCGCCCGCAGCTTGGCCATCTCGCGCTTGACGGTGCGCTCGTCGACGCACCACAGCCGGGCGATCTCGCGCTGGCCGATGGTCAGCTCGTCGCGCTGCCAGTTATAGCGGGTGGTGATCAGTGCCATCAGCCGCAGCACCAGGCGCTGGCGATGCTTGTCGCCGGCCAGCCCGTGCGCCATCATCGCCGAGAGCAAATCGTATTTCTTGGCCGCGGCCTCTCGGCCGACGGCACGGATCACCTGCATGTCTGCTCCTGCCCCCGGATGCGTCCGGCTGCCTTTCCTCTGCCCGATGGGCCCTGCCTGCTGGGTCAGAACCCGGATGACGGCGTCGGTCTGGTGCCGTTTGAAACGCTTTTCGCCATCTGTTTCGTATTTGCGTCCTGAAATCCGATTCTGTCAAGCGATTCCCAGCCGGGCCGATTTTCCGGCCCAAATCATCAAAGAAAAAACGGTATCAATGGTATAGCGGGACATCCTGAACGTCCCCCTATCGCGCGGTTTTGTCCCCTATTCCGGCACGCTCCGGGTCGTGGCGTCCCCCATTTCCGGCTTTGCGTCCGGCCGGGTCCGGCCAGGGGATTCGCCGGGCGATTCGCCGGCGGGGGCCGGGAAATCCGGGATTTTCCGCATCTTGGCACGGTCAATGAAAACGCCTTTTGCCAAAAGTGCAAATCCGGCGTAAAAGCGAAACGGAAGAAAATCTGCGTCCTATCAATACAGGCATCCTATGTACACGCATGAAGACCTCGCCAAGCTGCAGGCGCAATCGCTGAAGATGCAGGGCTGGATCCGGCGCCAGACCTTCAGCCCGGCCAACGAGAAGACCCTGCGCCGCTTTTCCAGCTGGGAGGTCGCCGAGCTGATCTTCCGCATCAACCAGTCCACCTTCCGCGGCAAGCTGGCGGCCGAGCCGAACCTTCCCCTCGGGGAAGTCGAGGAGGACGGCCGCCAGCGCTGGTTCTCGCTCGACGAGATCAACGAGCTGCGCCGCCGCATCCGCATCAACCGCAAGACGCTGATGCCCTGGCGGCCCGAGGGCAAGCGCGCCTTCCGCGCCGCCATCGCCAATTTCAAGGGCGGCGCCGGCAAGTCGACCGTGGCGCTGCACTTCGCCCATGCCGCGGCGCTGGACGGCTATCGGGTGCTGGTGGTGGACTTCGACCCGCAGGCGACGCTGAGCCATTCCATGGGCCTGACCGATGTCGGCGAGGACCATACCGTCTGGGGCATCATGGCCCGCGACCTGGAGCGCGAGACCGACCGCATGAACGCCGCCGCACGCGGCGCGGAAAGCGGCACCGCCCTGCCCCAGCGCAAGCTGCCGGCCTCGATCCGCGCCATGGGGCTTGGCACGCTGCGCCCGGCCGATTTCATCAAGCCGACCGCCTGGTCCACCATCGACATCGTGCCGAGCTGCGCCAATGCCGCCTTCGTCGAGTTCGCCAGCGCCCAGTATCGGCATCTGAACCCGGAATGGACCTTCTTCGGCGCGGTGTCGCGCTTCCTCGACAGCCTGGCGGACGATGCCTATGACCTGATCCTGTTCGACTGCCCGCCGGCCATCGGCTACCAGTCGATGAATGCCGTCTTTGCCGCCGACATGCTCTATATCCCTTCGGGCCCCGGCTATTGGGAATACGACTCGACCACCAGCTTCATCGGCCAGCTTTCCGAGGCGCTGGAGGACCTGTCGCATGGTTTCGAGAACTTCCCCACGGGGAAGATCAAGCTGCCCAAGGCCTTTGCCGACATCCGCTTCCTGATGACCCGCTTCGAGCCCTCGAACGAATTGCATCAGGCGATGTATGGCGCCTTCCAGCAGGTCTTCGGCAATCACATGGCCCAGCACCCGATCGAGCTGACCCGTGCGGTCGAGCAATCCGGACGCTTCCTGTCCTCGATCTACGAGATCGACTATCGCGAGATGACGCGCGGCACCTGGCGGCGGGCGCGGGCGACCTTCGATCAGGCCTATGAGGAGTTCAAGTCCCATGTCGTCGCCGCCTGGGACAAGCTGGAGGATGAGGCATGACCCGCAAGCGCCGCATGTTCGAGATCGAGATGCCGGATGCCGAGGCGGCGCCGGAAACCTTCCCCGCGGGGAAGGAGGAAAAGGAGCATCGCCGCGGTCCGATGGCGACGGCGATCAGCGAGACGGCGGAATCCACCCGCGACCGTGCCCGGCTGGAGGCGCAGATCCGCGCCGAAAACGATGCGCTGGCGCAGGAGCATGTGCGGCTGAAGCGCGCCGGGCTGATCACCGACATGATCCCGCTGGATGCCATCGACACCCGCAAGCTGATCCGCGACCGTGCGCCCGGGCCGGATTACGAGCTGTCGGAACTGGTCGAATCCATCCGCGAGATCGGCTTGTCGAACCCGATCCGGGTCGAGCCGGCGGGCGAGGGCCGCTATGAGCTGATCCAGGGCTGGCGCCGGCTGTCGGCCTATCGCCAGCTGCTGGAAGAGACCGGCGATGCCGAGAAATGGGGCCGGATTCCGGCCGGGATCGCGGCCCGCGGCGACGAGCTGGAGAGCCTTTACCGGCGCATGGTCGACGAGAACATGGTGCGCAAGGACATCTCGTTCGCCGAGATGGCGCAGCTGGCGCTGCATTACGCCATGGACCCGATGACCGAGGAGCACGACCCGGAAAAGGCGGTGGCGATCCTGTTCAAGTCGGCCGGCTACCAGAAGCGCAGCTATATCCGCAGCTTCATCCGGGTGATCGAGGCGCTTGGCGAGTCGCTGATGTATGCGCCGGAAATCCCGCGCGCGCTGGGGCTGGCGCTGGCGCAGCGGCTGGACGAGGTGCCGGGCATGGCGGCGGCGATCCGGGCCGAGCTGAAGGATTGGGACACGCGTTCGATCCGGGACGAGCTGGACATCCTGCGGCGCTATGCGGGGCAGGGGGGCGATGGCGAGGCGGGCCCGGCCGCACCGCGCAGCCGGGCGCCGTCGGTGCCGGCCGGCAAGGCCCGCGTCAGCTTCCAGATCCAGCAGCCACATGGCAGCGCGAAATGCACCGCCTCGAACGGCCGGCTGGAGATCCGCCTGCCGCGCGACTTCTCGGCCGTGGACCGGCGCAAGCTGGAGGCGGCGGTGCGCGCCATGCTGGAGAGCCTGGACTGATCTTCCCCGCGGGGAAGATCCTGCCCCCGAGGGCGCGGGTTTCCGGGCCGGAAAAGGGGGTGCGGCGGGGGGCTGGAAAGCCCCCTTCCAGTGATCCGCAAAATGGGGATATTCTGCGGATAAGATTGCTTGCAGGTCGGGAAACATGCCATCCGCTTCGGACATGGAATATCACGGAACACGGGGGGTGCGCCAGCTTTTTGATGCGGGTGCGTGGCTTTCCGCCCAGGCCGGGCTGGCCGCCGATCTGGCGCGCGCGGCCTTCGCGCTGGGGCGGCTGGAGGGCGCGCTGGCGGCGCTGGAGCCCGAGGCGCGGGCCGGCGCCAACCGGCGGCTGGCGCTGGTCGAGGTCGAGGCGATGCTTTGGGCCCAGGGCACGCCCCTGCGCCGCGAGGAGATCGGCCGCGACCTGATGGAGGCGCGGGCCGGCGCCGATCTGGAGGCGATGCGGCTGGCGCGCTGGGGCATCCGGCGGCTGGAGGGGCAGGGCGATCCGCGCGACCTGCGCGGCTTTCTGGGCCTGCACCGGGCCGAGGTCTCGGGCCTGGACGACCTGCTGGCGCTGCGGCCGACGGGGCAGGATTTCGACGCCGCCGTCGGCGAGTTCCGCGAGCTTGCGGCGCAGGTCTCGGGGCTGGAGCCGCTGGCGCGGGCCCCGGCGCTGCGGGTGCTGTGGCGGCTTTGCGGGCTGTCGGCGCCCGAGCTGCTGGCCGAGCCCGCCACCTGGACGGCGCGCGACATGGCCGCGGGCTGCGAGGCGCTGCGCTTCGTGCCGCTGGGCCGGCATGGCCGCGCCGTCTGGGTCGATGCCGGCACGCCCGCCGAGCGCATGGCGGGGCATCTGGCGGCGGTGACGGCCGGCATCGCCGATGCGCGGCACGAACTGGCGCGGGTGGCGGAGTGGCAGGTCCGGGCGCTGGCGGCGGTGGCGCGCATCAAGGGCGACAATCCGGGCCGGGTGGTCCGGGCGCTGGCCGCGCATCCGCTGCTGAGCGCGGCGATGCTGGAGGAAAGCGCCGGCATCAGCCGCGACACCGCCGAGCGGCTGCTGGCGCGGATGCGCGACCTGGGGCTGGCGCGCGAGATCACCGGCGGGCGGCGGTTCCGGCTGTGGGTGCTGGCGGGCTGAGCGCGTCGCGGCGGAAGGCGGCGGGCGTAGTGCCGGCGAGCTTGAGGAAGGCGCGGTGGAAGGCGCTGGGTTCGCCATAGCCGAGCCGGGCGGCGATCTCGGCCACGCTGAGCCCGGTTTCGCGCAGAAGCTGGCGGGCGCGCATCAGGCGGATCTCGGCGCGGATGGCGGCGAAGCCCTGGCCCTCGGCCCGCAGGCGGCGGCGCAGGGTGGCGGGGGCCAGGCGCAGCTCGGCGGCGAGGCGGTCGAAATCGGGCCAGTCCTCGGGCGGGGCGGCGCGCAGCCGGGCGCGGATCCGCGCCGACAGCCCCTGGTCGTGGCGATAGCGCAGCAGGATGTTGGCGGGGGCGCCGCGCAGGAAGGTTTCCAGAGCCTTTTCGCTGCGGATGGTGGGCAGGGACAGGTAGCTGGCGGCAAAGCTCAGGCGGCTGGCGGGCTGGCCGAAATGCACCGGGGCGCCGAAGAACTGGTGGTAGTCGCGGCGGTTTTCCGGTGCGGGGCAGGCGAAATCGACCTGCATCAGCGGAATGCGGCGGCCGATCAGCCAGCACATCACCCCCAGCAGGATCAGCCAATAGGTGCGATAGGCGAAGGCGCGGCGCGGCGGGCCGGCGTCGCCCAGCACGATCTCGGTCTGGCCGTCGCGCAGGCGCAGCGTGCCGGTCGGGTCGTCGAGGGTGACGGACAGGAACAGCAGCGCCCGGCGCAGCGCGCGCTCCAGCGTGCCGGCATGCAGGACCGCATGGCAGAGCAGCTGGAAGCTGCCGGGGCGCATGGGGCGGGCGGCCTCGTCGAAGAACTCGTCGCGGATCCGCTCGGCGATGGCGAGCCAGAGCTTGCCGTATTGCAGGTTCGAGACCGGCTCGCCCAAGGCCGCGATGCCGGCATGGGCCAGCAGCGGCGCCGGGTCGATGCCGCGGCGGTGAAGGCAGTCCAGCGCGTCCTCGACGAAGCCGGGGGAGATGGTGCGGCGTTCCATGGCGGCCGTATTGCAAAACCGATCAGATATTCTGGCCGCGAATGTCATTGTTTGCAATGCATCCGGCGCTAAGCTGCCGCCGAACTCGAGGAGCCCGCGGGAATGCGGGAGAGTTGAGGAGGAAAGACATGTCTGCGACGACCCTGTCCCGGTCGCGGCCCGGCTATGAGCAGGCCGTGGCGCAATTCCGCATCGAGGACGCCATCGCCGGGCTGCGCGGCGACCTGGAGACCGGGCTGAACGCCTGCGTCGAATGCTGCGACCGCCATTGCGGCGCGGATCGGGTGGCGCTGCGCTGCCTCTCGGCCGACGAGGCGCTGACGGAATACACATTCGAGGATCTGCGCGCGCTGTCGGCGCGGGCGGCGAACCTGATGCGCGACAAGGGCGTCCGGCCGGGCGACGTGGTGGCCGGGCTGCTGCCGCGCACGGTCGAGCTGGTCGCGACGGTGCTGGGCGCCTGGCGGCTGGGCGCGGTCTATCAGCCGCTGTTCACCGCCTTCGGTCCCAAGGCCATCGAGCACCGGCTGAAGACCAGCGGCGCCAAGCTGGTGGTGACGAATGCCGCGCAGCGGCCCAAGCTGGACGAGGTCGAGGATTGCCCGCTGGTCGCCACCCTGCGCGGCGAGGCGCCGCTGGCGCCGGGCGACGTGGATTTCCGCGCGGCGCTGGCCATGGCCTCGGACGCATTCGAGCCGGTGATGCGGCGCGGCGAGGACCTGTTCATGATGATGTCAACCTCGGGCACCACCGGGCTGCCCAAGGGGGTGCCGGTGCCGCTGCGGGCGCTGCTGGCCTTCGGCGCCTATATGCGCGACGCCATCGACCTGCGCGAGACGGACGTGTTCTGGAACATCGCCGATCCGGGCTGGGCTTACGGGCTTTACTACGCGCTGACCGGGCCCTTGCTGCTGGGCCAGCCGACGATCTTCTACGAGGGCGGCTTTACCGCCGAGAGCACCTATCGCATCATCGGGCGCATGGGGGTGACGAGCCTTGCCGGCTCGCCCACCGCCTACCGGCTGCTGATCGCGGCGGGGCCGGAGGCGGCCGCGGCGGTCAAGGGGCAGCTGCGGGTGGTCAGTTCCGCCGGCGAGCCCCTGAACCCCGAGATCATCCGCTGGTTCGGCGAGCATCTTTCGGTGCCGATCCACGACCATTATGGCCAGACCGAGATGGGCATGTGCGTGAACAACCATCACGGGCTGGAGCATCCGGTGCGTCCGGGCTCGGCGGGCCTGGCCATGCCGGGCTATCGCGTGGTGGTGCTGGACGATGACGGCAACGAGTTGGGGCCGAACCAGCCGGGCGTGCTGGCCATCGACATGAAACGCTCGCCGCTGATGTGGTTCTCGGGCTATCTGAACCAGGCGACGCCGGCCCTGGCGGGGGGCTATTACCGCACCGGCGACAGCGTGGAGTTCGAGCCGGACGGGTCGATCAGCTTCATCGGCCGGTCGGACGATGTCATCACCTCCTCGGGCTATCGCATCGGGCCCTTCGACGTGGAAAGCGCGCTGATCGAGCATCCCGCGGTGGTCGAGGCGGCGGTGGTCGGCGTGCCCGACCCCGAGCGGACCGAGATCGTGAAAGCCTTCGTCGTGCTGGCCAAGGGGGCCGAGGGGACCGAGGCGCTGCGCGAGGAACTGGCGCAGCATGTCAAGAAACGCTTGTCGGCCCATGCCTATCCCCGGATGATCGATTTCGTCGCCGACCTGCCCAAGACGCCGAGCGGCAAGATCCAGCGCTTCATCCTGCGCAAGGCGGAAGTCGAGAAACTGGCCCGGGAGTAAGGACATCATGCAGATCGAGAACAGGGTTTTTCTGGTCACCGGCGCCGGTTCCGGCCTGGGCGCGGCGGTGGCGCGCATGGCCGCCGGCGCGGGCGCGCGGGCGGTGTTGCTGGACGTCAACGCCGAGGCTGGCGCGGCCATGGCGGCGGAACTGGGCGAGGCGGCGCGTTTTGTCAGGACCGACGTGACCAGCGGCCCGGAGGGCGAGGCGGCGGTGGCCGCGGCGCTGGAGGCCTTCGGCCGGATCGACGTGGCGGTGAACTGCGCCGGCGTGGCGCCGGGCGAGAAGATCGTCGGGCGCGAGGGGCCGCACGGGCTGGAGAGTTTCGCCCGCGCCATCCAGATCAACCTGGTCGGCACCTTCAACATGCTGCGGCTGGCCGCCGATGCCATGGCGCGCAATGAACCGGGCGAGGGCGGCGAGCGCGGGGTGATCGTCAACACCGCCTCGATCGCGGCCTATGACGGGCAGATCGGGCAGGCGGCCTATGCAGCCTCGAAGGGCGGCGTCGCGGCGCTGACCCTGCCGGCGGCGCGGGAACTGGCGCGGCACGGCATCAGGGTGGTGACCATCGCGCCGGGCATCTTTGCCACGCCGATGATGGCCGGGCTGCCGCAGGAGGTGCAGGACAGCCTGGGCGCCAATGTGCCTTTCCCGCCGCGCCTGGGCAATCCGGCAGAATATGCGGCGCTGGTGCGCCATATTGTCGAAAACCAGATGCTGAACGGCGAGGTCATCCGGCTGGACGGCGCGCTGCGCATGGCACCGAAATAAGGGGGTTCATCATGGATAGCGATCCGATTGTCATCGCGGGCGCGGCCCGCACGCCGATGGGCGGCTTCCAGGGCGATTTCGCCGGGGTCGAGGCCGCCGCGCTGGGCGCGACCGCGATCAAGGCGGCGCTGGGCGGGCTGGACCCGCAGGCGGTGGACGAGATCATCATGGGCTGCGTGCTGCCCGCCGGCCAGGGCCAGGCCCCGGCGCGGCAGGCGGCGCTGGGCGCGGGCCTGCCGCTGGGCGCGGGGGCCACGACCGTCAACAAGATGTGCGGCTCGGGCATGAAGGCGGCGATGTTGGGCCATGACCTGATTGTCGCCGGCTCCGCCGAGGTGGTGGTGGCGGGCGGCATGGAGAGCATGTCGAACGCGCCCTATCTGCTGCCCAAAGCGCGCGGCGGCTATCGCATGGGGCATGGCCAGGTGATGGACCACATGTTCCTGGACGGGCTGGAGGATGCCTATGACAAGGGCCGGCTGATGGGGACATTCGCCGAGGATTGCGCGGAAGCCTATCAGTTCACCCGCGAGGCGCAGGACGAATTCGCGATTTCCTCGCTGACCCGGGCGCAGAAGGCGATTGCCGCCGGGCATTTCGCGGGCGAGATCGCGCCGGTGACGGTCAGCGGCCGCGGCGGCGAGACGGTCGTGGATACCGACGAGCAGCCGGGCAAGGCGCGGCTGGACAAGATCCCGACGCTGAAGCCCGCCTTCCGGCCGGGGGGCACGGTGACGGCGGCGAATTCCTCGTCGATCTCGGACGGGGCGGCGGCGCTGGTCTTGATGCGGGCATCCGAGGCCGAGCGGCGCGGGCTGGTGCCGCGGGCGCGCATCCTGGGGCACGCGACCTATGCCGACAAGCCCAGCCTGTTCCCGACCGCGCCCATCGGCTCGGTCCGGCGCCTGCTGGAGCGGACGGGGACGGCGCTTTCGGATTACGACCTCTTCGAGGTGAACGAGGCTTTCGCGGTGGTCGCCATGGCGGCGATGCGCGATCTTGGCCTGTCGCATGAGGTGGTCAACGTGCATGGCGGCGCCTGCGCGCTGGGCCATCCCATCGGCGCATCCGGCGCGCGGGTGCTGGTGACGCTGCTGGCGGCGCTGGAGACGCATGGCGGCAAGCGCGGCATCGCGTCCCTGTGCATCGGCGGCGGCGAGGCGACGGCGGTGGCCATCGAGAGGATGCCATGATGCTGACCGAGGAACAGGAACAGATCCGCGACGCTGCCCGCGACTTTGCGCGCGAACGGCTGGCGCCGGGGGCGGCGCAGCGCGACCGCGAGCATGCCTTTCCGCGCGCCGAGCTGACCGAGATGGGCGAACTGGGCTTTCTGGGCATGCTGGTGCCCGAGGAACATGGCGGGTCCGAGACCGGCGCGGTCGCCTATGCGCTGGCGCTGGAGGAGATCGCGGCGGCGGACGGGGCATGCTCGACCATCATGTCGGTGCACAGCTCGGTCGGCTGCGTGCCGATCCTGCGCTTCGGCACCGACGAACAGAAGGCGCGCTTCCTGCCGAAGATGGCCAGCGGCGAGTGGATCGGCGGTTTCGCGCTGACCGAGCCGCATGCCGGCTCGGACGCTTCGAACCTGCGCACCAAGGCGCGGCGCGAGGGCGACCATTACGTCATCGACGGGGCCAAGCAGTTCATCACCTCGGGCAAGAACGGCAAGGTGGTGATCGTCTTTGCGGTGACGGATGCGGCGGCCGGCAAGAAGGGGATTTCCGCCTTCATCGTGCCGACGGATACGCCGGGCTACGAGGTGGTCTCGGTCGAGCACAAGCTGGGGCAGCACAGCTCGGACACCTGCGCGCTGGCCTTTACCGGCATGCGCGTGCCGGTCGAGAACCGGCTGGGGGCGGAGGGCGAGGGCTACAAGATCGCGCTGTCGAACCTGGAGGGCGGGCGCATCGGCATCGCCGCGCAGGCGGTCGGCATGGCGCGCGGCGCCTATGAGGCGGCCCTGGCCTATGCGCGGGAACGCATCACCTTTGGCCGGCCGATCATCGAGCATCAGGCGGTGGCCTTCAAGCTCGCCGACATGGCGACGCAGATCGACGCGGCGCGGCTGATGGTGCTGCGCGCCGCCATGCTGCGCGAGGCCGGCAAGCCCTGCCTGACCGAGGCCAGCATGGCCAAGCTTTTCGCCTCGGAAATGGCGGAAAGGGTCTGTTCGGCGGCGATCCAGCTGCATGGCGGCTATGGCTACCTGGCCGATTACCCGGTCGAGCGCATCTATCGCGACGTGCGCGTCTGTCAGATCTATGAGGGCACGAGCGAGGTGCAGCGCCTCGTCATCGCCCGCAACCTGTGAGGGGGGAGCATGGCTGAACTGATCGAGATCACGCGGGAGGGCCGGGTGGCGCTGATCCGGCTGAACCGGCCCGAGGCGCTGAACGCACTGGACTCGGCGCTGGCCGAGCAGCTGACGGCGGCGGCCGAGGCGCTGGATGCCGACAGGGGCGTCGGCGCCATCGTCGTCACCGGCTCGGAGCGGGCTTTCGCGGCCGGCGCGGACATCTCGGAAATGGCCGAGAAGAGCGCCGAGGAGATGGTCGAGGCCGATTTCTTCTCGACCTGGGACCGCTTCGCCGCCACGCGCACCCCCAAGATCGCGGCGGTGAACGGCTATGCGCTGGGCGGCGGCTGCGAGCTGATGATGATGTGCGATTTCGCCATCGCCGGCGAGGGCGCGAAATTCGGCCAGCCCGAGGTCAAGCTGGGCGTGATCGCCGGCATGGGCGGCACGCAGCGCATGACGAAACTGATCGGCCGGGCGCTGTCGATGGACCTGCACCTGACCGGCCGGATGATGGACGCGACCGAGGCGCTGCGCGCCGGGCTGGTGGCGCGTGTGGTGCCGGACGATCAGGTGGTCGAGGAGGCGATGGCGGCGGCGAAGCAGATCGCCGGCTATTCGCGGCCCGCGACGCGGCTGGCGCGCGAGGCGGTGATGCGGGCCGAGGAGCTGTCGCTGGCCGAGGGCGTCGCCTGGGAGCGTCGGCTGTTCCACCGGCTGTTCGGCACCGAAGGCCAGCGCGAGGGCATGCGGGCCTTCCTGGAAAAGCGCAAGCCGGAGTTCCACCCCGACTGAATCTCTTCGGGTCTGCCGGCTTTCTCCGTTTCCCAAATACTCCGGGGGACGCCCTTCCGGCCCCGTCCAGGGGCCGGAAGGGCGGGGGGCGGAGCCCCCCGTCCCTGCAGGACGCTCCATATCCGGAGCGTCGCATGGGGCCGGTGGCCGATTCTGCGAATCCCGACAGGATTCTTTCCTGCCAGAATCATGCCCCGCCGCCCGTTCCGCCGCCGCTATCCAGCAAAAGCTGCGGTTTCCCGCGCTATCAGAGCAATGCGCGCAGAATCGGCGCCGAGCAGGAAGCTTCCCTCGAAGAGACCGAGGCCCTGCGGCCCACGGAGGCTTTCCCCATTTTCCTCTTACTTTACGGGCAGTTACCTTCTTCTGTCATTTTTCTTTATTTTTGGTCTTGCGGGTTTGTTTTGCGGGGTCTAGATACCCGCTCACCGAACGACGGCAGCGTCGGACGGGACGGGGAAGCGGGAGCGGAACCGAGACAATCTGGGAATGACTGACCGGACGGGGCGTCAAGCGAATGACGCATCTTCCGCGATTTTGTTTCCTCTGCTTTTTGACATTATGGTATATCTGAAGGGATATGCGGGCGGTCTGGTCGTTTTTCGGCGAGGGAGTTTGCATATCGGCCTGGTAGGGGGAACCCGATGATCCAGGTGTCAGCTTCACTGTTTGACGGTTCACGTTTTGTGGAACGACAAGCAGAGATGATCACCCGCTAGTCGCGGGTGACAGATGTGCAAGGTTCTTCTGTCAAGGATAGCTGCTTCGGTGGCTTTCAACTTGAGAGTTTGATCCTGGCTCAGAAC